>CAYQRM010000309.1:0-17229 GCA_964419785.1 uncultured Solibacteraceae bacterium | reverse complement strand
ATCTCGATGGGCGCGTGCGCGAGCTGCGGCGGCGTGTTCGACAACTACGCCATCGTGCAGGGATGCGACCAGATCGTGCCGATCGACGTCTTCGTGCCCGGCTGCCCGCCGCGGCCCGAGGCGCTCATCTACGGCATCGTTCAACTGCAGCGTAAGATTGACCGCTCGCGCATGAGCGCGTAGCGTTCGGCGCGGATCACGATGCCTGATGCCCACTTGGACACGTCTGTCGCCGACACGCTGCGAGCCGCGGTCGCCGGCGCCACGATCGAGCCGGCCGCGTCGACCGACATGCCGACCGCGTACGTCGATCGCGAGCATTTGATCGACGCCTGCCGCGCGCTTCGCGATCATCCGTCGCTACAGTTCGCGCTGCTCGTGGACGTCGTCGGGGTGGACTTGCATCCCGCGCAGCCGCGCTTTGAACTGGTGTACCACGCCGCGTGCCTCGGCGAGACGTTCAAGACGGCCGGCAACCCGGCGGCGGCGCCGGCGCGACGCTTTCGCCTCAAGGTGCGTTTGCCCGGCCTCGACGCGCGCGCGCCGAGCGTCACGTCGATCTATCCGACCGCCAACTGGCTCGAGCGCGAAGTTTTCGACTTGATGGGCATCGTGTTCGAAGGCCATCCGGATCTTCGCCGCATCCTGATGGCCGAAGACTGGGTCGGCCACCCGCTGCGCAAGGACTACCCGGTGCAGATCCGCAAGGACACCGCATCGTGGGAGCCGATTCAGCTCTCGGTCGAGGAGTTCGCGGCCAACGTGCGCGCAGCCCGGGAACGGGCGGATCGAGAGGCCGGGAAGAAATGAGGCAATGGGGCAGTGGGGCAATGAGGCAATGAGCGACATCCGCACCGAAACGATGACCGTGAACATGGGGCCGCAGCACCCCAGCACGCATGGCGTGTTGAATCTGGTGCTCCAGCTCGATGGTGAGAACATCGTCTCGGCCGAGCCCACGATCGGTTTCCTGCACACCGGCATCGAGAAGACCGCCGAGCAGAAGAAGTGGCAGCAGGTGATTCCGCTCGTCGAGCGGATGGATTACCTCGGACCGCAGTCGAACAGCCTCGCATTTTGTCTCTCGGTCGAGCGGCTGCTCGGCATCGAGACGCAGATGCCCGATCGCGTCACCTGGATTCGCGTGCTGATCGCGGAGCTGCAGCGTCTGTCGAGCCATCTGGTGTGGCTCGGTACCCATGGCATGGAGATCGGCGCGGTCTCCGTGATGATGTATTGCTTCCGCGAGCGCGAGCAGCTGCTCAACCTCAACGAGATGCTCGCCGGATTCCGCATGTTCCCGAGCTACATTCGGATCGGCGGCTTGCGCGAAGACCTGCCGCGCGGATTTCACGCCGCCGTGACGGATTTTCTCGACAAGTTCCCGGGCAAGCTCGAGGAGTATCACCAGCTCCTCACGAAGAATCAGGTGTGGATCAGGCGCACGAAAGGCGTCGGGTACCTGTCGCGCGAAGACACAATGGCGATGGGGCTGGTCGGACCGATGGCGCGCGCCGTCGGGATCAATTACGACGTGCGCAAGATGTTTCCATACCTCAAGTACGAGACGTTCGAGTTCGACGTGCCGACGCACACCGAGGGGGACGTCTACGCGCGATACCTGGTGAAGATGGAGGAGATGCGCCAGAGCGTGCGCATCTGCAGGCAAGCGCTCGAGCGTATCTCGCCCACCGGCGCGTACGATTGCGGCGACTACCGCTTCGTGCCGCCGCCGAAGGATCGCGTTTACACGGAGATGGAAGCGCTCATTCAGCACTTCCTCTTGTACTCGCAGGGCTTCAACGTGCCGAAAGGCGAATCCTACGTGCCGGTCGAAGGCCCACGCGGCGAGCACGGCTTCTACATCGTCTCGGACGGCACGAACCGTCCGGTCCGCGTCAAAGCCCGCGCGCCGTCGTACGTCGCCTGCCAGGCGCTCCCGAAGATGATCGTCGGCGGCCTGATCGCGGACGTCATCGCGGTGATCGGATCGACTGATGTGGTGATGGGGGACGTTGATCGATGATCCGCGCGAGGAGAGCGAGCGAAGCGAGCGCCGGAGCGCGGGCGAGCGGGGGTGGGGTCCCCGCGAGCAAGCAAGAAAAGACGACGCCATGACGAGCCGGCGGAGTGAGCGCGGGCCTGGCCCAGTTCGGCGCAAGCCGGGGCCTGTCCCGATGGCAAGTTCGAAGCTGAGCGATGACTGAGAGACGACGACCGACGCCATGAGCTTTCACCCAACGATGGACTACGGCCGCGGGCACCACAAGTCCGCGCGCCAGGTGCCCGAAGAGGGGCCGGCCTTCGTCTACACGGCGGAGAACCGCGCGAAGCTCGAAGAGATTTGCGCGCGCTATCCGCCCGAGCAGCGCAAGTCGGCGATTATCGCGGCGCTCTATCTCGCACAGCACCAGCAGGGCTACATCACCGGCAACGCGATGCGTCACGTGGCCGAGGCGATCGGCTGCACGCCGGCGGACGTCGAGGACGTCGTGTCGTTCTACACGATGTTCTACACGCGCCCCGTCGGCCGCCACGTCATACAAGTGTGCCGCACGCTCTCGTGCGCGCTGCTGGGCGCCGAGCGCGTGACCGAACAGTTCGCGGCGACGCTCGGCATCGCGCCGGGCGAGACCGACAAGGCCGGGGAGTACACGTTGCTCGAGGTCGAATGCCTCGGCGCGTGCGATCGCGCGCCGGTCGTGGGCGTCAACGATCACTGGCAGGAATGTCAGAAGCCGGAGGACGTCAGACAGCTCGTCGACGGTCTGCGGAATCGCGGGCCGGCCGCTCTGACGGGATGTCACCTCAAGGTGGAAGGGAAATGACGAGATCAAGTTCAAAGTTAGAAGCCAGAAGTTTGAAGTTCGGAAGATCACGCGTGATTTTCTGTACTTCTAACTTCTGGCTTCTAACTTCCAACTTGATCGGGAACCTCCGATGATGGAACCCATCCTGACCAGTCACATTCGTGAAGCCAATGCCTTCACGCTCGACGCCTATCTGAAGCGCGGCGGATACGGCTCGCTGAAGAAGGCGCTCGGCATGACGCCTGACGCCATCATCGACGCGGTGAAGACGAGCGGGCTGCGCGGGCGCGGCGGCGCGGGATTTCCCACCGGCTTGAAGTGGCAGTTCGTCGACAAGAAGTCGCCGAAACCGAAGTACATCTGTTGCAACGCGGACGAGAGCGAACCCGGCACGTTCAAAGATCACGTGTTGATGGAGCGCAACCCGCATCTCCTTTTCGAGGGCTGCCTCATCGGCTGCTTTGCGATTGGTGCGAAGGTCGCCTACATCTACATTCGCGGCGAGTTCTACCACGTGCAGGAGGTGCTCGAGGCCGAGCTCGCGAAGGCGCGCGCCGCCGGATACATCGGCAAGAACATCCAGGGCACAGGCTTCGATTGCGAGATCTACGTGCATCGGGGCGCCGGCGCGTACGAGGCCGGCGAGGAGACCGCACTCATCGAGTCGCTCGAAGGCAAGCGCGCGCAGCCGCGCCTCAAACCGCCGTTTCCGGCCGTCTCGGGTCTCTACAACTGTCCGACCGCGGTCAACAACGTCGAGACGCTCTGCAACGTGCCGCTCATCATCGAGCACGGCGCGGAGTGGTTCGCCAAGATCGGTCCCGAGAAGAACGGCGGGCCGAAGCTCTTTTGCATTAGCGGTCACGTCAAGCGGCCGGGCACCTACGAAGCGTCGATGGACGTGTCGCTCAAGGAGCTCATCTATGGCGAGCAGTTCGGCGGCGGGATTCGCGGCGGCCACGCGCTCAAATGCGTGATCCCTGGCGGGTCGTCGGTGCCGGTGCTTTTGCCGCACGAGATCGACGTTCCGGCCAGCTTCGACGGCATTCAGAAGGCCGGCTCGCTTCTCGGCTCCGCCGGCATCATCGTCATGGACGAGACGACGTGCATGGTGTGGGCGGCGGAGAACCTGCTGCACTTCTACGAGCACGAGTCGTGCGGCAAGTGCACGCCCTGCCGCGAAGGCGGCGCGTGGCTGCATCAGATTCTCGGCAAGATCGAGCGCGGGGAGGGCCAGATGAAGGACCTCGACCTGCTGCTCTCGGTCAGCAACAACATCATGGGCAAGACCCTCTGCGCGTTCGGTGACGCCGCGGCGACGCCCGTGCTCTCGACGATCAAACAGTTCCGCGCGGAATACGAAGCGCACATCCGCGAAGGCCGTTGCACGGTGCCCGCCGACTGGCGCGTTGGCGCGAAGGTGATGGCGCACTGATGCTCGCATTCATCACGCCCGAGCTCATCGCGCACCTGGTGATCATCGTTGCGGTGTTTTTCGCGCTGCAGATCTCGGCGGCCGTCCTCGTCTACATGGAGCGCAAGGTCGCCGCGTTCGTGCAGCAGCGCTACGGTCCGTATCTGGTCGGCCCGCGCGGGCTGCTGCAGCCACTCGCCGACATCCTGAAGCTGGTCATGAAAGAGGAGCTGCGGCCGAAGGCGGCCGACACCATCCTCTTCTATCTCGCACCGGTGCTGTCGGCCACCGCGGCCTTCGCGGCCTTTTCGGTCGTGCCGTTCGGCGCCGACGCCGATTTCTCGACGCTCGCGAAAATCACCGGGATCACCTGGCTGACCGGGTGGACCGGTCTCTCTCATCCGATTCACTTGGCCGCGGCCGACGTTGACGTCGGCGTGCTCGTGCTCTTCGCGATCACGTCGATGGGCGTGTACGGCGTCGTCCTCGCCGGCTGGGCGTCGAACAGCAAGTATTCGCTGCTTGGCGGCTTGCGCTCATCGGCGCAGATGATCAGCTACGAGCTCGCGTACGGCATGGCGTTCGCGGCCGTGATCCTGATGTCGAACTCGCTCTCGATTCGAGAGATCGTCGACCAGCAGCAAGGCTATTGGTTCGGCTTCATTCCGAAGTGGTACGGCATCTTCCCGCAGTTCTTCGCGTTCTTGATCTTCATGATCGCGGGCGTCGCGGAGACCAATCGCGCGCCGTTCGATTTTCCTGAAGCCGAGCAGGAGCTGGTCGCCGGCTACCACACCGAGTACAGCTCGATGAGCTTCGCGCTGTTCTTCCTGGCCGAGTACATCAACATGGTCACGGTCTCGGCCGTCGCGACGGATCTCTTTCTCGGCGGCTGGCACGGGCCGTTCCTGCCCGTGTACCTCGGCTGGATCTGGTTCTTCGTCAAGGTGTTCTTGATTCTGTTCTTCTACATCTGGATGCGCTGGACGCTGCCGCGGTACCGCTACGACCAGCTGATGGAATTCGGGTGGAAGTGGCTGCTGCCGGCGGCCGTGATCAACTTGCTCGTCACCGCGGGCCTGGTGATCTACTTCCATATTGGAGCGTAGGACGAGCGATGCACGCGCTGCTGTTCTGGATTCTCGCCGCCCTCGCGATCATCGCGTCGGTGCTCGTCGTCGGGCAGCGCAACCCGATGTACAGCGTGCTCCTGCTCATCGCGTCGTTTGGCGCGTTGTCCGGGTTGTACGTGGTTCTCGGATCGCCGTTCGTCGCGACGATTCAGATCATCATCTACGCCGGCGCGATCATGGTCCTCTTCCTGTTCGTCGTCATGCTCTTGAACGTGCCGACCGAGGATCCGGCGACCGGCTACCACGCGCGGCTGCTCGGCGGCGCGGGCCCGCGGCGATTCGGCGCGGTGCTGTCGATCCTGCTCGCGATCGAGCTCGGCTGGGCCGTGACGGTCAAAGTGCAGCCGACGATGTTCCCGACCGGCGAAGCGCGGACGCAAATGACCGTCTACGACATTGGTCTGAAGCTCTTCCGCGACTATTCGTTCGCGTTCGAAGCGACGTCGGTGCTGATTCTCGTGGCGATGGTGGGTGCGATCATCCTCGCGCGGAGGGAGCGATCATGAGTTGGGTCCCCGAACCCACGCTCAACAGTTACTTGATTCTCTCGGCCGTGCTCTTCGCGATCGGCACGGCGGGCGTGTTCCTGCGGCGCAACCTCATCACGATTCAGCTGTCGATCGAGGTGATGCTGAACGCGGTGAACCTGACGTTCGTCGCCGTCGATCGGTATCTCAACGCTGTCGACGGGCAGATCATCGTGTTCTTCGTCATGACCGTGGCCGCGGCCGAAGCCGCGACGGGGCTCGCGATCGTCATCGCGCTGTTCCGGCACCGCGAAACGCTCAACCCGGACGCGTTCACGACGCTGAAATGGTGACGATGTGCTGGTTCTGATCCCGCTCCTGCCGCTCGTCGGATTCATCGTCAACGCGACGCTCGGGCGCCGTCTGTCGAAGGCGGCCTCCGGCGCGATCGCCGTCGGCGCCATGGGTCTGTCGTTCGGTTGGGCCGTCGCCGCCGTCTGGCGGCTCCTCAACATCACGCCCGTCGCCGGCGTGCGGTCGCTCGACGAGATCGTCTACTCGTGGGTTACGTCCGGCCGGCTGAACATTCCGTTCGAGCTCCGGCTCGATCCGCTCGCCGCCGTGATGATCTTGATCATCACCGGCATCGGCACGCTGATTCACTTGTACTCGACCGCGTACATGCACGACGAGAACGACGGCGAATACGCGCGCTACTTCTCGTACTTGAATCTCTTCGCCGCGTTCATGCTCGTGCTCGTGCTCGGCGCGAGCTTCCCGGTGATGTTCATCGGCTGGGAGGGCGTCGGGCTCTGCTCGTATCTGCTCATCGGCTTCTGGTTCACGAAGCAGACCGCCGCCGACGCCGGCAAGAAAGCGTTCATCGTCAATCGCATCGGCGACTTCGGGTTCGTGCTCGGAATGGCCGCGATTTTCGCGACGTTCCACACGCTGAACTTTCAGGAAGTCGCCGCGCGCGTGGCGCTGCTGCCGAAGGAAGAGACGTTTGGATTGCTCACGGGCATCACGCTCTTGCTCTTTCTCGGCGCCACGGGCAAGTCCGCGCAGCTGCCGCTCTACGTCTGGTTGCCGGACGCGATGGAGGGCCCGACCCCGGTCTCCGCTCTCATCCATGCGGCGACCATGGTCACTGCGGGCGTGTACATGATCGGGCGAAACGCGGTGCTCTTCAGCCACGCGCCGCACACGCTCGACATCGTCGCGGTGATTGGCTGTCTGACGGCGCTGATGGCGGGCACGATCGGCCTCGTGCAGAACGACATCAAGCGCGTGCTGGCGTACTCGACGGTCTCGCAGCTCGGCTACATGTTTCTGGCGATGGGCGTCGGCGCGTTCGCGGGCGGCATCTTTCATCTCTACACGCACGCGTTCTTCAAGGCGCTGCTCTTCCTTGGATCGGGCGCGGTGATCCACGCGCTCCACGGCGAGCAGGACCTGCGGCACATGGGCGGCTTGAAGAACGAGCTGCCGATTACGTACTGGACGTTCCTCATCGGGACGCTCGCGATCTCCGGCGTGCCGCTGCTCTCGGGCTTCTTCTCGAAAGACGAGATCCTCGCGCAAACATTCGCGACCGGGCACACCGTGCTCTGGGTCCTCGCGGTCATTACGGCGTTTCTCACCGCGACGTACATGTTCCGGCTGCTGTATCTCGCATTCTTCGGGACGCGGCGATCAGGCACCGGGCACGAGGCATCAGGCATTGGCCACGGGACCTCGGACCCCGGACATCGGACCTCGGACGGCCACGGAACTCATTTGCACGACGCGCCGCCCGCCATGGCCATCGCGCTCGTGGTGCTTGCGATCGGCTCGGTTGCGGCGGGTTACGTCGGCGTACCGGAAGTGCTCGTGCATGGTGGCAATCGCATCGAGGCGTTCCTCGAGCCGAGCTTTGCCGCGCCCGGCGGCGCAGAGATCGCAGCCGCGGCAGAACCTGCGGCGGCCGCGCACGATACCGCCACCGAGCTCGGGCTGATGGGCATCTCGACGCTCGTCGCCCTTGCCGGCATCGGCGCCGCGACGTTCTTCTTTCTGCGCAAGCCGGCGGCGGCTGACGCGATGGCGGCGCGCTTCAGCGGCGTCCAGCGCGTGCTGCTCAACAAGTACTACGTCGACGAGCTTTACAACGCCGTGATCGTTCAGCCGATCAAGAGGCTCTCGACAGGATTGCTCTGGCGCGGCGTGGATGCCGGCCTCGTGGACGGCACGGTGAACGCCGTCGGTCTGGTCGTGCGCGGCTGGAGCGCGGCGCTGCGGCGGCTCCAGACCGGCTCGATTCGCGCCTATGCGATGTCCTTCTTCATCGGCATCGTCTTCATCGTGGGCTACTACCTTTGGAAATGACGATGCCGTTTCTGAGCCTGCTGGTCGTCCTGCCGCTCGCCGGCGCGGCGCTGCTCTTCGTCACGGGGCGCGGGCAGGACAAGCTCGTCCGCAATCTCGCGCTCGGCATCTCGCTCGTCACGTTCGCGCTGAGCCTCGTCGTCTGGATGAAATTCGATCCGACGTCGGCGGATTACCAGTTCGTCGAGCGACACGCGTGGCTGCCGGATTTCGGCATCTCGTATCACGTGGGGATCGACGGCATCAGCCTGCTGCTCGTCGTCCTCACGACGTTCCTGACGCCGATCGCGCTCTTGTGCTCATGGGACTCGATCGAGGATCGCGTCCGCGCGTTCTCGTTCTTCATGCTCGTGCTCGAAGCGGCGATGATCGGCGTCTTCATCTCGCTCGATCTGTTCCTCTTCTACATCTTCTGGGACGCGATGTTGATCCCGATGTATTTCCTCATCGGGATCTGGGGCTACGACCGGCGCATCTATGCCGCGGTCAAGTTCATCCTGTACACGATGGCGGGCAGCGTCCTGATGCTCATCGCGATTATCTGGATCGCGTACTACCATCAGGCCGCGACGGGCGTCCCGAGCTTCGATCTCGCGGATCTGTCGGCGCTCAACATTCCGGCGGCGCTCCAGACGTGGCTGTTCCTCGCGTTTGCCGTCGCGTTTGCGATCAAGGTGCCGCTCTTCCCGTTCCACACGTGGCTGCCTGACGCGCACGTCGAGGCGCCGACGGCAGGCTCGGTGATTCTGGCGGGCGTGCTCCTGAAGATGGGCACCTACGGCCTGCTGCGGTTCGCATTCCCGCTCTTCCCGCAGGCGGCGCAGCAGTTCGCGCCGTACCTCGCGGTGCTGGCCGTGATCGGCATCGTCTACGGCGCGCTCGTCGCGATGGTGCAGCCGGACATGAAGAAGCTCGTGGCGTACTCGTCGGTGAGTCACCTCGGCTTCGTCGTGCTGGGCATCTGCGCGATCAACGTGAACGGCGCGCAGGGCGCGGTGTACCAGATGCTCGCGCACGGCGTTTCGACCGGCGGACTCTTCCTCATCGTCGGCATGCTGTCCGACCGACGGCATACGCGATTGATCACCGAGTACGGCGGATTGAAAGGCGTCATGCCGAGGCTCGTCGCGGCGTTCCTGCTCATCACGCTGGCGTCGGTCGCGCTGCCGGGGATGAACGGTTTCGTCGGCGAGTTCCTGATTCTGCTCGGCACATTCTCTGGCTTCTTCGATCACGCCCCGGTGTACACGGCGGTGGCGGCGACCGGCGTGATTCTGTCCGCGGTCTACATGCTGTGGATGTTCCAGCGCGTGAACTACGGGCTCGTCACGAACCCGAAGAACCGCGGGCTGCGCGATCTGAGCGTTCGCGAGTGGTGCGTGATCGCGCCTGTGTGCGCCATGGCGATCTTCATGGGCGTCGTGCCTGGTCTCTTCCTGAAGCCGATGGAGCCGGCGGTGCGCAAGACGATCGAGCACATCCGGCCGCAGGCGACGGCGCCGATCAATACACAAAGTGGTACGGATCGCTTCGATCGGACCAACGGGTCAGGCCCGGCTGCCGCCCTCGGGGCCAGACCCGCGCTCAATTCAGCGGCCACGCGCGGGCTCCATCCCGCCAGCGGGGCCAGACCCGCGCTCATCTCGGCGCACCCTGGAGCCCGCTGATGTCGTACGCGCTGCAGCTCATCGCTCCGATCGTTCCGGTCCTGGTCGTCACGCTGGCCGGGTGCGTCGTGCTGCTCGCCGAGGCGTTCCGGCCGGTGAATCAGCCGCTGCCGGCGCCAGGTTTCGGCGGGTTCGCGTGCATCGGGCTCATCGGCGCGATCGCGGCGTCGATCCTGCTCTGGGATCAGCACCTCATCGGCTTCGGCGTCATCGTCGTCGACAAGTTCACGAACTTCTTCAACATCACGATCTGCGCGATCGGCCTGATCACCGTGCTGCTGTCGGCGGGATCGGCCGAACGGGATCAGCTGCCGCTCGGTGAGTACTACGGCCTCATGCTGTTTTCGATCGCGGGCATGATGCTGATGGGATCGACGCGCGACCTGCTGATTATTTTCGTCGCGCTCGAGATTATGTCGCTCGGCGTGTACGTGATGACCGGGCTGCGCCGCGCGAGCGCCGAGGGCGCCGAGGCGGCGTTCAAGTACTTCGTGCTCGGAGGGTTCTCGAGCGCGTTTTTCCTTTACGGAATCGCGCTGACGTATGCCGTGGCGGGAACGACCAAGCTCGACGAGCTCGGCATGCGCGTCGCCGGATCTGCGCACGAGCCGAGCGTCCTGCTCGTGCTCGCGATGCTGCTCTTGCTCGTCGGCTTCGCGTTCAAAGTCTCGGCCGTGCCGTTCCACATGTGGACGCCCGATGCGTATCAGGGCGCGCCGACGCTAGTCACGGGCTTCATGTCCACGGGCGTGAAAGCCGCCGCGTTCGCTGCCTTCGTTCGCGTCTTCCTGTCGGCGCTCGAGCCGCTGCACGGTCTCTGGGTGCCGGTGCTCTCGGGCGTCGCGGGCCTCACGATGATTCTGGGGACCGTCGTCGGTGTGGCCCAGACCAGCGTGAAGCGCATGCTCGCGTACTCGAGCATCGCGCACGCCGGCTACCTGCTCGTCGGGCTCGTCGCCGTCAACTCGGCAGGGAAGGCTGCCATCCTCTATTACCTGGCGGCGTACGCCGTAACGAACCTCGGCGCGTTCGGCGTGCTTGCGGCGCTGTCGACGCCGGATCGCCCGCACGACGACATTCGGGACTTCGCGGGCCTCTGGCACGATCGCCCGGTGCTGGCGGCGCTGCTCACCGTGTTTCTGCTCTCGCTCGGCGGATTTCCGCCGACGGCTGGCTTCGTCGCCAAGTGGTACATCTTCAACGCTGCGATTCAGCAGAATCTGATCGCGCTTGCGGTGCTGGGCGTGCTCACGAGCGTCGTCTCGGTCTTCTTCTACCTGCGCATTGTCGTGTTGATGTACATGAGCGACGAACAGGCGCCGGGCTACCGTCCAGCGGTCTCGCGTGTCGCGCTTGCCGGATTGTTCGTTGCGGTGGTGCTCGTCTTCTACCTCGGCGTGCTGCCGGGCGGGCTGCTGTCACTCGCGGCGGATTCGGCCGCGTCAATCTTTTAGCCGAGGGGCGTTGCCCCTCGGGCTCCCCGGCACACTCACTCGCGCGATTCACCTCCGGTGACCTGCGCCTCGGCAAATCGCGCTCCGTTCGTGTGGCTCCCTCGCTGCCGCTCGGTCGCGCCGGCGGAGCCGGGTTGCTCCTACGCCGCTGCCGTCGCGCGAATCGCACGCTCGATCTCGGCGTCCTCGCCGGGCTGGACCGTGCGCAGGTCGATGACGACGCGATCGTGCTCGATTCGCGCGACGACCGGCGGATCGTGGGCGCGCAGCCGGCGGTCGATGTCGTCGGGCGATCGCCCATCGATCGCGATCGCGACCAGGCGCGTCGGCAGCGCCGATCCCGGTGCCGATCCGCCGCCCGCCGTCGAGGCGCCGTCAATGACCTGGCACGAAAGACCGTGCACTCCGGCCACGCGGTCCAGGAGCGCGGTCGCCCGGCGCTCGATCTCATCGACCGGCATCGTCAGCATCCGGTGGACGGGGATCGACGAGCGCGACGGAACCTGCGCCCAGAGGGCGAGCGTCGCTTCGAGCGCGGCGTAGGTCAGCTTGTCGGCGCGCACCGCGCGCATCAGGGGATGGCGCCGGACGCGATCGACCAAATCGCGGCGGCCGAGCACGAGCCCTGCCTGTGGTCCGCCGAGCAGTTTGTCGCCGCTCGCGGACACGAGGTCCACGCCCGCGTCGAGACTCTCGCGAATCGACGGCTCATCCGCAAGTGCCGGCAGGGCGTCGTCGGTGCTCGGCCAGCCGCTTCCGAGATCCTCGAAGAGTGGAATGGTGAAGCGGTGAGCGAGCTCCGCCAGGTCCGCGGCTGACGGCCGTTCGGTAAAGCCGTCGATGCGGAAATTCGAGGGGTGGACGCGCAGGATGAGTGCGGTGCGCTCGCTGATGGCGGCGGAGTAGTCGGCCAGCCGCGTACGATTCGTCGTGCCGATCTCGCGAAGGACCGCGCCGGACTGCGACATCACGTCCGGCACGCGGAACCCGCCGCCGATCTCCACGAGCTCGCCACGCGAGACGATGACCTCGCGTCCGGCCGCGAGCGCCGCGAGCACCACGAGCGTCGCCGCGGCGTTGTTGTTGACGATGAGCGCCGACTCGGCGCCGGTGAGCGAGCGAAGTAAGTGCTCAGCATGCGCGTGGCGATGGCCGCGGCCGCCGGCGGAGAGGTCGTACTCGAGATTCGTGTAGCCGCCCGCGATCTCCGCGATGCGCGCGATGGCTTCCGCGGCGAGCGGCGCGCGGCCGAGGTTCGTGTGCAGCACGACGCCGGTCGCGTTGATGACTCGCCGCAGCGACGGCGCGATCGCCGACGCGAGTCCCGCCAGGACGCGCTCGTCGAGCCACGCGGCGGCATCATCCTCGCTCGCGATCGACAACGATTGCTGCTTGAGCGCCGCGCGCAGATCGTCGGCGGCGACGCGCGCAGCGACGGCGACGCGATCGCGGCCGTGCTGGCGGATCGCGCCGGCGAGCGCGGGCCGCGAGAGCAGCGCGTCGATCGACGGAATCAGGCGGAAATCGCTCATCGGACGGTTGCGGCGCGCGGGACGAACAGGATACCATCGGCCGCGGCTCGTCGATGACCGATGCCAAGCGTCCCGATCGGGTCCTGCCGGACGAGCCGCTCACGCGGCCACTCGAGCGCTTCTGGCCGTACGCGGACCTGTCCGAGCAGCCGAGCGAAGAGGAGCTGCTCAAGCTGCGTCCCGAGCTGCGCGAAGTGCTCTTCGGCGAGACGCGGCTGCCGTTTTCGATCTCGATCGATTTTCCGGCGTTCGAGGGTGAGAACTACGCGCGCGCGCTCGAGCTCGCCAAGGCGGCCGACGAGTACCACGAAATCAACGTCGACGGACGGCTGCGCCATCGCGCGCGGTTCTATCCGGGCGATCGGCCGACGCGGCTGCGCGATCTGTTCCAGATCGTCGATCCCGTTCGCGACTGCCAGGTGCTGGTAGACGACCAGCCGATGCCGTACGCGCGGGAGCTCTGGCTACCGCTCGTGTGGTTTCTGATTCGATGAGGCTGACCGGTGGTGCGGAGGACGGTCGTGCTGGGGAGCCCGGACGAACGGCAGGAGGTGAGGGACCGGACCGGCGTGCTCCGGTCCCCCGGGGTGGTTTAGCTCGGCTTCGTGACGTTGCCGGCCTGCGGTCCCTTCGGACCGTCGACGATCTCGAATTCGACCTGCTGGCCTTCTTCGAGCGTTCGGAAGCCGGAGCCTTGGATTGCCGAGAAGTGGACGAACACGTCGTTGCCCCCTTCTCGCTCGATGAATCCGTAGCCCTTCGCGTTGTTAAACCACTTGACCTTGCCGGTGATACGCATGCCCTTGCCTGCCTTACGAGATACGCGGCGGAGACCGCCGCCCTGCCCCTGGTCGCGTCGATTACGGGCACGACCTGGTACAAAAAAAAGAGCCGCAACCTGCGGTCTCAACTTCGACGCCAGCCCGCTTCACGTCAGCCGGCAATGCTAGTCGGGGGGTGGAGCATTGTCAAGTTGGCCAAGGAAGGCCAGGGAATGGCCGGGAAATAGCCGATTCATGCGTGCATTGCTGAGTGTGTCCAATAAAGACGGGCTCGTTTCGTTTGCCACGGCACTCGCGGGCCGGGGGGTGGAGCTGGTGTCCACCGGGGGGACCGCCCGGGCGCTCTCGGCCGCCGGGCTGCCGGTCGTGAGCGTGGCCGACGTCACGGGCATGCCTGAGATGCTCGACGGCCGGGTCAAGACGCTCCATCCGCGCGTCCACGGCGGCATTCTCGCGCGCCGGCACCGCGCCGACGATCGCGCGGCCCT
Organism: uncultured Solibacteraceae bacterium; assembly: GCA_964419785.1. Classification (GTDB taxonomy): domain Bacteria; phylum Acidobacteriota; class Vicinamibacteria; order Vicinamibacterales; family SCN-69-37; genus DATEGZ01. Next base: position 3,115 of record CAYQRM010000309.1, on the reverse strand, counting down.
TGCCCAGCACGGCATCACCCCGATCGACATCGTCGTCGTCAATTTGTATCCGTTCGCGGCGGCGGCCGCGAAGCCCGACCTCCCTTTCGACGACCTGATTGAAGAGATCGACATCGGGGGACCGAGCCTGCTTCGCGCGGCGGCCAAAAACTTTCACGACGTGCTCGTGGTCGTCGATCCCGACGATTACTCGCGCGTGCTCGACGCGCTTACGGCACCGGCCGGACCGTCGCAGGCGTTCCGGTTCGATTTGGCGCGGCGCGCGTTCGCGCACACGGCGGCCTACGATCAGATGATCGCCGGGACGCTCGGAGGCGTGCAGGTGATTGAGTCCGCGGGCCGTGCGACGTTCACCCGCGGCGCCGCAGCGGCGAGCGACAGCGGGGGCGCCCAAGTCCTGCCGGCCGGGTGGCAGCCGCGCCTCGAAAAGGTCCGCGACCTGCGGTACGGCGAGAATCCGCATCAGGCCGGCGCGTGGTACGCGCCCGCAGGGCGCCACGCGTCCGGTACGGGATTCGGCTCGGCCGTCGTGCACCAGGGCAAGGAGCTCTCGTTCACGAATCTGCTCGATCTCGATGCGGCGGCGCGGATCGCGCTCGAATTTTCCGAGCCCGCGGCGGTCGTGATCAAGCACACCAATCCGTGCGGGGCCGCCACGGGCGCGTCGCCACTCGACGCGTACGTCCGGGCGCGCGATGCCGATCCGCTGTCCGCGTTTGGCGGCATCGTCGGTCTCAATCGCCCGATCGATCTCGAGACGGCGAAGGCGCTGACGTCTACGTTCATCGAGGCGGTCATCGCGCCGGACATCGCGTCACACGACGTCCGTGGCGTGCTGGCGACGAAGCCAAATATGCGTGTCGTGACCACGACATTCGAGGGGATCGGCGAAGAGCTGGACGTGCGATCCATTCTCGGCGCCGTGCTCGCGCAGACGCGCGATCGCGTCGTCGAAGCGGCGCGCGCGTGGCCCGACGGCGATCGCCCGCGGGTGGCGACGAAGCGTCCGCCGACGCCCCAAGAGTGGGAAGCCTTGCGATTCGCGTGGCGAGTGTGCGCGCACGTGAAGTCGAACACCGTGATTTTCACCGGCCGTGACGTGACGCTGGCCATCGGCGCGGGCCAGATGAGTCGCGTCGACGCGGTGAAGGCCGCGGTGATGAAAGCGGGCGCCGGACTCAAGGGTGCGGTCGCGGCGTCCGACGCGTTCTTTCCGTTTCGCGACGGGCTCGACGCGCTGGCGGGCGCTGGCGCGACGGCGGTCGTGCAGCCGGGCGGCTCGGTACGCGACGCCGAAGTGATCGCCGCCGCCGACGAACACGGCCTCGCCATGGTGCTCACGGGTGTCAGGCACTTCAGACATTAGGCCCGTTCTCACTTCATCGCAGAGCACACCCGACATGGATCGCGAGACGTTCGGCCCAGCTGGAGCGGAACGCTCACTGCCGGAGAGTGAGAACGGGCTGAAGGTCTTGCTCCTCTTTGCGCTCCCGCTCTTTCTGCTGTTTTTGGGCGCGAACGCCATCTGGGATGCGAACGAGGCGTTCTACGTCGAGACACCGCGGCAGATGGTGCTGAGCGGCGACTACATCAATCCCACCTTCAACGGACTGCCGCGGTTCAACAAGCCCGTCTTGAGCTACTGGATCGTCGCCGGGCTCTACAAGATGTTCGGCATTTCGGTGACCGTCGAACGCTTCGGCATCGCCATCGGCGCGTTCGGCATCGTGCTCGGCGCTTTTCTGATCGGACGCGCGCTGCGCTCGACGACCACCGGCACGCTCGCGGCGCTCATTGTCGCGACGGCGCCGCGCGTCATCATGCACGCGCGCCGGATCTTCATCGACGTGTACCTCACGTCATTCATGTCGCTCGCGCTCGCGGGCTTCGTCCTCGCGCTCCGTTTCCCAGAGCATCGCAAGCGCTGGCTGGCGTTGATGTACGTCGCGCTCGGGCTTGGCGTGATGACGAAGGGCCCGGTGGCCATCGCTCTGCCGGTGCTCGCGTGTGGCCTCTGGATCGTGATGGAGCGCCGCGTGCGCGATCTCACGCAACTCATGCTTCCGACCGGCGCCGCCATCATCGCGATCATCGTGCTCCCGTGGTACGTCGCCGTGTACGCGCAGCACGGAGGGAAATACATCAGCGATTTCATCTTTGGCGAGAACCTCGAGCGCTTCTCGACGGCGATGACGCCCGGCGGCCGCGACTATTCGTTTTACGTTCCCGTCTTGCTCACCGATCTCTTTCCGTGGGCGCCGCTCCTGATCCTTCCGCTTGCGACCGCCTGGAAGCGGCAGGCGCCGGGCGAAGCCGCCACGCATGCGTCGATTCGTCGTCTGCTGTGGACGTGGATCGTCACGATCGCCGTATTTTTCTCGTTCTCACAGACGAAAGAGGATCTCTACGTCTTTCCGACGGTCGCCGCGGCCGCGGCGCTCATCGCAGATCTGCTGACATCGGCGCGCGGCTCGAGCCGGGCGACGACCATCGTCATCATCGCGATCGGGCTGTGCTGCTCCGGACTCATGGTCGGACTCCTGGTCTTCTTCCGCTCCGGACCGTATCGGACGATCGACGCGATTCCGATCGCCCTGCTGCTCGGACTGACCGGCGGTGCGTGCGTCGCATTGTGGGCGGCTCGACGCCGCAGCGCAGCGATCGCCGCGCTCGCCGTCGGCTTCATCGTGTTCGACTACGTGTTCATCGCCCGCGTGCTGCCGGACGTCGAGCGGTTCAAGCCGGTGCCCGCGATCGTCCAGGCGTTCACCGCGCGCGCGACGCCGGGCGCGCGCATCGAATCGTTCAACATGAGCCTGCCGAGCCTGGTCTTCTATCTCAATCGCCCAGTTCCCGAGATCGGATCGTTCGAGGCCGCGGCTGAGCGTCTCGCGGCGGCCAAAGAGGAATGGCTCGTGACCAACGAAGACAGCTGGCGCGCGCTCCACGAGCGCGTGCCCGGGGCGTGCCTCTCGGAGGCACACTCGCTCTTCGTGTTCGACACCGCAAAAATATCGGACATCATCACCGGCGCGCCGCCGCCCAACGCGCTGCTCGTGACGAACAAATGCGGCGGGCGAGGCGAGCGGCCCTAGGGAATCCGAGGCAGCCAGGG
>CAYQRM010000308.1:0-2739 GCA_964419785.1 uncultured Solibacteraceae bacterium | reverse complement strand
GCGTGGCAGCTCGCCGCGCGCGAGCTCGGCGTCGATCTCGACGACGACTTCTACGCGACGCTCATCGGCCGCAGCAACGCCGAAGGCGAGGTCCTCATCGCGCGCAGATTTGGCGACGCGCTGCCACTCGACGTGTTTCGCGCGCGATGGCCGGTGCTGTGGGCGGCGCGGATTCGCGACGCCGGCATGCCGACGAAGCCGGGCGTCGTCGAGCTGATCGATTTTCTGGAAGCACATCGGCTGCCGGTCGCGGTCGCGACCTCGAGCGATCGCGCGTTCACGGCGTTCAGCTTGACGGCGGCCCAGCTCGCCGATCGTTTGTCGCTGCGCGTGACCGGCGACGAGATCGCGCGCGGCAAACCGGCGCCGGACATCTATCTGGAGGCCGCGCGTCGGCTTGGCGTGGACGCGCGGGCGTGCGTCGCGTTCGAGGACTCCGAGAACGGCGTGCTCGCCGCGTCGCGCGCGGGCATGCGCGTCATCATGGTGCCTGACCTGCACCAGCCATCGGCGGCGATCGCCGCGATTGCCGCGGCGGTCGTGCCAACGCTTCATGACGCGCTGCCGCTGCTCGAGACATGGCTCGGGCCGTGAAGCGCAGGAAGACAAGCGTCGTGCTCAAGACGCCATCACTGACGAACCTCACGGTCGGCTTCCCGACGCCGCTCCGCTACGAGCGCGACCTCAAGTTCTCGGTCGTCGTCAACGAGCCTGGCGTCGTGCAGATTCTCGCGAACGTGGTCCACGGGCGATGACCAGGCGTTACGGCCTTTCCTTCTTCTCCGGAAACAGCGTGACCTGGACATACGTGTTCGTGTTCAAGTACGCCTTCGCCGCTTCGGTGATCATCGCCGGCGTCAGCGCGCGATAGAGCTCAGGGAGGCTGAAAAACTCCTTCAAGTCCTCCGGGTACTGATATCGCAGCGAGATCTGGTTGAGCAGGTAACCGTTCTGCTGGCTGTTGGTCTCGAACTCGCGCACGAGGCCTTCGCGCACTTCCTGCAGTTGCGCGTCGGTCACGCCGCGGTTCTTGAACGTATCGATCTCCTGGAACACACGGTTGACGAGCGCGGCCGTCCGGCTCGGGTCGCACCCGAACTGGACCGCGATCGAGTACTGCTCGATCGGCACCTTCGCGGCGTTCGCGTTCGCGGCTACGCTGTAGGTGCCGCCGAGCTGCTCCCGCAGCGCCTCGTGCAGCCGGCCCTCGAGCACCAGCGTCATAGCGCGCAGCGCCACGCGGTGAATCGGGTCGTACTGGAACGGTCCGGTGAAGACGATCGCGGCCTCGCTCTTCGGCTCGATCCCCTTGTCGACGCGCTTCTCGACGACGCCCGCCGGCGGGCGAAGGCCCACGTCCTTCCAGGTCTCTTTGCGGTGCGTCGAGGGCAGGCTGCCAAGGTACTTCTCGACGAGCGGCTTCATCGTCGCCAGATCCATCGTGCCCACGAAGACGAACGTGAAGTCGCTCGCGTCCGAGAACCGATCGCGATAGAAACTGAGCGACTTGTCGAGATTCATCTCGTTGATCCGCTCGACGCTCAACGGTCGGGATCGGAAGTGATTCTGCGTGAGCGCGTCGGTCAGCGCCGCGGCGAACGCGAACGTGGGCTGCGCCTGCTGGTTCGCGATGAGGGCTTTCATCTGCGACGTCAGCGTACCGAACATCACCGGATCCGCGCGTGGCGCCGTGAACGTCAAATAGATGAGCTGAAAGATCGTCTCGGCGTCTTTCGGCGAGCCGCCGCCGCTGACGCCTTCGTCCGTCTCGCCGATGAACGGCCGCACGGTCGCGACTTTGCCCGTGAGCTGCTTCCCAAGATCGATCGCGCTGAATTTGCCGAGCCCACCGGCAGCAATCACCTGGGCGGCGGTCTGCGCCGCGACGAAATCCTGATCGGGGGCAAGTGACGTGCCGCCCGGACTGAACGCGCGGAACACGAACTCGTCATCCTTGAGCGTCGTCGGCTTCAGCACCACCTTCACGCCGTTCGAGAGCGTCCATTCGGTGATGCCGTACGCGTCCTTCGTCGCCGTTTCCGTGACGGTGCCTGGCGTCGGCGCCGTCGCCACGAGCGGCGCCGTCGATACCGTGTCGACATACGCAGCCGTGTTCTTCGCCGAGGCGGCTTTGATCACGGCTGCGAGCTTCGTCGCGTCTGGCACGATCAGTCCGGGTTTGTCCGGCGCGTTCACCTCCACCACGCGATTGCGATCGCTGGTCCAGTTCTTCGCGAGCTTGTTCACTTCGGCGAGAGTGATTCCCGGCAGGAACCGGGTGTGCAGCGCGCTCTCGTACACGATGCCCGGACTCGGCTCGTTGCTGGTGAAGTTGCGGATGAACTCCTCGGCGAACGAGCGCGACTCCTGCTGATCCTTCTGGGCGACGGCGCGATCGTACATGCGTTGGATCGCCTGTTTCTCCCGCGCGAGCTCGGTCGCCGTGAACCCGTAGCGCGCGACGCGATCGGTTTCGGTGAAGAGCGCGTCCAACCCCTTGTCGATGTCGTCCTCCCGGACGACTGCCGTCAGCGTTGATGCTTGCCGCGTGCGCACGAACAGTGACGTCCCCGCGGCGGCGCCGATGAACGGCGCGTTTGGCTTCTGCGCGATTTCCGAGAAGCGCCCCGTCAGCATGTTGAAAAAGAGTCTGTCGACGATCTGCTGGCGATACGCGCCGACGGTCGACTGATCAGGCGCGGCTTCCATGTCGTACACGCGCACGGCCGTCGCCGTCGA
>CAYQRM010000307.1:0-2122 GCA_964419785.1 uncultured Solibacteraceae bacterium | reverse complement strand
CTGTTTCGCGCGCAGACGCTCGACGCGCTCAATCGCCAGCGCGAGTCGACCGACGAGTACCGCGCAGCGATGACCGCGTTGCCAGCCGGACAATCCGCGCGCGTCGGGCTCATGGTTGGCCTGCTGCGACAGGGCGATCGGCCGAGCGCCGAGGCGCTCGCCGAGGGCATTCAGACCGCGCCGACGACAGACGTCGATCCGTGGTGGGGCTACTGGCTCGGCGACTACCGCTTCTATCCCATCGTCGTTCAGCGCCTGCGGGAGCAGCGATGAGACGCGTCCTGCCGGTCATCGTCGCCCTGTGGCTCGCCGCGCTGCCACTCGGCGCGCAGGAGCAAACGACGTTTCGCGCGGGCACGGACGCGGTGCGCGTGGACGTCTCGGTCCGCGACGGCGCGCGCGTCGTCACAGGTCTCGCCGCGCGCGATTTCATCATCACCGACAACGGCGTCGCACAGGATGTCGCGGACGTGAGCTACGGCAAGCTGCCGATCGACGTCACGATCGCGCTCGACGTCAGCTTCAGCGTGACGGGCCCGCTGCTCGCCAACCTACGGCGCGCGATCCTGCAGCTGCTCCACGACCTCGGCCCGGACGATCGGCTGAAGCTCACCACGTTCAACATGCGGATCACGCGCGTGCTGGATTTCTCGACGGACGCGACGGCCGTCGAACAGGCGATTCTCGCGGTCAAGGCTGGCGGCGGCACGTCCGTGTGGGATGCGGTCGCCGTGTCGCTCGTCTCCGCTGCGTCGCCGGACCGACGCCAACTGGTCGTGCTATTCAGCGACGCCCTGGACAACACCAGCGCGTTGCGCCCGAGCGCGCTCGCCGACGTTGCGCAGCGCACAAACACGACGCTCACCGCGGTCGTACCGACGGCGCTCTCGCAGCCCGGAGGCCGCGGCGATGCGCGCGCACGGCTGAACCTGCTCCAAACACTCGGTAAGGAAACCGGCGGCTCAGTGATTCCCGTCGGCGCCGATCTCACCGCGACGTTCCGGAAGGCGCTCGATGACTTCCGATCGAGCTACGTGCTGCACTTCATTCCGCATGGCGTCGAGCGAGCCGGATTCCACGAGCTCGAAGTGAAGGTGAAGGGTCACGACAAGGCGACCGTCCGCGCGCGACGCGGCTACGTCGGCGGCTGAGGATTCCGCTCAGCGCTGCGGGGCTTTGACGCCGTTCGACTTGATCTTGATCTGATCCAGGCTCGCGCGGTCCCACCCGCCGCCGAGCGCCTTGACGAGCGAGACCGAGGTCACGAGCTGCTCGCCTTGGATCTGCGACAGCAGCCGCTCGGCCGACAGAAGCGCCTGCTGCGCCGTGACGACGTCGAGATAGTTGGCGATGCCGTCCTGATAACGGGTCGTGGCGAGATCGACGGCACGCTGCGCGGCCGCGACCGCGTCGGCTTGCGATTGTCTCGCCGTCGCGAGCACGCCGAGGCCGGAGATTGAGTCCTGCACCTCTCGCATCGCCGTGAGCACGGCCTCGCGGTAGTCGGCGACCGTGCCCGTGTATCCCGCTTCGGCGAACTTCACTTCCGCCTTGGTCTGACCGCCGTTGAAGATCGTTTGGGTGGCCGCGGCGCCGACCGCCCACAGCGTGCTCGCCGCACCGAAGATCGACGTGATCGCCGCGCTCTGCCAGCCGCCGGACGCGAAGATGTTGAGCGAGGGATAGTACGCGCTCATCGCGACGCCGATTTCTGCATTGGCCTGGGCCATGGCGCGCTCGGCGCCGGCGATGTCGGGCCGCCGTTCGAGCAGGTCCGACGGCAGCGCGATGTCGAGCGCGGGCGGTTCGGCGTCGAGGGGCTTCGGCTCGATGTGAAATCCCGGCGCCGGCTGCCCGACGAGGTCGGCGATCGCGTGCTCGAGCGTGTCGCGATCGCGCTCGACGAGCGTCGCGTCCGTCTCGGTCGCGTGCAGGAGTGTTTCCTCCTGCGCCACGTCGAGACCCGACGCGATGCCGCCGTCGTGCCGCGCGCGCACGACCGCCAGGCCGCGCTGCAGCGATTCGACCGTGCCACGCAGGATCACGAGCTCGTGATCGAGCTGGCGCAGCGAGAAGTAATCCGCCGCGAGATCGGCCGCAATCACGAGCCGCGCGTTCTCGA
>CAYQRM010000306.1:0-4716 GCA_964419785.1 uncultured Solibacteraceae bacterium | reverse complement strand
CCTGGCCGATGACGAAGCGCGTCGAAGCCGCCCCTGAGCACAGGCAGAAGCCGGCGCCGGCGCGAGACCTTGACTCCGGTGACGCCAGCAAGACCGTCGCACATGCCTTCGAGCACAGCCGTCGCCGCGGCGTCGTTACCTTGCTCGCGCAAGTGGCAGTACCAATCGTACATGTAGAGGCCGTACGCCTTCGCGCCCGCGAGCCGGCCGCGTCCTCGCTGCGTCGACCAGCGATGTTTCCTCAGCAGGAAGAGCAAGTTGCGCGCGTCGAAATATCGAACCGAGGGCTTGCCCGCGCCTTGCGACGTGGCCGAGCCCTTGTGCCAGACGAGCGCATGGTCGATGACGCCGTTGCGCCCTCCGGCCTCGAGCGACCGCAGACAGAGATCGGCTTCGTCGTGGTACATGAAGAACCGCTCGTCGAATGGACCGATCCGGCGCACCATGTCCGCGCGAATCATCAGGGCGCAGCCGTTTACAAGGTCGCACTCGGTCACGGCGGGCGGCGCCGACTGCGTCACTGGCACGGGGACCCGGACGAAGAACCCGCGCGGATCGGGCCGGTTGAAAATCGTCGCGTCCGTCATGACGACATCCGGATCGTCCATGAACTTGATGACGGGTCCGAGAATCGCGTACTCGGGATGCGCGCGCGCCGCGTCCATCAGCCGATCGAGCAGCGCCGGATCGACGATGGTGTCGTTGTTGAGAAGCAGGATCCACTCGGCGCCGAGCTCGAGCGCCGCGCGGATCCCGGCGTTGTTGCCGCCGACCGGCCCCGCGTTCTTTTCGAGTCGGACGACGCGGGCCCACGGAAACTCCTGGGCGACGGCTGCATCGGTGCCATCGGTCGATCCATTGTCGACGAGAAGAGTCGTCGCGTACGGGCGCATGGCCGGTGCGAGGCTGCGCAGACACTTGCGCGTGTCCTCGAGCCCGTTGTAGCTCAGCACGACGAGGGCGACGAGCGGACGGTCAGTCATCCTAAGCCCTCGCGGCCATCGCGGCGAGCGCGCGATCGGCGGCGCGCTCGCCGCTCATGAACGATTCAACGGTCCACAAGTAGCCCCACACGCCGTATCGCCCGCAGCAGCGCACACCGATCTCATCCAGGTAGCCGTGGACGGTCGCCAAGGCGGCGGCCCGATCGAGGTCAAAGATCACGTTTGCGTAGTTGACCAGAATTGCGCTGCGGTGCAGGACGCGATCGTCCTCCCGCACGAGGCCACATCGTTTCAGATCGTCGAGCACGCGCGAGATGAGCGCCTCGGGCGTCTCACTCATCGGCTTGTACTTATCAGAGAAGTAGACCTCGCACTGGATACTGCCCTTACCGGCGGGCGCGTTCCCCGGCGAAAACATGTGCGGGAAGCTGATCCGGCTGAACGAGAATTCATCGTCGTAAAAGTACGTCCAGTGCCAATCTGAGATGTCGGGCCGGTCGAGGCCGATGTTGACCACGACGCACTTCGAGCAGGCAAGCTGTGCCGCCGCCGCGCGGACGTCGTCGGGCGCGTCCGGCATCAGCTTGATGAGCTCGGGGAGCGGGATCGATGAAATCAAATTGGCATACTCGGCGACCGCGCCGTTCGCGAACGTCAGCCGCTGCGATTTTGCGTCGAGTTTCACAAGGCGATGGCCCAGACGGACGTCGCTCGCCGCGATCATCGGCTTGATGAAAGACAGAAACCCGCCGCGCTTCGGGTACCGGAAGTCCGTGATGTAGTGGACCTCGTCGGTTTCCGATGTCAGCGCGCCTTGCAGCACTTCCTTCAGTGACGGGCGGTACAGCCGCGGTCCGAGCCAGTCGAGACTCATGTTCGACGCTTCGGTCGTGTGGTACTTGCGCCCGTACTGCATCGGGAACGTCTGGGCGAACTTGCGTCCGAAGCTCGCGACGAGCCACTCCTCGTAGTTGGCCGGCTTCGCGTCATTGGCGCGCGCCTCGACCATGTCCACGAGCAAATCGGTGACCATCGAGACCGGCAGTCCGTGGAGATTGCACTGCGCAGGATGCTTGATCCAATAACCCTGCCAGTAGTTATTCACGCGGGCGCTGAAGGCCTCGTACTCACCCTTCAGGTTCTCGGCGAAAAGCTGCTGGATGCGCGTGTCCTTGGTGAACGAGATGTGCGGACCTTCGTCAAACACAAACCCCTGCGGGTCTACATGGGAGAACGTGTGACCCCCGGGATGCGGGTTCATGTCGTACACCGTGTGCGGCACTCGTTCTTGACGCAGTCGATACGACGCGCCAAGACCCGCCATGCCGGACCCGAGGACAATGACGTCCCTCATGACGCGGCCTCCACCGGTGCTGACTGACGCGCGCGCCACCACGCGATCGTCTCGCGCAGCCCGTCGTCGAGGCTCGTGCGCGGCGTCCAGCCGAGCGCGCTCACGAGTCGCGTCGTGTCGGCGACGACGAGCGGCGTGTCGGTAGGCGCGGCGGGAATGGCGCCGAGTTGAATGAGCTCGGGCCGGCCGATGAGGTCGCCGATGCGAAGCACGATGTCTTTCAGTGCGATGGCACGGCCAGACGCGACGTTGATCGGGCCGGTCACCTGAGACTCGAGCAAGGCGACGAACGCGTCGGCGACGTCGCCGGCAAAAAGATAGTCGCGCACTTGATTGCCATGCGAGGTTCGCGCGGGTTGACCGGCCAGGAGCGAGCGCGTGACCGACGCCACCAAGCGATCGGGATGTTCGTGTGGACCGTAGAGAAAGAAGATCCGGCCCCACGCCGACGTCATCGGGCTGCCGTTCGCGAGCGCCGTCGTCAGCAGCTGCACCGCGTGCTTGCAGATGCCGTACGTCGTGTGCGGCACGCAAGGCGTGCGCGCTTCGGAGCAGAATCCGTAGTTCCAGTCGTACTCTAGGCACGACCCTGCGGTGACGACTCGCGTGCCGCCGGCCTCTCGAAACGCGCGCACGAGCGCGAGGCTCGCGGCCACCCAATCGAAGTTCTCTGGAGCCGCCGCCCATTTGCCCGGAGCGATGTACCACGCGAAGTGCAGCAGGTGATTGGGCGCGATCGTCCTCACCAGCGTCGTCGTCTCGCCGCGATCGAGCAGGTTCGCGCGGTGCCACGTCACGCCCGTCATCGTTGGTGGCGCCTGAGTCGACGCTACAGCGTGGACGTCCCAGCCCCGCGCGACGAGCCGCGGCAGCGAGTGGCGTCCCACGCATCCGGTCGCTCCGGTGACAAGAACGCGCTTCACGACTGGTAGTCCGGCCACTGCCGGTCCTTGGGCGAAAGTGTGAGCGGCTCGACGGCCGGCCACGCAATCGCGAAGCGCGGATCGTTCCAGCGGACGCCGCGTTCCGCCTCTGGGTGGTACGCGCACGACACTGGATATTCGACCTCGCTTTGATCCTCGAGCGTCAGATACCCGTGCGCGCAGCCTTCAGGGATGTACATCAAGCGGCGATTGGCGGCGGTGAGCTCGGCGCCGAACCAGCGTGCGTACGTGGGGGAGCCGACGCGAAGATCGACGAGGACGTCGAAGATGGCGCCGCGCACGCAGCGCACGAGCTTGACCTCGCCGTGCGGCGCGGCCTGATAGTGCAGGCCGCGAAGTGTGCCCCTGCGCGCGCTAAATGACGCGTTGCATTGCACGAAGTCCGCGGTCAGGCCGCGCGCTGCAAACACGTCGCGGTCCCATAAGCGCGCGAAGAAGCCTCGCTCGTCTTCGCGCGGCTCCGGGTCGATGACAAAGGCCCCTTGCACAGTCGTCTCAGCGAAGCGCATTGGCCGCTTTCGGCGCGCTGGCGTCGAGGTGCCGCCGGTACCACGCGATCGTCTCGGTCAAACCCGCATCGAGGCTGTGGCGCGCGGTCCAGCCGAGCCGCGTCTTCGCCTTCGTCGAATCGAGATACTGATCTCGGATCTCGCCGCGTGCCTGATCGAGAATCTCCGGCGCCAGGTCCTCTCGACGCATGAGCCGCTGAATCGCTTTCGTGATCTCGAGTACCGTCAAGCGCGTTTCCGGGCTGAAGTTGAACGCCTCGCCTTTCACGCCCGCTTCAGTTGTGCGCTCGGCGAGGCGCAAGTAGCCGTCGACGACGTCCTGCACGTAGATGTAGTCGCGCGTGAAGAGGCCATTGCTCCGAATGATCGGCCGCTCGCCGCGGTGAAGGCTGCGGATCGTGCCCGGCACGATTCGGCTCCAGTTCAAATCGCCGCCGCCGTAGATGTTGCCGCAGCGGGCGACCGTCACCGGCAGATCGTACGTGTGCGCGTAGCTCAGCGCGATGAGATCGGTGCAGCTCTTGCTGACGTCGTACGGATGCCGCCCATTTGCCGGCATGTCTTCAGTGTAGGGCAGCGTCGGCCCGTCGCCATACGCCTTGTCGCTGCTCGCGATGACCACGCGCGCGACGAGCGATCGATGCACGCGGCAGGCCTCGAGCAGGTTGTAGCTGCCGCGAACGTTGGCTTCGAACGTCGGCAGTGGATTACGCAGCGCCGTCGTGACGATCGGCTGCGCGCCCAGGTGGAACACCGTGTCGACTTCGTGTTCGTTGATGGCGCGCTCGAGCGTGCCGTAGTCCTCGAGCCGGCCATTGACGACGGTCGTCCGCATGATGTCGCCGCTGCGGACGAGCTCCGTCTGCGGATCCCAGTCGCGGACGAGCGCGACAACCGACGCGCCCTCGTCGAGCAAGCGCTTGACGAGCCACGATCCGACGATGCCCGTCGCTCCGGTGACGAAG
>CAYQRM010000305.1:0-13938 GCA_964419785.1 uncultured Solibacteraceae bacterium | reverse complement strand
AACAAGATCAACGTCTACGTCGGCGACGCGGACACCTACTACCTCAACATGGGCGTCCACATGCTCGAGGACTTCCTGAAGAAGGCCGACAACCCGAAATGGACCGGGGAGATCGTCTTTCAGCCGATGGCGCCGCACTGCTGGGGCCCGCGCGGCGCGGAGCTCACGGACAAGATCGTCGCGCAGATCGAGAAATACGCGCCAGCCGGCGCGGACGTCAGGAGTTGGAAGTACTAGGGACGGGGGTTTTTTCCACAGAAACCGCCCGATCGGAGCCGGAGGTCGGTTGGGCGAATGCCCTTCCGACCTCCGGCTCCGAAAGCGCGGTTTCTGTGGAAAAAACCCCCGTCCCTACTTCGACCGCGCATTCACGTCGAAGTAGCTGCCGATTTTCCCGGCCAGGAACTGCTTGACGAAGTCTTTGATGGGATCGAGCGCGCTCGCGCGCCCGTCCGGTCCGATCGCGGCGCCGTTGCCGTTGCCGCGGTAGCCGAAGCGCGTCGATACCGAACGAATGAACACGCTCGTGTCGTCAACGGGCAGCGTCGCGACGTTGCGCGCGAACTCGTCGAAGAGCCCGTCCTGAAAGAGGTACTGCTCGACGTTCGACACGTAATACGCCTTGACGACCGAGCCGTGCGCGCGGACGTACCGGCCGATCGCACGCAGCGCGCGCGGGCCAGCGAAGTCGCCCATGACGGGCACGAGCAGATTCTTCTCCTCGAACGCCTTCAGCCAGCGGAAGCTCTCCTCGGTCGCGAGGTACGAGCGATTGACGCCGTCCATGTCGGTCTGGAGCATCAGCTCCTCGTAGCTCGGGAAGTTGCCGTTGAATCCGCCGCCGCGGCTCATGAACCCGGGCTGGCGTACGCCGGCCGGAAACGCCGTGTAGCGCAGGTTCGGGCCGTCCCAGAAAAACGAAAAGTAGATGCCCTCGAGCTGCTGCAAGTCGTCGCTCGAGAGCGCGAAGCCATGCTTCTTCGTCAGCTGCGCTTCGATCTCGGTCACGTTCTGGCGATAGAGCGCGTCGTTCGAGGACTCCTGATCGATCGCGCGGAACAGCTCGGCGGGCGACGACTTCGCGCTCAGGTAGTCGGGTTTCTTGCGCGCGAACAGCCGTGCGAGAAACTCCGCGCGATCCGCCGAGAGCTCGAGGATCGCCTTGTACATCAGGTGCTCGAGCAGGTTGCCGCGCCGGATGTCGATGATGAACGCGAAATCCGGCTTCGTCGCGAGCATGTACGTGAAGTTCTGATCGGGCGCGACGCCGAGATACACGCCACCAGGCTTCACCGTCTTCTCGAGCGCCGGGACGACGTATTGAAACGTGTGCTCGTTCGAGACGAGATTCTCCGATCGGAAAAATCCGTTCGGCTCGGAAATATCATTCGAGAGCTTCCAGAATTCCTGATCGGTAAGATGCGACGGCAGCGGCTCGACGGCCGCCGGCGTACTCTGATCGAGCGCGACCGGCACGAGACCCGGGCTTGCGAGCAGCACGAGCGCCGGCACGAGCAGCCAAGGCTTCAGCGCGCGGAAGAACGGGCGCGTCGAGAGCGGAGCCATGGGGCGATCTTACTGCGCTCTAGCGCGAACGCCAGAGCACATCCGTGTAGGAGTGGATCTTTCCGTCGTGGTAGTCCCTGAGCAGGCCGGACATCGAGTCGAGCAGCATCACCGCGCGCGACTGATATTGCGCCTGGCAGCCGTTGAAGCAGGACCGGACAAACGTACTCGAGTCGTCGAGCGGCAGCGCTTCGATGTTGCGCGCGAAATCTGCCCAGATCCCATCCCCGAACAGGTACTGTTCGACGTTGGACAGGTAGAAGACCGAGACCATCGCGTCGTGCGCGCGCAGGTAGCTCGCGACCGCCCGCAGCGCTTTCTGCCCGGCGAAGTTGCCGACGATCGGCACGAGCAGATTGTGCTCTTCGAACGCCTTCAGCGTCCGGAAGCTTGCCTCGCTTCCGAGGTACGACCGATTCTGCCCCGAGCCGTCGGTCGCGATCTGGAGGTCCTGATACGTCGGATATCGCATCCCGCGCCCGGGCGCGTTGCCCTGCGCGTACGACAGGTAGGGTCCGGCGCCGAAGAAGTTCTCGTACACGTACTCAATCCCTGACACATCGTCGGCCGTGAGCTTGAAGCCGTGCTTCTTGGCGAGAACGTCCTTGATCGCCTGGAGGTTCTCTTCATAGAGCGCGCGGTTCGGCTCGACTTTTCCAAAGGCGAGGAAGAGCTCTTCGGGACTCGACGCGGAATCGAGGCCCGCCGGCCGCTTGCGCGAGAACAGTCGCGACAAGAACTCCGCGCGGTCCGCGGACAGCTCGAAGAGCGCCTTGTACATCAGGTGCTCCTGCAGATTCCCGCGGCGGATGTCGGTGATGAACGCGATGCGCGGCTCGAGCGCGGCGATGTAGGTGAAATTCTGG
Source organism: uncultured Solibacteraceae bacterium (assembly GCA_964419785.1). Classification (GTDB taxonomy): domain Bacteria; phylum Acidobacteriota; class Vicinamibacteria; order Vicinamibacterales; family SCN-69-37; genus DATEGZ01. The sequence continues at coordinate 11,506 of CAYQRM010000305.1, read as the reverse complement.
TCCGGCCCGACGCCGAGGTACACGCCGCCGGGCTTGACGATCTTGGCGAGCGCCGGCAAAACGACTTGCAGCGTGTCCTCGTTCGACACGAGGTTGTCGGATCGGAAGTAGCCGCTCGGCTCCGAAAAGTCGTCGATCAGCTTCCAGTACTCCTGATCGCCGATCCGAAGCGGCAGCTCGGCGCGCGCCGCAACGCGCGTCTGGGCCGGCGCCGCGCTGAAGACCAGCGCGACGGCAAGGCAGACGAGCGCGACGCCGCGACGAATCATCGGAACATGCGAAGGACGGGCGCACCGCCCTGACCAGGCGCGCCGCAGCCGCGCGTGTCGTCACGCATCGACGCGAGCGAGCTCACGAGCCCGCCGCCGCCACCGTACCCGCGACCGCCGCCCGACGAACGGATGAACGTGCTGTGTTCGTCGAGCGGCAGGCTCGCCACGTTGGCGCAGAACTGCGGCCAGATGTTGTCCTGATTGAGGTACTGCTCGACATTCGACAAATAGAACGCCGCGACGGTGGCCTGATGTTCCCTCAGGTACTTGCCGATGGCACGCAGCGCCTTCGGGCCGGCGAAGTTGCCGACGATCGGCACCAACATGTTGCGTTCTTCGAGGTCCTTCAGCACCTGAAAGTTTTCTTCAGACCCGAGGAAGCTGCGATTGACGCCGTTCCCGTCGTTGGCCGACATCAGGTCTGCGTAATTGACCATGTTGCCGCCGCGGCCGTTGTTGTTGCTCGACGAGTTGTAATTGATGCTCGGCCCGAACCAGTAGAAGTTGTAGTACACGTTGTCGGCGATTGCCTGCAGGTCCACCTGCGAGATCGGCAGCGCGTGCTTCTTGGTGAGCAGGTCCTGAATGTCCTTCACGTTCTGGCGGTAAACGGCCTCGGGACTGGTCTGCACGTCCCAGAACGCATTCATCAACTCGGTGCCGGTCGATTTCGCGGTCAGCCCATCCGGCCGTTTCTTCGAAAACAGTCGCGACACAAAATCCGCGCGATCGTTCGAGAGCTCGAACAAGGCCTTGTACATCAGATGCTCGTGCAGGTTGCCGCGCCGCACGTCGGTGATGAAGACCATCTTCGGCTTGAGCGCTGAGATGTACGTGAAGTTCTGCTCGGGGCCGACGCCCATGTACACGTTACCGCCGCCCTTCGTGCGCTGCAGCAGCTCGGGAATGATCGTCTGGAACCAGATCTCGTTCGAGAGCAGGTTGTCGGACCGGAAGTAGCCGTCGGCCTCCGAGAAATCCGTGATGATCTTCCAGTACTCCTGATCGCTCAGCCGCTGCGGCAGCGTGTCCGCAGTCGCGCGACGCGCGGCCGGCGCCGCGACGAACGCAAGGGCAAAGACGATGGCGAGGCTGGCGACCGCCAGCGTTCGATGTTTGGTCATGGGTACGCTCATGTTAGCCGGTCCTGTCTGGCGCTCAAACGGCGTTTCGCATCGAACCTGACGACGGGGTCAGACCCGGCTTCGCCGAGCAGGGTCAGACCCCGCTCATCTCAACGTCCCTGGGCTCGTTGCACCGCGTCTCGAATCGCCTGCATCGTCGCGGGCGAGCCCGTGAAGAGATTCTCCGGAAAGCGCGCGTTCGCGAGCATCTCCGAGTAGATCGGGCCGCTCTGGTAAAGATTCAGCCCCATCCCCGCCAGATACTGCAGGCGCAGATTCCGATCGTGGTTGATCTGCACGTCCTTCAGCCAGGCGGTGAGATCGCTCTTGTTGCCCGCGTAGGTCGAGAACAAATCGATCGCCGAGTTGAAACCGATCTCGTGCAACGACTGCATGACCTGGGCGTACTGCGGACTCTCGAGCTTCGCCTGCATCGCGTCGAGATCGATTTTCGTCGGCTCGACCTGCCCCATCACCACGAGGTCATAACCCTGGCCGTTGTTCGTGTTGCCCCAGATCACGCCGTTCGGAAACGCTTCGAAGAACGTGCCGATCTCGCTCTTGACGGCCTCCGTGTTGCTCTCGTAGAGCTGCACGAAGAGCGTGACGACGCCGCCGGGATTCAGGTGCTGCTTGACGACGTCGAAGAACTCCTTCGTGTAGAGCGTGGCCGCGCCTTTTACCCACGGATCGAGCGGGTCGGACGTGACCGCGTCGAACTTCTCCTTCGTCGTCAGCAAGAAATGCCGCGCATCGTCGACGTGCACCGTAACCTTCTTGTTGTTGATGACGTCGTAGTTGTACTTTGCGAAGTACGTCGAGACGGTCGACGGCACGAGCGGCTCGATCTCGGCGATCGTCACGTGGTCGACGGTCGGGCCAATCGAGACCGCGCCGGCCGTCACGCCCGCGCCGCAGCCGATGACGAGCACGTTCGACGGATGCGCCGGGATCAAGTGCGTCATGTGGCCGAGCATGCGCTGCAGGCGCATGTCCTGCGGCTCGCTCGACGCCTGCACTTTGCCGGCGTTGTGATAGTTGCGGACGCCGCTCGGCAGTTCGGAGACGGCGACAAACGCGTTCAGTCCTTCGCCCACGTAAATGATGTTGCTGAGCCCGACCCATGTCGCGGAGTACCGGCCGTAAGCAACGAGCAAGCCCGGCACGTCCGGAACGAACCGCGCGAGCAGTCCAGCGCTGCCGGTGGCCAGGATGAGCGCGATCGTGCCGGCCCACTGGAACGATCCCTTGCTCCCTTCACCCGCGACCGCAGGCGCGAGCATCAGCAACGCCGAGATCGCCGAGAGGACGATGAGCAGCTGCTGGGTGTGCTGCGTGTGCAGCCAGACGACGAACAGCAGGCTGGCGCCGAGCGATCCGATGATCGCGCCCACGGTGTTCGCAGCGTAAACGCCGCCGACCAGCCGCGCCGGATCCTGGCCGGGCTTGGCGACCGACGCGAGCGCCAGCGGGAAGCTGGCGCCCCACAGCACCGCGCCGGGCAGCACGACCCAGAAGCACCGCGCGAGGTCGAGTTGGAAGTTGGCCCAGAAATTCTGCGTGGGATCGAGAATGATCGACGGGTTGATCGGCCAGTACGGCATCGACACGCACAACTGGTACGCGGCCCAGGCCATCGCGCCGCACAGCAGCATCTGGCACCAGCCGAGCGCGACGCGCGGCCGCGTGGTCTCGCGCGCGATCATCGAGCCGACGCTGCTGCCGATGCCCAGCCCAACGAGAAACACGGCGAGGATGAGTGAGAAGGTGTAGACGGTCGCGCCAAACAGGAGCCCCAGCAGGCGCGTCCACAGCACTTCGGCGGAGAGCGCCGTCATGCCGGAGATGGCGATCGTGTAATAGACGAGCCGCGAGCCTTCGGCCCGCTCAACCGGCGTCGACGACACTGCGGCAGGCTCGTAGGGCGTGAGCTTCGCGAGCATGAAGCCGAGCGACGCGACCGTCACGTTGAGCAACACCGCGACGTAGGTCGTGATGTCCATGTCGAACACACGCAGCAGGTAGAGCCCCGCGAGGAGCGCCCCGACGACCGCGCCGCCGATGTTGCCGCCGTAGAAGAAGCCGAGCCAGGACACACCCTTGGGCGACGTCTCGACGTAGCGGGCCATGGCCGGAAGCGTCGCGCCCATCATGAGCGTCGGCGGCAGCAGGCACACGCTCGCAACAAGACCGCGGAACAAGACCCCCGCGAATCCCGATCCGCCGACGGCCGTGTAGACCGTGTTCACGATCGGCATGCCAAAGAGCAGCACCAAGCCCATCGCGCCGATCCCGAGCTCGAGCATCGCGTAGACGCGCAGCGGATGCTGCCGGCTGTCGATGTATCGCGGCAGCAGATAGCTGCCCAGGCACATCCCGCCCATGAACGTGCCCAGCAGCACGCCCAGCGACACGGCCGACGAGCCGATCACGAGCTGCAACAGCTGAAACCAGACGATTTCGTAGATCAGCGCCGCGCAGCCACTGCCGACGAAGAGCAAGAGCATCACCGGCAGATACTGGCGAGACGTGTCCTGAACGGGCGTCGAGCGAGCGGTCATCGTTGGGGGATCCTATAACGAAAAACAGGGTGACTTAGTCGGGGTTCCCAGTGAGTCCCAGCCGGTTCCAAAGGGTTCCAGGGGGTCCTGAAGGTTCCTGCCCTCCATCTACGACGACGGTGCGGCGTTCGTGTCAGGCGGACGGGCGGTGTCGGGGCCCGGCGGACCTTCGAGAATCCGGCCGTAAATCAGCTCGTCGATGAGGTGACCGTCCTTGTAAACGTGGGCGCGAAGGACACCTTCGCGCTCGAAGCCGCACTTTTCGAGGACGCGCATCGAAGCCGGGTTGGTCGCGAACACCTCGGCGACAAACCGGACGAGGCCGAACGTGCTCGCCGCCCAGGGCACGAAGTGGCTGACGGCGGCCGTCGCGATGCCGCGGCCCCAAAACGCGCGGCCCAGCCAGTAGCCGATCGTGCCCGTGTGTCGATGCACGTCGGCGCCGGGCACCAGGCCGATGCCGCCCGCGGCTTCGCCATTGACTTCGATCGCGAGCGCCGTCGGAGGATCGTCAATGGCGGCCATCAGGAGCCACGCGCGGCCCGCATCAACCGTGTACGGGTGCGGAAAGTGATCCCGCAGCATGCGTGCGACGTCCTTGTCGTCGGCATGGCGCACGAGCGCGGCCAGGTCGTCCGCGCGCCAGGGGCGCAACAGACACAAACCGCAGTCGATCGGCATTCCAGAGGGTTCCAAGCGGTTCCAGGACGGTACCCTACTTGATCTCGACGGTGACCGTAATCGCAATCGGGACCGACGTGCCGACGGCGTGACCGCCTTGCGGACGCGCCAGCGCCGCTGGTTCGTAACGCCACGTCATCACCGCCGCGATGGCCTTCGTGTCGACGCGGGGACTAATTCCGCGCAGCACGCAGGCGTCGGTGACGCGGCCGTGCTCGTCGATGCGCACATTCAGAATCACCACGCCGGACGATGTGCCTTCCGGCAGCCACATCGCATCAGGCGATTCGCCGTCGATCTTTTCCGGCTCGTAAATCCATCCGGCGGCGACGGGCCGACCGAAGTGACACGAGGGCGCGACGCACGCGCACACGACCTGACGGTCGTGCGGCTTCGGCGGCGTTTGTGAAGAGGCGGTCGCCGCGAGCGCGAGGACCGCGACAAATCGAGTCACGCACGCTTAGACACCGATCGCGAACCCCTTGGAACCACTCGCAACCTATCGGAACCTCTTGATAAGTTGTACTTGCCCCGCATGATAGAGATCGTGCGCCGCGATCCCCTGGATCACATCGGCAATCGAGTATCGTCCCTTCGCGCGGCGGTCAAGTTCGCGGTCAGTGAGCGCGGCGACCGTCGCACGAAGCGTGCGGTGCGTGCGATCGAGACGGGCGACGTCTTCACGCCACACGCGCGCGTCGGTACGGTCGCGTGCAAACCAGTTCGACCCGGCGAGCTCGAACGAGCCTCGCTTGGCACCGGTGATGAGCCGCCACACTGCGTACTTCCAGTACGCGCAGTGCACGACGACTTCCTGAATGTTGTGGCGGCCGCGGCCGGGCCGGCGCGCCGCGCGGGCGGGTGTGAGGCCGCGAATCGACCCACGCAGATTCGTTCCGTGCCACGACGGCCGGTTGTATGCCTGATCGATCGCCGCGACGAGCAGCGCGACCCGCGCGCGCCCGGCGGGCATCAGCTTTCCTTCGGCTGCCAGAGCTCGATGCGATGGCCTTCGGGATCCATCACCCACGCGAAGCGTCCGTAATCGGTGTCCTCGACCCGCGGATCGATCTCGGCGCCCGCGGCTTTGAGCGCGGCCAGCACCGCGTCGAGGTCGTCGACGCGATAGTTGATCATGAACGGCGCGGGGCTTGGATCGAATTTCTTGGCTGTGGCGTCGAAGATCGACCACGCGGTGCTGCCTTCTTTCGCGGGATCGGTCGCGTCACGCCAATCGAAGACCGTGCCGCCCCATGACTGCACGTCGATGCCGAGATGATCGCGGTACCACGCGAGCAGCGCGGCCTTGTCGCGCGCCTTGAAGAACACTCCGCCGACCCCCGTGACTCTGCCCATGACGCCCGTCCTTTCGGTTATCGCACGCGGAATACGAGATCGCGCCTCACCGGCGGCCCGCCGGCCGGCGTCGCCGTGACGCTCACCACGTACGGACCGTGATCGAGCGTCTTGAGCGGCAGGTCGAACTGGAAACCGGCGGCGCGCTGGCCGAACGCGTCTGGCGCGAGCGTCGCCGTCGTGTCCATCTTCCTGACGTTGTGCACGTCGAGAACCTGCACGTTCATCGTGACGGGCCCGACCGCGCCGCTCCCCTGGAACACGCGGACGAACGCGGCGATGTCGTCGCCCGGCGAGAAGTCTCGCGCCGTGGTCGGCACGATCGGCAGGACCTTGGCGAGCGGATCGGTGCGCTGGGTCAACGGCTTCGCACCGAGCACGAGGTTCGAGAGCGACACACGCGCTTTCGTGAAATCCGGCACCTCGATGTCCGGATACACCGAGCCGCTCGTGTCCGTGACCTTGCTCGTCGCGTTCAACCGAAGCTGGTACCGCCCGGGCGCCAGCGTCATGCGCCAGATCAAATCGTATTTGAGTTCGTCGCCAGTCGCCGGCGGCGCGAGCACGAGATTGAAGTGATCCACGACCGGCGGTCCCGGCCGGCTCTCGCTGTCATAGAGGTTGCGAATGATCGTCACCGTCTCGCCGACGTCGGCACGCGGCGCGGGCAGCGTGACCGTGAGCACGACCGCGATGTCCGCGTCGCGATCGTGGCCGGTCAATCCCACCGGGACCGCCATGGCGGCCAGCGGCAACGCGGCTCCTCGGTTCATCCCGATCAACCCAAGATCGGCGGTCGTGGGTTGATCCTTCGCGTCACGCGTCCCGCCCGCGCCTTTCGGCGCGAAGTATCCGGACCGCGTCCGGACGGTCTGGCCGGATTTCACTTTCACTTCGATCTTGCGGTACTTCCCGTCGGGCGCGCCGTTGGCCGTCTGATAGCCGATGAGGTAGTACGACGACGACTCGGTGAAGATGCCGTCGATGCCCGGCGCGACTTCGTCGGAGTTGACGGTCGCGGTCGCGCCCGTGTAATCCGCCATCGTCCTCAGGAAATCCTGACGCAGCTTGACGCCGCCCTGCGCCGCGCGATCGCCTTCCATGTCCATCGGCGGCCGGCCCGCGCGACGAATCGGATTGGCCAGGTACCGTTCGTAGCCGCCGTAACCCGCCGGATCGATGCTGTAGATGTTGATGTTGGCGCGCGACGCTTCGCCGAACACGTCGAGCATGCGATCCTTCAGCTCGCCAGGACACCCACTGCGCGCCATGAAGTTGATCGCCGCGCCTGGACTGACGTAGACGATCGTCTTTCTGCGGTTGGGCACGGTCGCGAGGCGCGCCACAACAGTCTCGAACGCGGGCACCGCGAGGTCCGTCTTGTCGCATTGCGAGTGCGACAGGAGCCTGCTCGATCGCTGCGTGTCACCGCCGAACGCGGGCGCGGGCTCGAACGACGAGTACGGATCCGGCTCGCGCGGATTGAAGCGATCGATCGCGTCGAGCAACTTGTCGCGATCGTTGGTGAAGTCCTCCGTCTCTCCGCCGTCACGAGGAAAGACGACGGCGGCGACGTCGGACGGCCCAAGGTGATCGACCACGTCGCGGCCGATGTCGCGCGCCGTGCGGATGATGTCCAGATCGTCCCACGGCACATTCACATCGTCGAGGATGATCGCGAAGAGGCGGCCGTCACCGATGCGCTGCGAGAGGTCGTTGTACGCGATGTCGGTCGGCACGTGTCGCATCCAGGCCGTCGGCTCGGGATCGTTTTCCGCCGCGTCGACTTCGGCGACCGCAACGATGCGCTGCGGCTTGCCGTCCTCGAGGACGGTGAAATCGTTCTCCGTCAGGCCACGGACCGGCTTCCGGTCTTTGCCGAGCACGGAAACGTCGAGGCGGATGACATCGGCGCGACCGCGGAAGACCGGCTGCTGAACGTCGGGCGCCGTCGGCTGGAGCACGGCGGCAGGAGGTGGTCCGGCCTGCTGCGGCGGCACCTGTTGCGCGGAAGCCGTCAGCATCACCGAGGCGACTGCTGTGGTGAGAGCGACGCCAAATCGAGGCATGACCGTCCGATTCGCAGGCAAGCGCGGGGTCTACCTTCGATAATCCTAGGCGGCGGGCCCGATGTCAATCCGGGTCAGGCGTCAATCGCGTCGAGCACGGTCCCCAGAAACGCGGCCGCGGGCGTGACGAAATCGCGATCCGTCCAATACCCGTCGTGCGACGCAGGGTTCCAGCTCTCAAAGATGTTCCCGGCGTTGATCTCGTAATCCTCGAGCTTCGAGAGCGTCAGTTGCTGGGCCGGCGTGAACGTCGACGCGTCCTTGGCATAGAGGGGCCTCAGCGGCCAACCCAGGACGTCGTCGGCGTCGAGAAAGTTCAGCCAGCGTGACGCGGCAACGAGCGCCGGTTTCGTGACGTCAGGGCCCGGAAGATCGATCGGCACCGCCGCACTGAGCGCGAGCGTGAACAGCGGAATGTTGCAGCCGAACGTCACCATGCCTGCGAGGGTACGAACCTCCTCGCGGTGGCCTTCGCCGCGCTGTTGCTGATTCTGACGGTCCCAGATGTAGCTCGACATGATGTGTCCGCCGAGCGAGTGCGCGAGGACGACGACTGGCGCGGTGGGATCGTTCAGCTTCGCCTTGAGCTCGCCGATCTTGTCGCTGACGAGGCGGTTGATGCGCACGTACGCCGCGGGCTCGCTCTCCCGCTGGTAGGCGATGGCGTCGCCGAGGTTGTGGACAATGAACTTGCGCACGCACGCCCACCGCAGCGGAATGTGCTCGCCGGACGGATCGGCCGCCGCTTTCATCGCGGCGTCGAACTCGTCCTCTTCCCTGTTGAGCGCGTTGGACCAGAAGATCGGCTGCCACACGACGCGGCTCGCGCGCGCGCCGAGCTGGCCGCCGATCTTGTCGATGAGTCCCTGAGCGAAGTCGGGCTTCGGCGTGCCGATGCCGTGAATCACCAGCGCGCCCAGCGCGCCGCTCATAGCGTCGGATGCTTCGTGTGCCAGCTCGTGTGCATCTGATACTGATGCGCGACCGACAAGATCTTGTCGTCGTTGTACAGATTGCCGGCGATCACTGCGCAGATCGGCTGCGGCTTGCCGGGCTCGGCCGGAGCCGCCGGCGCTGCGGCGGCGGCTGCCCGTCCGGCCGCCGCGTCGGGCGCGGCACCCGCGCGTCCGCCGCCACCGCGTCCCTGCGGCGGGGCCTCGAACTTGTACGGCACGACGACGCACGGATGGCCGGTCTGCGCGTGCAGACCGACGTCGAATCCGCCGCCGGGAACGTACATGTCGAGGTCTTTCAGTAAGGTCGCCATCTCGCTGATGAGCTGATACCGGCGTCGCTGTTGATTGACGAAGTCGAAGGCCCGCGGGAATCGTCCGCCCGTCCAGCGCGTCAATGCGGCCATGCCGGTTGGATTGCCGGCATCGCCGCGTCCGCGACCGCCGCCCGCTGCGTCCGCGCCGGCGCCACCGCCCGCACCACCCGCACCGGCGGCGCCAGCCGCGCCCGCGGCACCGGCCGCGCCCGTTGCACCGGCTGCACCGGCCGCGTCCGGAGTCGCGCCACCGCGCCCGCGGCCACCGCCGCGCTGCGGCTCGGGAATCGTCGCGAGATCGATGTTGAGCTCCTTCGCTTTCCAGATCACATACGAGTCGAACGCGGCCGCCGACTCGACGTTGAGACCACCACCGCCGCCGTTCGGACGTGCCGCGAGGTCGACGAACTTCGCGCCGATTTCACGCAGCCCGTCGACGAACTCTTTCGGCGCGCCCGGATCGAGCCCGATGCGCATCGACGAGACGTTCAGGTTGCGATTGAATTCGAACGGCATCATCACGGTCGACGGATCCTTCGGATCGACGCCATGGATGGTGTTGAACACCATCGCGCAATCTTCGATCGTGCGGCAGATCGGCCCGACGCGATCCTGCGACCACGCGAGCACCATGCCGCCCGTGCGGCTCACGCGGCCGAAGGTCGGACGAAGCGCGCTCAGCCCGCATTCGCGCGCGGGCGAGACGATCGATCCGGACGTCTCGGTCCCGATCCCGAATGCGACGCAGCCGGCGGCCGTCGCCGACGACGGTCCGGCCGAGGACCCGCTCGACCCACGACGGATGTCCCACGGGTTGTTCGTGCGGCCGCGGTACCACTGATCGCCCTGGGCGAACAGTCCGGTCGCGAGCTTCGCCATGAGCACCGCGCCGGCGTTGCGCAACCGCATGACGACCTCGGCGTCCTCGTCGATGATACGGTTCTCGAAATCCTTCGATCCCCACGTCGTCCGCACGCCTTTCGTCGAGAAGAGATCCTTCACGCCGTACGGAATACCGTGCAGCGGCCCCTTGTAGCGGCCGGCGGCGAGCTCGGTGTCCATGTGCGCCGCCTCGGCAAGCGCCTGGTCGCGCATGATCGTCACGGCGCAGAGCAGCGTCGGATCGAGCCGCTCGATGCGATCGAGATAGATCTTCGTGAGCTGCACCGACGTGATTTTCTTGGCTTTGATCAGCCCGGAGAGACGGTGCGCCGGAAGAAACGCGATGTCGTCCGGCGCGGTCGGGACGGTGCCCGTCCACGCCGCGGGCGTGAAGACCGCGCGATCGAACGCGGCCGCGCCGCGCTCTCTCACGATCTTTTCCATCAACGCTCCGGTACCGGGCGGGTAGGGCTGGAACGTCCACGAAACGGCCTCGCCGTTGCCGAGCGGCGCCTGCGGCGGCGCCGCGGGCTGCGGCTGGCCGGCCGGCGCGGCACCTTGCGCGGCCAGGTCGGCTCCGACACCAAACACGCCCGCCGCAGCGGTCACGAGCGACATGAACACGAACTGACGGCGATTGACGCCCGTGAGCTGCTGTTCGTCAGCGGCTTGCTCGGCATCGGTCTGCGCCTGGTCGAGCAGGTCCAACTCGTCTCGAAAGGTCATAGGGCCCCCGTAAAACTGAAGATGATGTGGCGGTAATCATACGACAGGAGCCGCGGACTATTGGGTCATTGGGGATGCCGCGTAGAATGACGCCGTGGCGGGTGCTGCCGATTGGTCGTCGCTTGCTCGGTCGGCCGATCCCGACGACATCCGCGAGCGCATTCTGACGGGTTTCAAAGCCGGCAAGCCGTTCACGCCGTACACACCGACGATTGCGTTGCCAACACCGCTTCAGCGCGTGCTCGACTTCGGCTGCGGTCTTGGCCGCAACTTTCCATATCTCACGAACGTCGCCGATCGAGTGACCGGATTCGATCTGCCGGAGATGATCGCGCGATGTCGCGCGATCGGGACTCACGCCATCGATCGCCTCGACGACGACTGGACGCGACTCCGGGAGGAACGGTTCGACCTCGTGTTCGCGTCGCTCGTGCTGCAGCATGTCGAGACAGATCTTTGCCGCGTTTACCTCCGCGACTTCTCGCGAATGGCGCCTGCGGTGTATCTGCTGACGCGAACGGACAGCGATTTCGGCGAGAACGTGGTCGAGTTGGTCGCCGCGAGC
>CAYQRM010000304.1:0-28474 GCA_964419785.1 uncultured Solibacteraceae bacterium | reverse complement strand
AGGTCTTCATCCTCCACGCGGCGTTGCGTCGTCAGGCTTGCGCCCATTGCGAACAATTCCCCACTGCTGCCTCCCGTAGGAGTCTGGACCGTGTCTCAGTTCCAGTGTGTCCGTCCGCCCTCTCAGGCCGGATACCGATCGAAGCCTTGGTGAGCCGTTACCCCACCAACTAGCTAATCGGACGCGGGCCCCTCTCCAAGCGTCAGGTCTTGCGATCCCCGACTTTGATTTCCGTGTATCCAAACACGGGATGTCATGCGGTATTAGCCCTCCTTTCGGAAGGTTATCCCCCACTCAGAGGTAGGTCGCCCACGCGTTACTCACCCGTTTGCCACTCTACTGATCCCTTGCGGGACTTTCGCGTTCGACTTGCATGTGTTAGGCACGCCGCCAGCGTTGATTCTGAGCCAGGATCAAACTCTCAAGTTAAATTGGTCCGCCTTCGCGCTCCGCGCTTCGGCGGGACTCGCGTCCCGCTCGCTGCACGTCTCGCTCAGACGCAACTCGTTCAACCCGTTAGCCTGTTGATTTGGCTCTCGGATTCATCCCCGCCTTCGCTCTCCCTTGCGGTAGAACTCCGGCGAGGCCGTTCAAGTATGCGAGGTTGTAAACCCCGCGCTGATACTCGACGGGCTGTGCTTGCACGTTCTATCTAGTTTTCAAAGAACCGACGCCCCACTGACCGCTCTACCGTCGTCAGCGGAACCTTTCAAATTTACGATAATGTCGCTTGCCCTGTCAACTGGAAAAGCGAACTTTCTGGGCCGGGGTTGACGTCTTTACCCTGTTTACCCTGAGGTCAGAGTGCGCAGATTCGTGCAACTAACCTTCACGCGCCTGCCGGCGCGCGCCAAAATCCAGCCTATTTTACTACTTGGGCCTTCGGGACGTAAATCCAGATATCGGGCGAGAGCCGGCGATCGAATCGGTACTGCGTGAGAATCCGCTCGACGATCGTCCCGCCGAAGTGAACGTGCTCGTAAAACCCGCGCCCGGCCGGGGATTCAGGATCGACTTGAAAAATGACGCTCGAGAAGTAGCGCGCGTCGATCTTCCGTTCGAGATCGCGCGCGATGGCCGGGTGCGACGCCATCACCACGCGGATCGCGAAGGCGTCGAGCAAGTACGCCTGATGTCCGGCAAGCACTTGCCAGGTCGCCGATTCGGCCAAGGCGGGCGTCTGGGCCGTGCCGACCAGTCGCACGACCTCGTCTCTGGCCGCCGCGCTCGTGTGGTCTGCTCGCGTTTGCCACAACGCGCGCACGCGCACGAGGTCCTGTCCGCCCATCCACAACACAACGAGCGCGACAGCCGTCGAGACAAGCCGCGTCAGGCGGCGGTCGGCCGCCGCGATCCAGGCGAGCACGACGAACGACATCTGCAGCCAGTCCACGACCTGATTGGATGGCAGTGTTCCCGGCGATGAGAGTGCGAGCCCGGTAGCGCCCGTGATGCCGACAAACAGCGCGATGGGCAGCCACAACGACCGGCCGGCGCGCCAGTCACGCGACCCGGCCTGGTCTGCTGCCGCCGCTCTTGGAGGATTCGCGACAATTGCCACGGCGAGCACGATCGCATCGACCGCGAAGAGCGTCGTCAGCAGATGGGAGAAGCTGACGAGTTGGAGAAAGTCCCCGCGAAGAAGCGCCGCCACCAAGCCACCCTCACTCGATCCCGCGAACATGCACGCGCGCCACGACACAATCGCGCGCCCGGCGCTAGCGGCGCCCACGACGAGAAAGAACAGCACGACGCCGCCCATCAGCCCGAGGCCGAGGCGCCACGCCGCACGCCGTTGGCCGGAGAGCACCAGCGCGCAGAGCACGCACACCGGCAGGGCGACGGCGGTCACCTTCGCCGCGAACGCGAGCGTGAACCACACGGTGGCGGCGGCCACGCGCGGGCGCGTGTCCAAGTCGCGCCACACAGGAATGATCGCCGCGAGCCCCCACAGATTCAGGCCCGCGGACAGGACATCCGCGCGAATTTCCAGGACGGTTTGCTGCACGAAATACGGTGTCACCGCCGCCGCACCGAGCAGCCAGACCATCGATCGCGGCACACCCAGTGCGCGGCCCACGCGCGCGAGGCCTGTCGACAGCACAAGGGCGGCGACAACGCTCGCGGTCCAGCCGGCCACGAGCGGCGACAGGCCGAGCTTGAGCAACCCGCCGATGATCACAAAGAACAGCGGAAAGTATCGCGTGCCACCGTATCCGAGCGGACCGATCAAATCGCGGTAGAAGACACCGCTGGCAAGATCGCGCGCGAGCGCGAGCCAGATGCCGCTCACATGGTTCACGTAGACGCCGTCGAAGGCCTGCCACGCGTGCGCGCCAAACGCGGCCAGCCCGAAGGTGACCGCCGTCACGGCAAGTGCGGGCGCGACCCACTGCGCCGCTCCGTCGATCGGTCTGGTAGTTTCGCCGGTCACGCGTTGATCGCCGCGTCAGCGCGGGAAGACCGCGAACACGCGCGCGGGAGCGCCGCTGCCGCCTTTGATCTTCACCGGCGCGACGACCACGGTGAAACCGGCCGCTGGCAGCTTCGTGAGCCCTGTCGCATTTTCGATGTGGAAGAGATTCATGCCGAGCGATACCTGATGCGCCTCGAAATGTTCGGACATGCCGTAATCGATGCTCGGAGTGTCGATGCCGATGCCGACGACCAGCCGATCGTTCGCCAGGAATTTCGCCGCCTCGACCGAGAGGCCCGGAAAATGCTTGACGCCGTTGTGCTCATTCATGTACTCGCCATGCGTCGAGCTCCAGCGCGAATCCCATCCGGTGGCGACGAGCACGATCGAGCCCGGCGGAATACGGCCGTTCTTCGCTTCAAACGCGTTGAGATCGTCGACCGTCAGGCGGTAGTTGTCGTCTCCGCGGAGCTGCGACGCAATGTTCACGCAGACGCCAGGTCGAATCAATCGATCCGCGGGAATCTCGTCGACCGTCCAGCGTCCGGCAACGAAATGCGCCGGCGCGTCGACGTGCGTCCCAAAATGTTCTTCGGTCGAGAACTTACCTGCCTGATAGCCGTCCTTCACGATCGTCTCGAGGGTCTCGTAGGAGAACACTTTGTCGCCCGACCAGCTCGGATCGGTGTCCGCGAGCGGATGGCCGAGATCGACAACGCGTTGCGGCGACTCGAGCCCGGCACCCCGATCGCTGGAACGCGAGCACGCGGCGCCAACGAGCGCCAGTCCGACGATGCCCGCCGTCAGCCACCGTGGAGTCGTCGTGCGCATCTTCACGCTCCTTCGAAAATGACGCGCCGATCAACGAGTCGCCAACGGCCGTCCAGCACGCGCTGGATCGCCGTGGGGTACAGCCGATGTTCGACGGTCAGGATGCGAGCCGCAAGCGTCTCCTCCGTGTCATCGTCGCGCACCGCCACGGCTTCCTGCATGACGATGGGGCCGGCGTCGAGCTCGGGCGTGGCGAAATGCACGGTGGCGCCGCTGATCTTCACACCGTGCGCGAGCGCCTGCCGCTGCGCATGCGCGCCGGGGAACGCGGGCAGCAGCGACGGGTGGATGTTGAGAATCGCGTTCGGGAACGCGTCACAAAACGCCGGACCGAGCCGGCGCATGAACCCGGCGAGACACACCAGCGCGACGCCGCGCGCGCGGAGCTCGGCGAGGAGCGCGCGATCGTAGTCATCGCGCGAAGCGTAGTCGCCGTGCGGCATGACGCGCGTCTCGATCCCGGCCGCGCGCGCCCGCTCGAGCCCGACCGCGTCGGCGCGATTCGAGACGACGACGGCGACGCGCGCGCGCAACTCACCGCGCGCAATCGCCTCGACAATCGCTCCGAGATTCGATCCGCGCCCTGAGATCAGAAGGGAGATGGGGACGGGGGATTTTTCCACAGATTTCATCGTTTGGGAGCCGGAGGTCGACGCTCTGCCGGCACGGCACGCCGGTTGCTAGACGATGAGGTTCCCAATGCCCCGACGACCACGCTCGGCCACGCCCGCGTCATTCTTTCACGTGATCAATCGAACCGCACGGCGCGTGCCGATCTTCATTCGGCCGAACGATTATCGGGCGTTTGTCGACGTGCTCGACGAGGGACTCGCGCTCTATCCGATCCAGCTCCTCGCGTACTGCGTGATGTCGAATCACTGGCATCTAGTACTGGGTAGCAGTAGCACATCCGACCTGTCCGGCTTCATGCGCTGGGTATCCGCTACCCACGCGATTCGCTGGCACCATCGCCACGGCACGGTCGGACAGGGCGCGCTCTACAAGGGGCGATTTCAGGCGCGGCCCATCGACAATGCGGCGAGTCTGGTGCGCGTGTGCCGGTACGTCGAGCGGAACGCGCTCGCGGCGGGACTCGTCAAGCGAGCCGAGGACTGGCCGTGGTGCAGCTTGTCTGAGCGATTCCGCTCGGATCGGCGGCTGCCCCTGGCGTTCACCCCGTTCCTGGTGTCGAGCGCATGGCTGGCGCACGTAAACGCGCCAGCGACGCCGGCGGATCTGGCGATCAAGCAGGAGTGCAATCAAGCGATGTGGGAGGACACCAATCCGACCTCCGTCCCCCACAAGCCTATATCTGTGGAAAAAAGCCCCGTCCCCGAACGTCGCCGAGCACCCAAGCGCCAGCAGGACGGAGCGTCGAAAGTACTTCGGGCGTCGATTGTGGGGAGCAGACCAGAATCAGGCCGACGCCCATATTGAAAGCGCGGAACATCTCGCTGTCGTCGATCTGACCCGCGCGCTGGAGCCACGCGAAGAGCGGCGGAATCTGCCAGCTGCTGCGGTCGAGCGCGAACGTCAGGCCCTCGGGCAGCGTGCGCGGAAGATTCTCGGTGATGCCGCCACCCGTGATGTGAGCCATGCCCTTGATCAGTCCGCCGTCCAGAAGCGGCGCGATCGGACCGAGATATGACCGGTGCGTCCTGAGCAGCGCCGCGGCAACGGTCTCGCCGAGCTCGTCGACATGGCTGTCCACGCGCAAACCGAGCTTCTCGAACACAATCCGCCGCGCCAGCGAGTACCCGTTCGTGTGCAGGCCCGACGATGGCAGCGCGATGAGCGAGTCGCCAGCGACGATCGTCCGGCCGTCGATGATTCGCTCGCGCGGCACGAGCCCGACGATAAATCCGGCGACATCGTACTCGCCATCGGTGTAGAAGCCAGGCATCTCGGCCGTCTCGCCACCAAGCAGCGCGCACTCGTTGTCGCGGCACGCCGCGGCCATCCCGCGCACGATTTGCTCGGCCACGTCAGGAGACAACCGGCCCGTCGCCAGGTAGTCGAGAAAGAACAGCGGACGAGCGCCCTGCACGAGGATGTCGTTGACGCAGTGATTCACGAGATCGACGCCGATCGTATCGTGCACGCCCGCCATGAACGCGACCTTCAGCTTCGTACCGACGCCGTCAGCACTTGCGACGAGCACGGGATCGGCCACGTTCTTGCCGAGCGCGAAAAGTCCGCCGAATGATCCGACACCCGAGAGAACGCCGGGTGTGTAGGTGCTGCGCGCGAGCGATTTGATGCGGCGGACAACTTCATTGCCCGCGTCGATGTCCACGCCGGATTGTCGATAGTCGATGGACATCCGTCAGAACTCGAGCGCGTCGAGGATCGCGGTTCCGACCTGCCGGCGTTTCGATCCCGCCGGCGCGGCCGCGACCGCCTGCCGAATCGCGAAGTAGAACCGCTCCTGCCCGAAATCTTCTTCCGATAGGAGATCGAACCCGTCGCGCAGGAGCGTCAGCGACGCAGGGAGATCCGCGCGGGACTCGAGTGCGGAAAGAACCGCGAGCGGATTCTGCAGCGCGACCGTACCGACCGATACCGCAATCACGCTGCGCGTCGGGTCCTTCGCGGGAATGCCGGCGTCGAGGAGCGTGGCGAGCGCGGGCGCGTGGTTGGTGGTCGCGAGCGAGTCGAGCGCGTGCGTGACGCGGCTCAGGAAGCTCGCGCGATCCTCGTGCGCGGCGGCAAACGCGAGCGACTTCTTCAGGAACTCGTCCTGCACCGCGCAGTTGTGCGTCATCATGCAGACCGCCGCGGCCACGGCCGGCTGCACGTCGTCCGGACCGTGCTGCTGGAGGGTGGAGAGCTGTTGGAGCACCGCGGTGTCGCCGATCTTGCCGAGCGACAGGACGGCTTCGTCCTGCAGCGGCCCGTCGAGCTTGGCGACCTCGGCGATCGCACTGCTGGCGTACCTGGCGTGATTGTCGCCGAGCGCTTCGATAACGGCGCCGCGGAACAAATCCGCTCCGCGGGTCACGAGCGGTTCGAGCGCGGCGCGCGCCCGTGGATCGTCGCCGTACGCGGCCACCGCGCGGGTCAGCGCCGGACGCACGAACTCCGATCGCTCCGTCTCGAGCGCCGCGAGCAGCTTGGGCAGCACGCTCGGATCGGTGTGCACGCCGAACCAGCCGAGCGCGACGAGTCGAACACGATTGTCCCGATCCTCGACGAGGTCGCGCATGACGGGCGTCGCAGCCGCCTCACCGAAGTCGGTGAGCAGCACGAGCGAGCGATACCGCACGTACGAATCGGTGTGCGAGCGCGCGGCTTTCGACAGCGCCGGCACCGCGAGATCCGCGGAGGCGCGCCGCACCATCTTCGATGCTTGCGTGCGCGCCGGCAAATCGAACGCGCCAAGCTTGTCGATGGCCTGATTGAGCGCCGCCTCCGTCACGTGATCGGCCGCCTGCGCCGCTGGCGCCGCACCCGTCCCGCGCGCAGTCTGCTGCGCCACGAGCGTGCCCGCACCGAGCGGCACCGCGAGGGCGACGACGAGCGTGCCGAAGGTCCGGCGCGTCATTGAATCAACTTGAGCGCGAGCTGAAGATACGCGGCCTGATTCTGTGGGAACGCCACGGGATACTCACCCGTGTAACACGACGTGCAGTAGCTCGGCCGCTCGGCCCCGACCGCCGACAGCAGGCCGTCGAGGCTCAGGTAGGCGAGCGAATCCGCGCCGATGTAACGCCGGATCTCCTCGAGCGAATGTGTCGCGGCGATGAGCTCCGACCGCTGCGGCGTGTCGACGCCGTAGAAGCACGGCGAAATCGTCGGCGGACAGCTGATACGCACGTGCACTTCGCTCGCGCCCGCCGATCGCACCATCTTCACGATCTTCCGGCTGGTCGTGCCGCGCACGATGGAGTCGTCGACGAGCACCACGCGCCGGCCTTGCAGGATGCTCTTCACGGGATTGAGCTTCACGCGCACGCCGAAATGGCGAATCGCCTGGTGCGGCTCGATGAACGTCCGGCCGACGTAGTGGTTGCGGATGAGACCCATCTGCAGCGGCACGCCGGACGCCTCCGCAAATCCCGTCGCCGCACACACGCCCGAATCCGGCACGGGTACGATGACGTCGGCTTCGACCGGCTCCTCCCGCGCGAGCCGCCGTCCGAGCTCCGTGCGCACTTCGTTCACGCTCTTGCCGAAGACGTACGAATCGGGCCGCGCAAAGTACACGTGTTCGAAAATGCAGTGCGAGTGCCGCGCCGGCGCGAACGGATGCACCGACTTCGCGCCATCCGGCCCGACGATGAACACTTCGCCGGGCTCGATGTCACGGATCCACTCGGCGTCGATGAGATCGAGCGCGCACGTTTCCGAGCAGACGATGTAGGCATCGCCGAGACGGCCGAGCGTGAGCGGCCGGAAGCCGTGCGGATCGCGAACGGCGATGAGGCGATCTTTCGTCAAGAGCACGAGCGAGAACGCGCCGCGCGCCTGCGACACCGATTCGATGAGCGCCTGCTCGGGCGTCGGCGCTTTCGATTTGGCATAGAGGTGCAGCAGCACCTCCGTATCGCTCGTCGTCTGGAAGATCGAGCCCTCGGCGACGAGCGCGTCGCGCAGCTCCTGCGCGTTGACGAGGTTGCCGTTGTGGCAGATCGCGATCTCACCGTGCGCGCATTCGATCAGGATCGGCTGCGCGTTCTTGAGACCGCTCTCACCTGCGGTCGAGTACCGCACGTGACCGACGGCGCTCATGCCCGCGAGGCGCGTGATCGTCGCCTCGTCGAAGTTGTCGGCGACGTAGCCCATCGCCTTGTGCAGCTGCAGGCGCGCGCCGTCCGATGTCGCGACGCCGACGCTCTCCTGTCCGCGATGCTGCTGCGCGTAGAGTCCGAGATATGTCAGATTCGCGGACTCCGAGTGGCCGTAGATCCCGAAGATGCCGCACTCTTCTTTGAGCTTGTCGAGGTTGTCCATCGCAGTTATGCCGCGCGTCCGTCGAGCCAGTTGGCGAGGCTCGCGCTCCAGCGCGCCTCAGCTTCAGAGACCGCCAGGTCGATCGCGACCTGACCGTCCACGGAAATTCGAATCGTGCGCCCGCCCGTCCGGCCGATCTTCGCGGCCGGCACACCGACGGTGCGTGCCGCCTCCAACACCGCCGCAGTGCGATCGGGCGCAACGCTCACGAGCACGCGCGAGGCCGACTCGCCGAAGAGCGTCCCAGCGAGACTATCGACGCCGGCAACCGGCGGCACGCTTCCAATCGCGACCTCGACGCCGAGGCCGTTCGCCTCACAACAACATTCTGCCAGAGCGACCGCCAGGCCGCCCTCGGCGCAGTCGTGCGCGGATCGGACGAGCCGCCGCGAGGCCAAATCGACGAGCAGCCGTTGAAGCGCGCGCTCGCGCTCGAGGTCGAGCGCAGGCGGCACGCCGCGAATCACGCCGTGTAATGTCTTGAGATACTCGCTGCCGCCGAGCTCGGCGAAGCTTTCGCCAAACAGCACGACGTCGAGTCCGGCCGCAGGAAACGCCCGCATCACCACGCTCGCGGCATCTTCGATTACGCCGACAACGCCGATGACGGGGGTCGGAAGAATCGCGCGGCCGTCCGTCTCGTTGTACAGACTGACATTGCCGCCGGTGATCGGAGCGTCGAGTGCGCGGCACGCCTCGCCGATGCCCGCGACGGCCTCCGCGAACTGCCACATGATCTCTGGCCGTTCCGGATTGCCGAAGTTCAGACAGTTGGTCGCGCCAATCGGCAAGCCGCCCGCGCACGCCACGTTGCGCGCGGCCTCCGCGACCGCAAGCTTCGCGCCCTGCCGCGGGTCGAGCTGGCAATAGCGTCCGTTGCCGTCGACCGACATCGCGAGGGCACGCGGCGTGTCCTTGACGCGCACGACCGCGGCGCTCGCACCGGCCAGCGCCACCGTGTTCGTGCGCACCGTGTAGTCGTACTGCTGAAAGATCCACCGCTTGCTCGCCACTGTCGGCGCGCCGAGCAGCATGAGCAGCGCGTCGTTCGGACGTGCGACCGTCTCTGCCGCTTCCGCCGGCAGCTTTTGCCACTCATCGAGCCACGCGGGCCGCGAGAACGGCCGCGAGTACACCGGCCCTTCGTCGGTGAGCGCGCGATTGGGCACTTCAGCCACGACCGTGCCGTGATCTTTCACGCGCAGCAGTCCGTCGCCCGTGACCTCGCCAATATGCACCGCGTGCAGATCCCATTTCTCGAAGACGCGCTCGACCTCCGCCTCGCGCCCTTTCTTGACGATGAGCAGCATGCGCTCCTGCGATTCGGAGAGCATGATCTCGTAGGGCGTCATGCCCGTCTCGCGCTGCGGGACCTTCGCGACGTCGATCTCGATGCCGACGCCGCCGCGCGATCCCGTCTCCGACGTCGAGCACGTGAGGCCGGCGGCGCCCATGTCCTGCACGCCGACGCACGCGTCGGTCGCCATGACCTCGAGGCACGCCTCGAGCAAGAGCTTCTCCATGAAGGGATCGCCCACTTGCACGGCGGGACGTTTCTCCATCGACGTCTCGTCGAACTCCGCCGACGCCATTGTCGCGCCGTGAATGCCGTCGCGGCCCGTCTTGGCGCCGACGTAGTACACGGGGTTGCCAAGGCCGCTTGCCTGACCCTTGACGATCTCGTCGTGGCGCGCGATGCCGAGACAGAACACGTTCACGAGCGGATTGCTCGCGTACGCCTCGTCGAACATCACCTCGCCGCCGACCGTCGGAATGCCGATGCTGTTGCCGTAGCCGCCGATGCCCGACACGACGCCCGAGACGATGCGCCGCGTGCGCGCCTCCTCGAGCGATCCGAACCGCAGCGAGTCGAGCAGCGCAATCGGCCGCGCGCCCATCGTGAAGATGTCGCGAATGATGCCGCCGACGCCAGTCGCCGCGCCCTGATACGGCTCGATGAAGGACGGGTGGTTGTGCGATTCGATCTTGAACACCGCCGCGAGCCCGTCGCCGATGTCGACCGCGCCGGCGTTTTCGCCCGGTCCCTGCACGACGCGCGCGCCGGTCGTGGGCAACGTGCGCAGGTGCACGCGCGAGCTCTTGTAGCTGCAGTGCTCGGACCACATCACGGAGAAGAGCCCGAGCTCGGTCAGATTCGGATCGCGGCCGATCAGCTTGACGATGCGGTCGTACTCGTCCGGCGTCAGGCCATGTCGTGCGAGAGTTTCAGAATCGAAGGGCATCAGTTTGATGTCACCTCACGCATGCACGGCGCCGCGCTTGGCCAGCGCCTGCACAACCGACTGCAAGACGACGAGCCCATCGGCGCTGCCGACCGCCAGCTCGCACGCGCGCTCCGGATGCGGCATGAGGCCGACGACGTTGCGGCCGGCGCTGCAGATACCGGCGATGTTGTGGACCGATCCGTTTGGATTCGCCTGATCGGTCGTCTCACCGGCGGCATTTGCGTAGCGGAACACGACGCGGCCGTTGCGCTCGAGCTCATCGAGCACGTCTGGCGGCGCGTAGTAGTTGCCTTCGCCGTGGGCAATCGGCAGCTGCAGCACCTGCCTTTCGCGCGCGGCGGCCGTGAACGGGGTGTCGGTGCGCTCGACGCGCACGCCGACGAACTCGCAATGAAACTTCACGTCGCGATTGCGCAGCATCGCGCCCGGCAGCAAGCCGCACTCGAGCAGGATCTGAAACCCGTTGCAGATGCCGAGCACCGGACCGCCGGCGTCGGCGAACGCTCTTACGGCGGGCATGATCGGCGAGAAGCGCGCGATCGCGCCCGTGCGCAGATAGTCGCCGTGCGAGAAGCCGCCGGGCAGGATGACGGCGTCGGCGCCCTTGAGCGACGTGGCCTTGTGCCAGATGAACTCGGCCTGCTCGCCGAGCACGTGCGTCGGCGCGTAGTACGCGTCGTGATCGCCGTTCGATCCTGGAAACACCACCACCGCGAACTTCATCGTCGGCTCCTCGCCTCAGGCGATCCGCGCTACGCGGTTTCGTTCAGCTCCACGCGAAAACTTTCGATGACGGGATTCGCGAGCACGCGATCGGCGACCTCCGTCGCGAGCCGCTTCGCCTCGGCCGGCGACGCGGCGCCCAGATCGAGCTCGAAGAACTTGCCCTGCCGCACGTCCGCGACGCTGCCGTAGCCGAGCGAGTGCAGCGCTTCGGCGATCGTGTGGCCTTGCGGATCGAAGACGGACGGCTTGAGGGTGACAAAGACGCGTGCTTTCATGCTCCGAATACCCGCTGGAAGATTGTATCCACATGTTTCAGCTGCGCGTTGAGATCGAACGTCTTCTCGATCTCCCCGCGCGGCAGCACTTTTGCGACGTCCGCGTCGGCCAGAAGCAGCGCCTTGAAGTCCTTTCGCTCGGCAAACGACCGCATGGCGTTGCGCTGGACCCACTCGTAGGCCTGCTCGCGAGACACGCCGCGCTTGGCCAGTTCGAGCAGCACGCTGCCCGAGTACACCACGCCGCGCGAGCGATTCAAGTTCTCGAGCATCCGATCCGGGTAGACGACCATGTCGTTCACGATGCGCGTGAAGCGGCGCAGCATGTGATCGAGCGCGATGAAGCTGTCGGGCAGGATCACGCGCTCGACCGACGAGTGCGAGATGTCGCGCTCGTGCCAGAGCGCGACGTTTTCGAGCGCGGCCAGCGCGTTGGCGCGCACCAGCCGGGCGAGGCCCGTGATCTGCTCGCAGCCGATCGGGTTGCGCTTGTGCGGCATCGCGGACGAGCCCTTCTGCCCGCGGCCGAATGGCTCCTCGATCTCGCCGATCTCCGTCTTCTGCAGGCCGCGGATCTCGGTCGCGAACTTCTCGAGCGACGCGGCCGTGATCGCGAGCGCGGTCATGAGCTCCGCGTGCCGATCGCGCTGGATGACCTGGGACGACACCGGCGCGGGCGCCAGGCCGAGCCTGCGGCACACCGCCTCTTCAATCGGCGGATCGAGATGCGCGAACATCCCGACGGCACCGGAGATCTTCCCGACCGAGATGACCTCGCGCGCGCGGCTCACGCGCGTCCGATCGCGCGCGACTTCGGCGTACCACAGCGCGAGCTTCACGCCGAGCGTCATCGGCTCGGCGTGTACCCCATGCGTGCGGCCGATCATCGGCGTGCGGCGATGCTCCTCGGCGCGCCGCCGGATCGCTTCGGCGAGCACGTCCAGGTCCGCGAGAATCACGTCGCACGCCGTGCGCATCTGCAGCGCGAGCGCGGTATCGAGCACGTCCGACGAGGTGAGGCCGAAGTGCAGCCAGCGCGCGGCGGGCCCGACCTTCTCGGCCACCGCCGTCGTGAACGCGATGATGTCGTGCTGCGTCGTCTGCTCGATTTCGTCGATGCGCGCGATATCGAACGCCGCCGTTTCGCGCAGCGTGCGCGCGTCCTCGGCGGGCACCAGTCCAACGTCCGCGAGGGCGTCGGTCGCGGCCAGCTCTACGTCGAGCCAGGTCTGATATTTTTTTTCGTCGCTCCAGATCGCGCCCATCTCGCGATGGGTGTATCGGGGAATCATTCGGCTAGATCCTCAGCGAATCCACGGTCAGCGGCCGCGCCGTCTTCGGTCCGACGACGGTCGCGACCAGACCGCCGTCGATGAAGAGCTCGCGCGCGGTAACTTGAATCTCCTCCGCCGTGACGCACTCGATCGCCGACAGCATCTCGTCGAGCGAGAAGTGCTGGTGGAAGTAGATCTCCTGACGCGCGATGTGCGACATGCGGCTCGACGTGCTCTCGAGGCCGAGCATGAGGCTGCCCTTGAGATGATCTTTCGCGCGGCGGAGTTCCTCGGCCGGCACGAGCTCGTCGCGCAGCGCGCGCAGCTCGCCCATCGCGAGCGAGACGACCTCGTCGGTCTTGTCGGGCGCGCAGCCGGCATAAATCGTCACGGTGCCGGCATCGCTGTACGTCGTGAGATTGCTGAACACGGCATACGCCAGGCCGCGCTCCTCGCGAATGTGCTGGAAGAGACGCGAGCTCATCGAGCCGCCCAAAATCGTGTTGAGCAGGTACAGCGAGTACCGCGCCGCGTGCGCCTGCGGATACGCGGGGCTGCCGATGCAGAGATGGCTCTGCTCGATGTCCTTCTGTCGCGCCGCGACGCCCGGCGTAATCGCCGGCGCCTCGGTCCGTTCGATGCGTGCCTCTGACGCGAGCTCGGCGAATGAGCGCTCGATCAGCTCGCGCATGCGCTCGTGCTCGAGATTACCGGCCGCGGCGATGACGAGATTCGGAGCCACGTACGTCCGGCTGAAGTACTTGCGCAGGCCCTCCGACGCGAACGAGCCGACGGTCTCCGGCGTCCCAAGAATCGGCCGTCCGAGCGGATGCTTCGCCCAGAACTGCTGCGCGAAGAGCTCGTGAACGAGATCGTCGGGAGCATCCTCGACCATCTTGATCTCTTCGAGAATGACGCCCTGCTCCTTCGTCACGTCCTCGGGCGCGAGCGCCGGCCGGATGATCATGTCGCTCAGGAGATCGAGCGCGAGCGGCAAATGCTCGTCGAGCACCTTCACGTAATAGCTCGCGTATTCTTTCGCGGTGAACGCGTCGAGCTGGCCGCCGATCGAGTCGATCGTCTGCGCGATATCGCGCGCCGATCTCGTCGTCGTCCCTTTGAACAACATGTGTTCGACGAAGTGCGCGACGCCGCTTTCTTGATCGCTCTCGTGGCGCGAGCCGCGCGTGAGCCACACGCCGACCGTCACGGATCGCACGTGCGGCATCCGCTCGGTGACGAGCCTCAGGCCGGAAGGCAGCGTCTCGGCGGTTACCACCGAGGCCCCCGGCCGACGCGCGCGCGCTCAAATCGATCTAAGTTGTTCATTTACTTGACTTTAGCGGAGAGCGCTAACGAACTGATCTTATCATAAACACATGAACGTCGCCGAACTTGATCGCGCAGAAATGGAAGCGGCGTTCGCCGAACGCGGCATGCCGGCATTTCACGGCCGCCAAGTCTTTCACTGGATTCACGGCCGCGGCGTGACCGACTTCGCCGAGATGACGGACTTGAGTCAGCAGCTGCGTGCGACGCTCGCTGAGTCACTCACCATCAAGACTCCGATGCTCGAAGCCAAGCAGACTTCTGAGGACGGCACGACGAAGTTTCTGCTCAAGCTCGAGGACGGACGTCACGTCGAAGCCGTGTACATTCCGGACACGCCGGCGCAGACGTTCTGCATCTCGACGCAGGTCGGCTGCGCCATGGCGTGCGCGTTTTGTCTCACGGGCAAGATGGGCCTCGTGCGCAATCTCTCCGCCGGCGAAATCGTCGGCCAGGTGCGCGTGCTCGCGCATGCCACTGGCCTCGCCGGCTCGGCCTTCAACATCGTGTTGATGGGCATGGGCGAGCCGCTCCATAACTACGATGCAACGATGAAGGCGCTGAGGATGATGGCGGACGAGTCGGGGCTCGGCGTGCATCCACGGCGCGTCACGCTTTCGACGGTCGGCCTCGTTCCGGCGATCGCACGGCTTGCTGCGGAGCCGCTGATGCCAAACCTCGCGATCTCGCTCCACGCGACGACCGACGATCAGCGCTCGCGCATCGTCCCCGTCAACAAGAAGTACTCGCTCGAGCAACTGATCGATGCGTGCCGGCGCTTCCCGCTCGCGAAGCGCCGCCGAATCACGTTCGAGTACGTCCTGCTCAACGGCGTGAACGACACACTGGAGGACGCGCGGCGGCTGGCGCGACTGGTCTCCGGGCTTAAAGCGAAAGTGAATCTGCTGCCGCTGAACGAAGCCGCCGGCATTCCGTTCGAGCGCCCGTCGGACGATCGCGTCAACGCGTTCGCAAGGATCCTCGCGGATCGCGGCATCACGGTGTCAGTCCGCAAGAGCCGCGGCCGCGACATCCGCGCCGCCTGCGGTCAGCTCATTGTCGAGGGCGAGAAGCTGTCGGCGGGACAGCGCCTGGGACGCGCGCTCGGACGCGAGTAGCACTCGCCTACTGCCCAAGCTCGAAGCGCAGCCTCGCTCATCGTATCGAGATTGCGCCAGCGATTGCGCCTGGACGGCCTCCGCCACGATGCGCGACGTGAGATCGAGACGATCGAACGCGCCCGCAGCCTCGGCCCAGGCGACCTCGATGTCGTGCGAGGCGCGGTGCTCGGCGTCGCGCACGAGCTCGGCTCGCTCAGCGCATCTGGAAGTTCACTTTGACCGTCATCAGCACTTCGACGGGCATGCCATTCAGTAACGTCGGCGTGAAGATCCACTGACGCACGGCGTCGATCGCCGAAGTATCGAAGACGGAGGCCGGCGAGGTGATTCGCGCATCCGAAACAGTCCCGTCACGGCCGATGACGGCCTCCAGCGTGACGATGCCCTCGGCGCCAGAAGCGAGCGCGCTGGCTGGATACACCGGCCGTGTGTCGAACCTCTTCCGCGGCTCTCGGATGCTTCCGCCAACTCGAATGACACCCGGAGCATCAACGGGTGGGGTCGATGTCGGCTGGCTCGCGCGGATGAGCTGAAGGGCTTGCGCGAGCATCGTGTCGGCATCGGCGAACGCCTCGCGATTGTAGTAGTAGCGCGCGGCCGCCAGGTAGTCATCGGCCGTCTGCAGGCTCGTGGGCATCTGGCCGGCCGGGGTGCCGGACCCGCCGGGACGTCCCATGACCGCCACCTCTTCGGCCACCGTTCCCAGTTGCATCCGAACGTTCGTCGTCATGCGCTGTCCGGGCGCGACCTGAAGGGCGAGATCGTTGCGGCGGAATCCTGAGAGCGAGACGTCGAGGTCATAGTCGCCGGCGGCGACGTCCGTAAACGCGAATGTTCCCGTCGCGGCGGTGACTGCGGTCCTGGCCTCAGACGAGGCGCGCGACTTCAGCAGGACGGTGACGCCGGGAAGCACGCCGCCGGACGGATCGGTCACCGTGCCCGCCACTTCGGAGACTGGTTGCGGAGCCACCGCGCGACGAACCCTCAGTGCGAGAGGACGAGGCACGGGCGCCGGTTGAGCCGCGACCGGCGCCTCGAGGGGACGCGCCTCGACCGTCGGCAACGACAACGCCGCAGCGGCGCTTCCGCCTGAAACGCTTCCGACGCTGAGAAAAGCAATGAACGGAACGATCATGGCGACTCCTCCTGACCATCCGGGCGCGGGCACCGGCGCGCGATCGACGAGACGTGCAACGCGGACGAGCAGCTCGCCTCCGCCGGCGCCCATCGCGAGTGCGGGCGCGTCGGCGCGCAGCTCCTCGAGCGCGCGAAGCGCACGCGCGTAGCTCACGCGATCGCCGCACACAGCCGCGGCGATCTCGTCGCAGCAGTGCTCGCGCTCGCGACGCATCCAACCTGACACCCACCACACGGCAGGGTGATAGAACAGGAACGTCTCGACGACGCGCTGAACGACATTGACGAGATAGTCGTGCCGCCGCACGTGCGCCAGCTCGTGCGCGAGGATGGCTTCGAAGTGCGCTGTGGACAATCCCGCGAGCGTGCTGAGCGGAATCACGACGGCCGGACGCAACCAGCCGACCACCGCAGGCACGTCAAGCGAGAGCGATTCCAATAGGCGAACCTCGGACGCCAGACCGAGCCGCGCGGCGAGACGATGCAGCGCCTCGAGCCGATCGGGCGCAACGAGTGGCGACGCGGAGCGGCGCAGGCGCGCGACCTGCACTCCACTGCGAAGCAAGTGGAAGCCGAACAGGCACACGCCGATGCCCCAGGCGATCACGACGATCGACAGCGTCTCGCCCGTCGCCGGATTGACGTCTTGCGTGACAAGTCGCGACGCGTCATCGATCGGACGCGCAGAGGCGCGCGCGGTCGAATCCGCGACTGCGCGGGCAGAGGCCGCCGGAGGCTGACGATCATCAACATGGCGCGCGACCGTCACAATCGGCGCGACCGTCAGCGCCACGAGTGCGGCGCAGGCAAGCAGGTACCGGGTGTCCGGCGACGCTCGACGAGAGAGCGCGGCCAAGAGGAAGGCGATGCCGCCAATGACCGCGCCCTGCCAGAGGAACGCGACGAGCGCCAGGCCCGTGGCGTGAATCAGCGGGCTGCCGGCGAGGACGTCACTCATCGAGCAACCTCCGGATTTCGCGGAGATCTTCCGGAGACGCTTTGCGGCTCGACAGCGCCTGAATGACCAGCTTCGACGTGGACCCGCCGAACGCGCGATCGACCAGGTCCAGCACGAGCCGTCGCAGCGTCTCCTGCTCGCGATAACGCGCGCGATAGAGGTGCAACCCTCGATGCTCCTCGCGCAACGTCAGGCCCTTCCGGAGCATGACTTGCAGGGTCTTGAGGGTGGTCGTGTAGCCGACGGATCGGCCGCCGGCGAGCGTGTCGTGCACTTCGCGCACGGTGCTCGGACCGCGCTCCCACAACACGCGGAGCACGGCCAGCTCGGCGACCGTGGGCTTAGGGGTTTTGGCCACGACGCGATTCTAACTACGATAGCTATCGTATGTCAACGATGATCTTCGTAGCCAGACGGTCGTCAGCCGGCAGGGACCAAGTCGCAGTACTCGAATCGATTGGCGCGTCTCGTTCGCTCCCCGACCGTGACCGCGATCGCCCTCGCAAAGTTCGGGCCCGCGACGACACAGGTGTGGAATTCGCCGCGCTCGCCACAGGGATCCGCCGACGGCGGCAGTTCGCGGAGCAGCGTGTCGTCGTACTTTCGTCCGGCGAAGGACGCGCAGATCTGCGCCGTGTCCACGCACGTGACGTAGGCCTCGTAACCATCACGCACGAACTCGTGCGCGAGCTTCGTGGTGTCTTTTCCCCACAGCGGGAACAGCGGCGTGTACTTCAACCGCAGGCTCTGCTCCTCGCGAAACCGTCTCACGTCGTCGAGGAACAGATCGCCGTACGCGATGCGTTGGACGGGACCGAGGGCGGCGCGAGCGCGCGCAATGGCGCATCCCCACGCTTGATCGTAATCGGCATTGGACGCTTCAGGCGGAAGCGACGCTTCGAACACGGGCAGATCGAGCGATGCCGCCTGGGCGCGCAGGATCGATCGCCGGACGCCGTGCATGCTCACGCGATCGAACGCGTCGGTGACGGTCGTGAGCAGCGCGACGACTCGGGCGCCTCGCGTGCGTTTGAGCGCGGCAAGCGCGAGCGCACTGTCTTTGCCACCGCTCCACGCGAGAAACACACGGTCTGGCACTTACGCCGCTCCTTGCGATTCCTTCAGCCGCGCAGCGGCGGCCTCGACCTTCGCTTCGAGCTTCTTCTTGTACTCGCGCAGTCGTCCCGCGAGGCCTGCGTCGGCGAGCGCGATCATCTGCGCCGCGAGTACGCCCGCGTTGGTCGCGCCAGGCTTTCCAATCGCGACGGTGGCGACCGGCACGCCCGGCGGCATCTGCACGGTCGAGAGCAGCGCGTCGAGTCCGTTGAGCGCCGACGAATCGATCGGCACGCCGATCACCGGCAGCGTCGTGTGCGCGGCGACGACCCCCGCGAGATGCGCGGCGGCGCCGGCGGCGGCGATGAACACTTTCACGCCGCGTCCTGGCGCGTCCTCGATCAGCTTCATCACGCGCGCCGGCGATCGATGCGCGGAGGCCACCGTCATCTCCCACGTGAGCCCAAGCTCGCTCAGCGCGTCGCCCGCGCCCTTCATCACGGCGGCGTCCGAATCCGATCCCATCAGAATCAACACGTCGATACGCGTCATGCCGAAATCGCCTTCCTCCCAATGTCGTGTCTGTACTGCATTCCGTCGAACGAGATCATCCTCGTGGCCTCGTAGGCCCGCGCCATCGCCTTTTCGAACGAAGGCCCGCGGCCAACGACCGTCAGCACGCGTCCGCCGGCCGTGACGATGTGGCCGTCGCGATTGCGGGTGCCGGCGTGAAAGACCAGCACGCCGGGCACCTTCTCGGCACGCTCGAAACCGGTGATCGTCTGCCCGCTCTCGACGTGACCTGGATAGCCGCGCGAGGCGAGCACGATCCCGACGGCACGATCTGAAGTGTGATCGAGCGTCTCGGTGCCGAGCGACCCTTTCGCGGCCGCGAGCAGCACGCGCCCGAGATGGCCTTTGAGCGTCGGCATCACCACCTGCGCCTCAGGATCGCCGAAGCGCACGTTGAACTCGATCACCTTCGGTCCGTCCGGGGTCAGCATCAAGCTGACGTACAAGAATCCCGAGTACGGATGGCCCTCAGCTCGCATGCCGTCCAGCACCGGCTGAACGATATCGCGAACGGCGGACGTCAGCAGTGCCGGCGTCGCGAGCGGGCTCGGTGAGAACGCGCCCATCCCTCCCGTATTCGGTCCTTGATCATCGTCCTGCAATCGTTTGTGGTCCTGTGCCGCGCCCAGCAGCAGCGCGCGCTGCCCGTCGGCGAGGACGAACACCGAGAGCTCCGGCCCCGTGAGGCACTCTTCGATCACGAGCCGCGCGCCGGCGCCGCCGAATCTGCGCTCCAGCATGGCCGCACGCGCCGCCTCTTCCGCTTCCTCTCGCGTGCGCGCGACGACGACGCCCTTGCCGGCGGCCAGACCGTCAGCCTTGACGACCACCGGGAAACCGAAGTCCCGGCCGGAGACCGACTCCTTCGCGTCGTCGAACGTGTCGCAGATGCGAAAGCGCGCGGTGGGGATGCGATGGCGCGCCATGAACTCCTTGGCGAACGCCTTGGAGCATTCGAGGGCGGCGCCGTGTTTCGATGGACCGATGATCGGCCGACCCGCGCGGCGAAACACATCGGCGAGCCCGCGTTCGAGCGGCGCCTCGGGACCGACAATCGTCAGATCCACGTCGGCGTCCTCGGCGAGCGCGAGGACCGAGCCGAGCGACTGCAGATCGATCGATGCGCAGCGCGCGACTGAAGCCAAGCCGGGATTCCCGGGGGCCGCGATGACCTCTTTGACGTCCTGATCGCGGCTGAGCCGCCACGCAAGGGCATGCTCGCGCCCTCCGCTGCCCAGAACCAGGACCCGCATAGTCCTCGGATTGTAACTCTCAGTCCGCGTACCGCTCTGAACGGTCCTGCGGGGACAGGCCCGGCCTGCGCCAAACGGGGCCGGGCCCCGCTTAGTTCAATGTGTTAATCTTCAGTGTTGCCCTGGCCGCGCCTGAGCCGGCAGGGCCGAAATTCGCCGGGAAAGGGGGTGTCGAGCCTTGGCAGAAGTGAAGATTCAAGAGGGTGAGTCGATCGAAAGCGCCCTCCGCCGCTTCAAGCGGAAGGTGCAGCAGGAAGACATCATCAAGGACATCAAGAAACACTCCTTTTACCTGAAGCCCGGGGACAAGCGCCGGGCCAAGCAGGCGCTCGCCCGCAAGCGCTCGCGCAAGAAGCAGCGGCGGGAAGCGGACTGAAGGGCAGAGGGCAAAGGGCAGAGGGCAGAAAGTGCAGAGGTGAGCGCGGGTCTGGCTGGCGGCGATAGCCGGGCCTGACCCGTGACCTCTCCTCGAGCAAACCGCACGCCGAAGACATCGGCCCGGTGTCCAAGCGGCTTGCACTCGTGAACTTAAACCCCCTAGACTAGGGACTCTTTTTCGGCATCCCCGCCAACGCGGGCACGAACGGTTAGGAGCTTCGCATGCAGATCGAGGAACGGAAAGTTGGCGAGGTGACGATTCTCGACCTGAAAGGGAAGATTACGCTGGGCGAGGGCGACGAGGCGCTCAAGGACAAGATCAACTCGCTCGTCCACCAGAACCAGAAGCGCATTCTCCTCAATCTCGAGGGCGTGCCGTACATCGACAGCGCCGGTCTTGGCGAAGTCGTGCGGACCTACACCACAGTGAGCCGCCAGGGCGGCCAGTTGAAACTCGTGAATCTGACCAAGCGGATCACCGACTTGCTGTCGATCACCAAGCTGCTCACCGTGTTCGAAACCTTCGATACCGAGCAGGAAGCGCTCAAAAGCTTCAAATAGCTGCCAGGGGGAAGGGGCGGTTCGCCGCCCCGCTCATGGCCCGCCGTCCAGCCTCGCCCGCCACTCCGGCGATTTCGGCTCCGGCCGGGGAAGACCTCCGGACCCGGGCCAGTCTCGTGTGGAACGTCCTCCGATCGCTGCGCCCGACTCAGTGGACGAAGAATCTCTTCGTCTTCGCTGGACTGATCTTCGGCGAGAAGCTGCTCGATCCCGCTGCCGTCGAACACGCCGTGCTCGCGTTCGCGGTGTTCTGCGGGCTCTCGGGTACGGTCTATCTAATCAACGACGTCCTCGATCGCGAGGCCGATCGTCTGCATCCCATCAAATCGAAGCGGCCGATTGCGTCGGGCGCGCTCTCGCCCGCCGCGGCGCTCGCGAGCGCCGCGGTGCTGGTCGTCGCGTCGCTGTCGCTTGCCTTCGCGGTCAATCGTCCGTTCGCTTTCGTCGCGATCGCGTACCTCGTGTTGCTCACGCTCTACTCCGTCTGGCTGAAGCACATGGTGATTCTCGATGTGCTGGTGCTCGCCGGCGGATTCGTGTTGCGCGCGTACGGGGGCGCTGTCGCCGTGAACGTCGCCTTCAGCCACTGGCTGCTGTTGCTCATGCTGCTCCTCGCGCTCTTCCTCGGGTTGAGCAAGCGGCGCGCCGAGCTCGTCGTGCTCGCCGATAGCGCCCGGGACCACCGCCCGAGCCTGGCCGAGTACAGTCCGTACCTGCTCGACCAGATGATCGGGGTCGTCACGGCGTCGACGCTCCTCGCCTACGCCTTCTACACGATCAGCCCGGAAACGGTGCAGAAGTTCCACACCGACCGGCTGCTCCTGACGGTGCCATTTCCGCTCTACGGCATATTTCGGTACCTTTATCTGGTGCACCAGCGGGATGGCGGCGGCAATCCGTCGGAAATGCTTCTGACCGATACGCCGCTCCTCGTGTGCGTCGCCCTGTGGGGCGTTGTCGTCATCGCGATTCTCTACACCCCCTGGCTCTGAAACTGATGCCCAGATCGACCGTCGCCATCCTTCGCACCTCGCCCGCCACGGTTCTGGCCGATTACCACGAGCTGATGAACCTGGCTCGCTACCAGGACGTCATCGCCCGCGACGCCGACACGGCGCTCAAGGTGAACATCTCGTGGCACTTCTTTTATCCCGGCAGCTCGACCACGCCGTGGCAGCTCGAAGGCGTCATCCGATCGATGACGCAAG
The DNA here is from genome assembly GCA_964419785.1 of uncultured Solibacteraceae bacterium. Lineage (GTDB taxonomy): Bacteria > Acidobacteriota > Vicinamibacteria > Vicinamibacterales > SCN-69-37 > DATEGZ01. Next base: position 6,179 of record CAYQRM010000304.1, on the reverse strand, counting down.
ACGGGTACGACCCGAAGCTGATTCACGCGTGCCACAACCGCACGGTCGTGATCGACGCGCATCTGGGCGAGCACGAGAACAAGCAGGTGAACGTCGTCGAGGCGCACGGGCTGCGCAACGTGCACCTCTACGAAGGCGACGAGCCGTGGATCAACATCCAGGACGCCGTCGGCGACCTCACGAAGAAGTTCCTGTGTCTGAACGAGGTCTACCCCGACGGCTTCATGATCCCGAAGCGCTTCATCGGCGAGAACATCATTCACCTGCCGACGGTGAAGACGCACGTGTTCACGACGACGACCGGCGCGATGAAGAACGCGTTCGGCGGCCTCTTGAACGAGCGACGCCATTGGACGCACCCGGTGATTCACGAGACGCTCGTGGATCTCCTCATGATCCAGAAGAAGATTCATCGAGGCGTCTTCGCCGTGATGGACGGCACGTTCGCGGGCGACGGCCCGGGCCCGCGCTGCATGGTGCCGTACACGAAGAACGTGATCCTCGCGAGCGCCGATCAAGTCGCGATCGACGCGGTCGCCGCGAAGCTGATGGGCTTCGATCCGATGTCGATCAAGTTCATTCGGCTCGCGCACGATCTCGGGCTCGGCGTCGGCGACCCGCGCGATATCGACATCGTCGGCGACCCATCGGCGGCCGCGGAGAACTGGCGCTTCACGGGGCCGTTCCAGAAGATGACGTTCGCCTCGAGGATGCAACACAAGATCTATTGGGGACCGCTCAAGAAGCCGATCGAGTGGTCGCTCAAGACGGTGCTCGCGCCGTGGGCGTACATCGCGAGCGTCGTGTACCACGACAGCTTCTGGTATCCGCTGAAGGCAAAAGCGCTGATGCACGACGTGCTCGAGAGCCCATGGGGACGGCTGTTCCGCAACTGGGAGCAGTTGACGCCCGATGCGAAGGGCTATCCGTCGATTCCCGCGGGTGGCGCCGAAATCGAACGGACCGGGCTCAAAGCCCTCGGCCGGTCGCTCGGCATCCTCGGCACGTGCATCGTCGAAGCGCCGGAGTTTGGCAGCCGCCGAAGACATCAGGCGGCGGAAAGTAAATGACAGAAGGCAGCCGGCACTAGCGAAGGCACGCGGATCACGCCAATGGCTGATGCCTGGTGCGGACTGCCTGACAAGAGATTGGAACCGCAAATGGGAGATTTGAACGTTCGTTCCGATTCCGTCGACGTCGAGCAAATCATGCGGCAGATCCGCGCGCGCATTCGCGAGAAGCGCGGCGTGGATTACACCGAGGCGGAGCTGCAGCAGCTGGCGAGCGTCAAGCTCGAGAAGTTCCTCGATCCGCGCGGCGTGCGATCCGACCTCGTCGAGCAGTTTCGCAAGCACCGGTTCGTGAGCGCCGCGCCGCCGAACTACTCGTTCGAGGACACGACGCTCTACGAATCGCACCGTCCGCTGCTTCGGTTCGTGCGCAAGCTGCTCAACCCCGTGTTGCTGTTGTTCTTCAATCCAAATCGCCTCACCAGCGCGTTGCACATCCAGGCGCAGGTGAACGACGAATATCACAAGCTCTTCCGGCGGCGCGAAGACATGGACCCGCTCTTCTACGAGGTGATTCACAACCTCGTGGTCGAGTGCACGCGGCTCGGCGTCGAGGTGCACAACCTCAAGATGCGCGTCGAGTCGCTCGGCAGCCGGCTCGACTTCGACGAGCGGCGTGGAAGATCGCTCGAAAGCGTCGTTCAGTACAGACGCGCGACGCCTGAACCTCGCGAGTCGAGAAGTGCGGGTGAATCGAGAAGTCCGGGCGAAGCAAGAGGCCAGGGCGAATCACGAAGTCCGGGTGAAACGAGAAGTCCGGGTGAATCACGAGGTCCGGGCGAAATGAGAAGTCCCGGTGAATCGAGAGGTCCCGGTGAATCGAGAAGTCCGGGCGAGATGCGAGGGCCGGGCGGAGGCGCGGCGGCCGAGGGTGGTGGTCAGCAGCGGCCGTGGGGTGAAGGCGGAGGCGGCCGGCGACGCCGCCGCCGTCGTCGGCGTCGGCCCGGGCAGACCATGGGGGATCAGGAGAGAAGTCCGCGTGAATCGCGAGGTCCGGGCGAATCGAGAAGTCCGGGTGAGTCACGAGGTCCGGGTGAATCGACAAGTCCGGGCGAGATGAGAAGCCCTGGTGACGGCGGAGGCGGCTCCGATGAGGCCGGCGGCTCGGATCACTCGGACTCGGATCACGGAGCTCCCGATCAGTGAAGCTGGCGGTTGTTGTTCAGCGCTACGGCGCGGACATCAGCGGAGGCGCGGAGCTTCACGCCCGGTACATCGCGGAACGGCTCTCGCGGCACGCGGAAGTCGAAGTCCTCACCACGTGCGCGCGCGATTACATCACGTGGAAGAACGACCTTCCCGCCGGCACGGACACCGTGCGCAACGTGCGCGTGCGGCGATTTCCCGTCGCGCGCCCGCGCGACGTCAATGATTTCGGCCGGCGATCGAAAACGGTCTTCGAAGAGACGCACTCCATCGGCGACGAGATCGGCTGGCTCGAGAGCGAGGGGCCGACGTCGCCGGCGCTCGTTCGCCACATCGCGAGCGCGCGCGACGCATTCGATTTCTTTCTGTTCTTCAGCTATCGCTATTACCACGTCTGGCACGGCATGCGCGCCGTGCCGGCCAAGGCGGTCCTCGTGCCGACCGCCGAGCGAGATCCGGCGATCGGGTTGACGATCTTCGGGCCGCTCTTCCGAGGCGCGCGCGCCGTGATGTTCAATTCGCTGGAAGAACGCGCGCTCATCACCGCCGTGAGTCAGCGGGAGGGCCCGGGCGTCGTCGTCGGGGTCGGCTCCGCGATCCCGGATCGCACGCAGCCGTGGCGCTTCCGGAAGAAGTTCAACGTCAAGCGGCCGTTCGCGATCTACATCGGCCGCATCGACGCGAACAAGGGCTGTGCGGAGCTGTTCTCCTATTTCGAGCGTTACGCGGTGATGTACCCGCAAGGCGTGGACCTCGTGCTCGTCGGGTCGAAGGTGCTGGAGATCCCGTCGCACCCACGCATCCGTCACGTGGGTTTTCTCTCCGACGAAGACAAATTCGACGCGCTCGCCGCCGCCGACGCGCTGATCATGCCGTCGCAGTACGAGAGTTTGTCGATGGTCGCGCTCGAAGCGTGGGCGCTCGGCAAGCCCGTGCTCGCCAACGGCCGCTGCGACGTGCTGCGCGGCCAGTGCATCCGCAGCAATGGCGGCCTGTACTACGAGTCGTTCGAGGAGTTCGCCGAAGCGCTGTACACGCTCGACGCGACAGGGCCGATCGGCGCGATCCTCGGCAACAACGGTCAAGACTTCTTCCGGCGCCACTACACGTGGCCGGTGATCGAGCGGAAATACACCGACATGTTCGACCGGCTGAAGCGCGAGCCGGCGGCGCCGGCGATCGATCCCCTTCCCGGGTTCTTCGCGCGGCGACGCCGCGATCGTCCGCCCGCGCGCCAGGTCGTCGACGGGCTGCCTTCTGGTCCGGTGGTGAGATAGATGGCGCGCCGCGTCCATCAGATCCTCGCCACGCTCGGCTATGGCGACGCGATCGGCCATGAGGTGCTCGGCATCGCGCAGGCGCTTCGCGGCGCCGGCTTCGACTCCGAGATCATCGTCGAAACCGCGGATCCGCGCCTCGAGGATCTCACCGTCGATTACCGCGACATGATCGACGAAATCGGCGAAGACGACCTCCTCATCCACCATTTCTCGCTTGGATCACGTGCGTCGCGCGTCGCGTACGCGCTGCCGGCGCGCATGGCGCTCGTGTACCACAACATCACGCCCCCCGAGTACTTTCTCGGCGTGCACGACCAACTCGTGCGCCAGTGCTACTACGGCCGGCGCGAGCTGCTCGCCTATCGATCGCGCGTCGATCTGGCGCTCGGCGATTCCGAGTTCAATCGGCAGGAACTCGAGGCGGCGGGATTCTCGCGAACCGCCGTGCTACCGGTCGTGCCGGGCTTCGCGCACCTCGACGTCGTGCCCGATCGCCGCGTGGCGGCACGCTACGACGATGACTGGATCAACATCCTGTTTGTCGGGCGCATCGTGCCGAACAAGCGGCCCGATCAGCTGATTCGCGCGTTCGCGGTCTACAAGAAGCTCTACAACCCGCGCGCGCGGCTGATCATCGCCGGCTCGTACGGCGGCTTCGACGGCTACCTCGCGCAGCTGCATCACTTGATCGCGACGCTCGGCGTTGGCGACGTGCACTTGCCCGGACAGGTCACGAATGAGGAGCTCACGGCGCTCTATGACGTCGCCGACGTGTTCCTCTGCGCGAGCGAGCACGAAGGCTTCTGCGTGCCGCTCGTCGAGGCGTTTTACAAGCAAGTGCCCGTCATCGCACTCGCGGCGACCGCGGTGCCGGCGACGCTCGACGGCGGCGGCGTGCTGTACGAGTCGCACGACCCACGGCACATCGCGTCAATCGTGCACGCGGTCGTGTCCGACGTGACGCTCGAAGATCGCATTATCGCCGCGCAGGACGCCGCGCTCGCCCGTCTTCGCACCCAGGACTTCGGCGGCCTCATCGTCAAGTTCGTGAACGATGTCTTCGCCTCGCCGCGGCGTCCGCTCGTGCCGATCACGTACGACTTCTGGCGGCAAGTCCGCCTTGCGGAGGAGCTGGACGAGCTGCGCCAGTACCGTCCCGCCGCGTTCCGCGCGCTGCCGGAGGCCGAAGGCCACGTCGCCGACGTCGGCCCCGGCACCGGGGAAGAAAAGCGAGCGCGCCGGTGATCATCAACCAGTGGTTGGCCGCCGCGCATCGAACCGACGCCGTCGGTGATTTCGCGCAAACCATCCGCGCGCGGCTCCGCGCCTGGGGCCACGCGTCGGACATCTACGGGCTCACCGTCGACGATGACCTGCGCGACGAGGTGCGGTTGTGGTCGGACGCGGGCGCGCGTGATGGCGACGTCACGCTGCTCCACTTCGCCGTGCCGTCGCCGATGACGCACGCACTGGCGACACTTCCCGGCGCACGCGTGCTCGTGTACCACAACGTCACGCCGCCGCGCTTCTTCGCCCCGTTCGACGCCGCGCTCTATCAGTTCACCAGGCGCGGGCGCGAGGAGCTCGTCGAGCTCGCCGGCCGCGTCGACCTCGCGCTCGGCGTCTCCGAATACAACCGCCGCGAGCTGGACGCGCTCGGCTTCGATCCCACCGGCGTGCTGCCGCTCTCGGTCGACACCGCGCGGCTGACCGGCGCGCGCTCCGTGCCTGCGCTCGAGGGGCCGCTCGCCGACGGGCTCGCCAACATCCTGTTCGTCGGCCGCATCGCACCGAACAAGAAGATCGAAGATCACATCCTGCTCGCCGAGATCTACAAGCGCTACGTCGACGCGCATTACCGCTTCATCTTCGTCGGCCGCTACGATGCGGTGCCGCGGTACTACGACGCGATCCGCGGAATGATCGACGAGTTCCGGATGCGCTCGGACCGGTTCTGGTTCACCGGCCCGGTCCCCGACCAGGAGCTGGCGGCCTACTACCGTCGCGCGCATGCCTACGTGTCGCTCAGCGAGCACGAGGGATTCTGCGCGCCGCTGGTCGAGGCAATGGCAATGGACGTGCCCGTGCTGGCCTACGCGTCGAGCGCCGTGCCGGAAACGCTCGGCGGCGCAGGCGTGTCGTTTTCGCCCAAGGATCTCGAGCAGGCCGCTGAGCTTCTGGGCGCTCTCGTATACGATGAAGCGTTGCGCCAGCAGGTGCTGGCCGGCCAGCGGCGCCGGGTGCTCGATTTCGCCCAAGATCGCTTCGAGGACCGGCTCCGTCACGTGCTCGCCCCGTTCGCTGCCTGACCTCATGCGCCTTGCTTTCGTCGTCCAACGCTACGGCACGGAAATCCTCGGCGGGTCCGAGTATCACTGCCGCCTCGTCGCCGAGCACCTCGCCGACCGGCACCAGGTCGATGTCCTGACAACCTGCGCGCGAGAGTACACGACGTGGAAGAACGAGTATCCCGAGGGCGCCGATCGGATCCGCGGCGTCACCGTCCGGCGGTTCGCCAGCGCGCACACGCGCGATATCGACGCGTTCAACAGGTACTCCGACTGGATCTTCGCGAATCCGCATACCCGCGCGGACGAAATGGAGTGGCTCAAGCGGCAGGGCCCGTGGTGCCCCGGCCTGATCGAGTACCTCCGCCGCCATCAGCAGCAGTACGACGTCATCG
>CAYQRM010000303.1:0-3319 GCA_964419785.1 uncultured Solibacteraceae bacterium | reverse complement strand
GCCGCGCTCGTCCGGCGAATCCGCGATCGCAATGAGTGGGACGATGCCTTCGTGGACGCGTTGTGCACGCCGCCGGTGAGCTTCACGTTCGGCAGCGTGATTGCTCACATCTTGAACGCCTCGGCCGTTCGGCGGGTGATTGTGAGCGGGGCGCTGCGGGAACTCGGGATCCGTGACGCCGAAGGACGAGACGCGATCGAGTGGGAGCGCCTGATCACCGGGCGAGGTTAGTCACTTACACGCCCGAGCGCACGAGGAACGCGATGAAACCGAAGAACACGATCTGCCTCTGGTTCGACAAGGACGCGCATGAGGCGGCGCGCTTCTACGCTGCCACTTTTCCGGACAGCAAGGTCACGGCTGTTCACCAGGCTCCTGCGGACTATCCGAGCGGCAAGAAAGGCGACGTGCTGACGGTCGAGTTCACAGTGGTCGGTGTCCCCTGTCTCGGCCTCAACGGCGGCCCGCAGTTCAAGCACAGCGAAGCGTTTTCTTTTCAGATCGCGACCGACACTCAGGAGGAGACGGATCGCTATTGGAACGCGATCGTCGGCAACGGCGGTCAGGAAAGCGCGTGCGGCTGGTGCAAGGACAAGTGGGGTCTCTCCTGGCAGATCACTCCGCGCGCGCTGACCGACGCGCTTTCGGCTGGCGGCGCTGAAGCGAAGCGCGCGTTCGAGGCGATGATGTCGATGAGGAAGATTGACATCGCGACCATCGAAGCCGCACGGCGCGGCCAATGACGTCGCTCGCAACGATTCAGCGACGCGGCGACAACGAGATCGACACCGTCACGAGCTCGCTGCGACCGCCGCGCATTTCGGACCACAACAATCGAAAGGCGCCGCCAGACGCTGCCGCCGCCCCGAAGTAATCGCCGCCGGTAGTGTTGGCAACTCGAGTGGAGTCGTCGCACGCCGGTGTCGTCGACACGCGCGTCGGTTCGAGCCACGTCGCTCCACCGTCGGTCGACATGGTGACAAAGAGCGATTCTTCACAACGATGGCCGGCGGCGGATCGACCGTCGATCCATGCGGCGAGGACGACACCTTGCTCGTTCACCGCTAATGCGGGGATGCGCTCTTCGGCCGTCGGCGCTCCCGCGAACGCGGGCAGCGTTACGGGAATGCTCCAGCGCTCGCCGCGATCTCTGGAGGCGCTGACGACAATTCCGCCGGCGTCCTTGGCGCGGCACGCGAAGTACAACCGATCGCCGAACGGGCCAGCCGACGCGTCGACAGCGAGCGCAGAGAGCCGATAGCCGGGCGGCGGCCCGCACGCGTCGTTCACGAACATCGGTATGGAGAAGGCGTGCCCGCCATCCGACGAGCGTGTGACCCAGGCGCGCCGCGTGGCAAAACCGCCCTCGCGATCTGTGCCTTCCTGAAAGTATCCGGCATCGACGAACGACTCGACGACGGTGCCGTCGCGCAAGACGACGGGCATCTCGGAAAGATTGTGGAGATTATTGGGAACAGCCGTCACGGGATCATCGAACGTGCGACCGCCATCGCGTGATCGCGCTAGCCAGACGCCGTAGCGCCGCTCGCCGTTCTCGCCGCGACTACCTCGGTGTGAAGAGACATAGACCCAGCCGCGATGCGATGAGTCGGTCAAGTCGACGACCATCACCGGATGATCGTGACCGCGTCCAAGTCCGACAGGATGATCCGACCAGGTTCGCCCGCCGTCATCCGACCGAAAAATCACCAGGCCGCTCGATCCCTGCTGCGGAAAGTCCGGCGACGCGGCAACCAGTGAAACCAGGAACTGACCGTCGGGAGTGATCGCGGTCCACGGATCACCGCACGCGGTCACAGGAAAGTCGTGACGACTCCACGTCTGCGCGTCATCGGTCGAGACGAATGCCGCGCACGTCTGGTCGTTGTCTGAATCGGGATACTTCGGCGCCGAGCCGTGGACGATCGACGCGCCGAGCCATCGTCCCCGCACGGCCGGGTCGGCGACGATGTGCGGCTCGTAGAGAAGATGCTCGGGCGGTCCGATCGCGACCGTTGTGCGCGAGGACACGCGCACGGCCGGGACCAGCTGCGCGGACAGAGTGACGACACAAGCGACAACCACATGAAGCGGGACGCGGAGCATAGGCAAACGGACCCTCCGACATACGGACGATCGAGCGAGCGCGCCGGTTGGACGTCAGTCGGCGACGGTGATGATCACGTTGCCCTTCTTGTGCCCTTCTTCGACGTATCGATGCGCCTCGGCGATCTGTTCGAGTGGATATCGCCTGTCAATGACCGGCTTGAGCTTGCCAGCTTCGACGAGGTCTTTCAGTCGAAGGAGATCCTCACGGCGAACGCGGGGCGTCCGATCGTCGACCGAGATCGATTTGCCCTCGGCCGTCAGGGCATTCGCGCATGCCACTTTCAGCGGAGACGTCTTTCGGCGCCCGACCGCATCGAAGACGACATCGAAACGCCGACCGGCGGAAAGAACATCTTTCGTGTAGTCGAGCACGTCATCGGCGCCGAGCGATCTCACGAGGTCCAGGTTCGCCGTGCTGCAGACCGCCGTGACCTTCGCGCCAAAAGTCTTGGCGAGCTGCACGGCCGAAGTTCCGTTCGCTCCCGAGGCGCCGTAGACGAGCACGTCCTGTCCCGGTTGAATATTCGCGCGGCTGAGGAAAGACGACGTAAGAAGCCCGCCGTAGGGAATGGCTGCGGCTTCGTCATACGTCAGATTCGACGGCGCCAGCGTCAGGAGACGAAAGGTCGCCGGCAGAGATGTGCGCTGTGCGTAACAACCGACGCGCAGGAGGGTGAAGGCCCAGACGCGGTCGCCGACGCGAAACCTGCTGACGTGCTGTCCTGTGGCTTCGATTTCTCCGGCCAGCACTGAGCCCTGGACTGCGCGTCTTGGCTTCGTGAGGCCGAACATGACGCGCACCATGATTCGCATGGCAAGCCTGGCCTGCGGAACGGCGCTTCTGACGAAGCAGTCGCTCGCCGTGACCGACGTCGCCCGGATCCCGATGAGCACATCGCGCTTGCGGACAACCGGCTCAGCGACCTCCCGAATCTGCAGAACTTCGGGAGGTCCGTAGCGCGTGCAAATGGCGGCCCTCATGCACGTATGGTACGCCGCGCGCGGCTGTACGACGTGAAGATCGCCGATCCGGCGGCGCTCGCGTGCGCGCTCGTCGGCGTGATCGCGCTCGCGATCATTGCGGGCACGGTACCCGCACGCCGCTCGGGTCAGGTGGATCCGTCGCAGGCGCTGCGCGGCGACTGACGACGGCGCTCCGCTCGTGCCACTGTGTTACGCTCAGAAGGTTGCGGCCATGGCCGCTCTCCTT
>CAYQRM010000302.1:0-11915 GCA_964419785.1 uncultured Solibacteraceae bacterium | reverse complement strand
TCCTGACCGGCGACACGCACCTCATGAAGCTTGCATTCATCGTTCAGCGTTACGGGGCCGAGGTGCTCGGCGGATCCGAGCATCTGTGCAGCCTCGTCGCCGAGCGTCTCGCTCCGCAGCACGAGGTCGAGGTGCTCACGACCTGCGCACGCGACTACATGACCTGGAAGAACGAGTATCCCGAGGGCGTGGATCGCGTCCGAGGCGTCACCGTCCGCCGCTTCGCCAACGCGAAGACGCGCGACCTCGAGGCCTTCAACAAGTACTCGGACTGGATCTTCAACCACCCGCACAGCCGCCAGGACGAGATGGAGTGGCTGAAGCAGCAAGGGCCGTGGTCGCCCGGGCTCATCGACTACCTCGAGCGTCACCACCAGCACTACGACGTGCTGATTTTCTTCACGTATCTCTACGCCCCGACGGTGCTCGGCCTCAAGGTTGCGCCGTCGAAGAGCTTGCTGGTGCCGACCGCGCACGAGGAGCCGGCGATCAAGCTCGGCATCTATCAGGACGTGTTCGGCAGCGCGGCCGCGATGGCGTGGAACACGGAGGTCGAGCGCCAGTTCGTGACGTCATCGTTCCGCCTGCGCACCGTCGTCGAGGACGTCGTCGGCTGCGGCGTGGACCTGCCGGAAGGTGAGGCTTCACTCGAGCCGGCCGAGCCGGTGAAGCTGGGGCCGATGGATCCTGAGCCGCTTCCGCCGCACCTGGAAGGATCGGCAAACGCGTTCCGGCGGCGTCACCGGATGTACGGGCCGTTCCTGCTCTACGGCGGCCGCATCGATCCCGGCAAGGGCTGCGAGGAACTCTTCGAGTACTTCCACCACTACGTGCATGACGGCGGCGACGCGACGCTGATGCTGATGGGCGTCAAGCTGATGCCGCTTCCCGACGATCCGCACGTGCGCTTCGCCGGCACGCTGCCTGACGAAGAGCGGATGCGCGCGCTCGAGGCCGCGACCGTGGTCGTGGTCCCGTCCCCGTACGAGAGTCTGTCGCTGCTCGCGCTCGAGGCGTTCGCGGTCGGCACGCCGGTGCTCGCCAACGCGCGCGCGGCCGTGCTCGTCGATCACTGCCGCAAGAGCAACGCGGGGCTGTACTACGCGGATCGCTGGGAGTTCGAGGAAGGCGTCAAGCTGCTCTTGAAGGACGAGCCGCTGCGCAAGTCGATGGGCCGCAACGGCAAGGCCTACGTCAGCCAGCATTACAAGTGGAGCACCGTCCTCAACAAGTACGAGAGGTTGTTCGGCCGCCTGCGCGGCACGGGCATCCGAGAGCGCGAAGGCCGGCGAAGATAACGCCGGGAGGGGGGCGGCCTACTCCTCGTCGCCGATCTCAGGCGCCAGGTCGTCCGGGGCGCCTTCGGCGCCACCCTTGCGGCGCCGCGGTCTAATCTCATACCGCTTGATCATCTCGTTCAGGGTCGTCGGCTTGATGTGCAAGAGCTCGGCGGCCTTCTTTTGCACGCCGCCGGCGGCTTCGAGCGCAGCTTCGATATAGCGCCGCTCGTGGCCGATGATGACCTCGCGGAAGTGGATGCCCTCGCTCGGAATCACGACATCCGGCACGTCGAAGCGCGGATTCGCGCTGACGTGATCGGGAATCAGGTCGACGCCGATCTCGCGCTCGCCGCACAGCACCACGGCGCGCTCGATCACGTTCTCGAGCTCGCGCACGTTGCCGGGCCAGTCGTACGCGAGGAGGCGGTCCATCGCCTCGGGCGTCAAGATCAGGCCCGGTTTGCGGCTCTCCGGCCCGTACTTGTCGAGAAAGTGCTGCACGAGGAGCGGAATGTCGTCCTTGCGATCGCGCAGCGGCGGCAGCTGCAGGGTGATCACGTTCAGGCGATAGAACAGATCCTCGCGGAACTTGTCCTCCTCCATCATGTGGCGGAGATTGACGTTGGTCGCGGCGATGATGCGCACGTCGACTTTGATCATCTCGACGCCGCCGAGCCGCATGAACTCGCGCTCCTGGATCACGCGCAGGAGCTTCGCCTGCGTGTCCATCGGAATGTTGCCGATCTCGTCGAAGAAGATGGTGCCCTTGTCGGCGAGCTCGAAGAGGCCCTTCTTCGGAAACACGGCGCCGGTGAACGCGCCCTTCACGTGCCCGAACAGGTTGGACTCGAGCAGATCCGGCGGCAGGCTGCCGGAGTTGACCGTGATGAACGGCCGATCGGAGCGCGCCGAGTGGCGGTGGAACGCGCGCGCGACCAGCTCCTTGCCGGTGCCGCTCTCGCCCTGCACGAGGACGGTCGTGCGGCTCGGCGCGGCGCGAGAGATCAGATCGTAGACGGCCTTCATCTTGCCACTCGCGCCGATGATCTCGTCGAAGCGCGACCCGCCCGATCGCAGCCGATCGCGCAGCTCGCGATTCTCGCGTACGAGCCGCCGGCGCTCGATGGCGTTGCGCAGCACGGCGAGGACTTCGTCGTTCTTGAACGGCTTCGCCAGGTAGTGAAACGCGCCCTGCTTGGTCGCGGCGACCGCGCCGTCGATGGTGCCGAACGCCGTGATCATGACGACCGGCAGCTCGTCGTCCTGCCGGCGGATATCGTCGAGCACGTCGAGGCCGTTGCGGTCGGGCAGCATCAGGTCGAGCAGCACGGCGTCCACCTGCCGGCCGCCGACGACCTCGAGGCCCTGCGCGGCCGTGGCCGCGGACGACACCGAGTACCCTTCGTTCGTGAGCAGCGCTTCGAGCGCTTCACGAACGATTTCCTCGTCGTCGATGATGAGTAGTGCGCCGGACGTCTCTGCCTTCAAAATGGGAACCTCGCGCGGCCGCGACTAGCGCGTCACCGCTTCCACGGACGATTGCTCCAGCAACGGCAGGACGAGCCGGAATCGCGTGCCTTGCCCGGGCTGGCTGTCGCACGTAAGCGAGCCGCCGTGCTCCTGCACGATGCCATAGGTGACCGACAGGCCGAGGCCCGTGCCGCGCCCTTCCGGCTTCGTCGTGAAGAACGGGTCGTAAATGCGCCCGAGATGATCGGCCGGAATGCCGACGCCGGTGTCGGCCACTTCGATCACCGCGCTCTCGCCCTCGATCCGCGTGGCGACCGTCAGCCAGCCGCCCTTCGGCATCGCGTCGCGCGCGTTGAGAAACAGATTCAGGAACACCTGCTGCAGCTTGTACTCGGCGCCGCGCACGATCACCGCGGGCTTGGCCAGATCCTTGCCGACCTGCACGTGGCCGAGCTTGAACTGATGCTCGAGCAACGACAGGATATCGCCGATCACGGCGTTGAGATCGACCGCGCCCGTCTCGCCGCCTGACGGACGCGCGAGATTGAGCAGGCTGTTGACGATCTTCGCCGCGCGGAACGTCTGGCGCTCGATCTTCTCCAGCAGCTGCGTGCGCGGATCGTCCGGCTCCGATCGCTCGAGCAGCATTTGTGTGAAGCTCGAGATCCCGGTGAGCGGCGTGTTGACCTCGTGCGCGACGCCCGCGGCCAGCAAGCCAATGGCGGCCATCTTCTCCGAAAGGCGCAGCTGCTCCTCGAGATTTGCGCGATCGGTCACGTCCTCGAGCACGAGAATCCAGCCCGCCTGCGATCCGTCGGACGTCTGGAACGGCGCGACGCCGAGATTCACGAGCAGCGCACGCTTCTCGTCGCCGTGGCCGGTCGTGAGCGGCACGCGATACAGCGTCTCACCCGTCTTCGATTCGCGGCGGACCGAGTGCAGCGTGTCGACGAACCCGCGCGCGAAGAGCGCCGTCAGCCGCCGGCCGACGGCCTTGCCGCGATCGATGCCCGTCAGCACCTCGAGCCGCCTGTTCCAGCGCAGCACGCGATCGTCGAGGTCGACGACGACCAGTCCATCGCTCAACGATTCGACGACGCTGTCGCCGAACTGGCGAAGGCGCTCAATCTCGTCGGCCTTCACGCTCAACTGGCCGTACAGGCGCGCGTTCTCGAGCGCGGTCGCGGCCTGTCCCGCCACCGCGCCAAGCAGCGCCATGTCCTCGCTGCTGAGCGGCTCGGACTGCGGCCGCCGGCCGAGCGCGATCACGGCAATCGTCGCGTCCTTCGACACGCACGGAATGAAGTGGTAGAAGCCGACCTCGCGCCATTCCGCCGCCTCTTCGCCCGTGAAGCGTCGAAGCGGCTGGGGATCGTCGATCACGGTCATCTGACCGGCAAGCAGGCGTCCGCCGAGCGCGGATCCGCGAACGATCGCCGGCAGCCGCGCGCCGTCGAAGCCCTCGGACGCCACCGCGACGAACGGTCCGGCATCATCGCTCGCCTGCGCGAGATAGACCGCGGTCTTGTCCACGGCAAGCGTGTCGCGAATCCGGCCGACCAGCCGCGAGCTCATGCGGCCGAGGTCGAGATCGCTGTTCAGCTCGCGCGCGAAGTTCACGAGCGCCTTGCGGTAGTCGTAACGATCCTTGTAGTAGAGCCGGTCGAGACCGTTCTGGATCGCGTTTCGCAGCCACGGCGCGACGAGCGCCCCGACCAACATCGCGAGCAAGGTCCAGAAACTGCTGCGATTCTCGTCGGTACCGAGCGTCAGCCCCACGAGCTTCAGCACGCCGTTGTAAATCGCGACCAGCAGCAGGACGACGGCGGCCACCACCAGCGCTTTCTTGATGATGACTTCGACGTCCATCAGCCGGTAACGCACGATGGCCGAGGCAAACGCGAGCGGAATGCACCCGAGCAGCACGGCCGTGTACTGGGCGTACGGCGGCACGTGAGCGAAGAGCAGCGGCAGGATGTAGAGCGCGACGAACGGCATCGCGCCGAGCGCCGATCCCCAGACGATCCAGCGCAGCTGACGACGAGCCGTCACCGACCGCAAGCGCGTCAGCGCGCGCAGCATCAACAGCAACCCGCCGAGGAGACAGACGCCGAGGTACGCGTAATCGAGCCGCTCGAGCCGTTCGAGCACCACCGACGATTGCGGGCCGTGCAAGCCGCCGGCGATGAGCGTCACGCGGCTAATGCCGAGCAGGAGCGCCGGCAGGTACAGCACCGGAATCACGGCGCGGCCAAGATCGGTGCGCGCCCAGGCGTTCGGCCGCTCGGGAAACACGAACGCGAAGTGCAGGAACAGCGGCGGCAACGCGAGCCGCGCCACGGCGTCCGCCCAATCGAAGAAATAGTCGAGGTGGCTGTAGCGGCCCGCCGGCGTGAACGCGAGCACGCCGAAGAACGCGACCGTCAGCCAGAAGAAGTGCAGCGTCGCCGGATCGTTCGGCCGGCGCAGCCGCACCGAGGCGCCGATCGCGATCGACAGGATCCCGACCAGCGCGAGCGCGTAGTACAGCGAGCCGTCGACGGTCGGCATCGGCAGCAGATCGACCGAGAGCGGCTGGTCGACACCCGAGCGCGTCACCGCGTACTTGAGCGGGTGCGTCCCGTCGGACGCGTGCAGCGTCGCCAGCACGTCATCGACGCTGCGGACTTCCTGGCTGTCGATTTGATACAGCGTGTCGCCCGGCTTGATCCCCGCGCGATCGCCCGCGTATCCCGCGGCGACGTCTTCGGCGACGACGTTCTCGCCGGACTTCTGCCAGAGCACGCCGTCGTCGAGCTCGCCGACCCAGGTCTTCACCAGCGCGACGTTGACGATCGCCATGCATACGAGGACCGCTGCCACGGCAACGGGCAGGGCCACGCGGATCAGAGGACGCAGCTGGCGAGGTGTCACGGTCGGTCGGAGGTCAGAACCGGATCTGGATGCCCCCGACGAGTCTGAGCGGCGGCTTGACGGTCAGCAGTTCGTCGTACATCGAGCGCGAATCATGCGCGTCGTAGAAGAGGTTGCGAATCGCGAACAGCACTTCGAGCTTGCCGCCGCGAACGGGTTGATACGGAAGCGCCTGGTGCACCTCGAGGTCGAAGCGGCCGGCGAGTTGCGGCAGGCCGGTGGTCGGCTCCGGCTGGCTGAACGCCGAGCTCATGCGGTAGACGAACGACACGTCGGTCGACGTCGACGGCAGGCGCGTCGTGACCGACGTCGTGAGGTCGTGGACGGACTCGCGACCGTCGCGGACGGCTGACGGCGCGATGCGGCCGAGCGCGACCGCCGTCGGATCGGGCGCCCATGACGCCTGACCAAGCGAGTAGTTCACGCGCCCGCGGACGTAGCGCGACAGCTCGCCGTCGATCGCCACGCTCCAGCCATCGACGCGCACGTCGCCGGGACTCGCGACGTAGTAGTGATTGCTGTCGCCGGCGAGGTCGACGCCGAAGAGCGTCGCGACTTGATCGACAACCGACTGGCGGAAGCGCCGAACGGAGATCGTGCGGGCGCGATCGTCGGGGCCGAACCGCTGATCGAGTCCGACCTCGTATGTTTCGACCGATTCGGGGCCGAGCGGCGCGCCACCCAGCGACGAAAACGTGTGCTGCGGCGGCAGCCACGGGCCGGTGGCCGCTGGCGGCAGGAACTCGTCCGCGCCTGGTGCGACGCGATCGTACGACGCGGACACGACCGCGTACGTCTTCGGCGCGACCTCGAGTCGCATGCCGGCTTCCGGACTCACGAGCGCGGGGGTCGTCAGCAGATAGTCGTAGCGATCGATGCGCGCGCCGTAGTCGAGCTCGAGCCAGGGCCGTGCGGCCCAGCGGTCGTAGCCGTAGGCGTCGCCGACGCTGCGCGACTGATCCGGCGCGCTCAGCGCCGTGCTGTGATCGACGATCATCTGCGCGCTGTGCGAGACACCGAAGTTGAGCATGTGCGCCTGGCCTTCGCGCGATCGGAACTCGCCGTGCAACACCCACGACGACAGATCGCCGGCGTTGAACGCGCCGCGGACGATCCAGTCGCCGACAGAACCGATCGGCGCGCCAACTGACGCCGACGCAATGCCTCGCATCCAGTCCGCGGCCGCGCCCGTCGTGTTCGCGGCCGGGAGAAGACTCGTCGTCAGATAGTTCACTTGACCGTTGAGCCCCGCCGCGAAGAGCGCCGTCATCGGCTCTGTCGCATCCGCGCCGGTCCAGTTGACGCCCGCGTGCGGCGTCGACGCATCGGCGTCGTCGCCCGTCACGCCCGCATCGGCGGCGCCGACATCTCGCAGCGCGGTGCGCGGCAGGTACCGCAGCCGCCACGCCGCTTCATCGTGAGCGTGATCGGCGTCCTTCGCCGCGGCGACGCTGCCCGGCGCGGTTTGGACGAGGCCGGCCTTCTCGGTCGAGGCGCCCTGGCGCGTGAGCGTGATGTTGCGCTCGAGCTCGACGCTCGTCTGCATGCGAATCGGCTCGCGATAGGTCGACACGTAGCCGTCACGCGCGGCGCGCAGGATGTACTCACCGGGCGGCAGCGCGAGGTTGTAGCGGCCGGTCGTATCGCTCTTCGCCGCGGCGAGCGTCGTCCCCATCGCCACGACCATCACGCCACCCACCGCGGACCCGACGTCGTCGCGGACGACACCACGGATGTGCCCGCCGGCGGCGGACGCTTGTTGTGAAACGGGCGTGGGGGCGCGGCGCGGTTGTTGCGCGCTGGCGCCGGTCGCGATGAGCACTATCGGCAGCCACGCGACCGAAATAGGGATGTGCCGGGGCATACACCCTCCCGGGAGACGCTGCGCGTGCGCCTCCTTGTGTCGTCGAACGTCTGGCGACTCGGCAGAACGAGCGCGCGCGATGGGCGCGCGCACGGGGGACACCGCGGGGTTGATGTTATCATGCCGCCTCGCCCCATCCAGCCCGGAGGTCGGTCGTCGCGTGAAGGTCCAGACCATTGAAGCCCGCGAAATTCTCGACTCGCGCGGCAACCCCACTGTCGAAGTCGAGGTCGCGCTCGAGGATGGCGCGTTCGGACGCGCGGCCGTGCCGTCGGGCGCGTCGACCGGAACGCGCGAGGCGCTCGAACTGCGCGACGGCGACGCCAAACGCTACGGCGGCAAGGGCGTCACCAAGGCGGTCGCGCACGTCAATGGCGAGATCCGCAAGGCGATGGTCGGCATCGACTCGAACCAGCGCGCGATTGACGCTGAGCTGCAGCGACTGGACGGCACGCCAAATCTCGGGCGGCTGGGCGCGAACGCGGTACTTGGCGTGTCGATGGCGGTCGCGCGCGCGAACGCCGCGTCAGCGAAGCAGCCGCTGTGGGCGTCGCTCGCCGAGCTCGTGCCCGCAGCCGCGCGACCGAGCCATCCGCTGCTCCCCGTCCCGCAGATGAACATCCTCAACGGCGGCGCGCACGCGGACACCAACGTCGACTTCCAGGAATTCATGGTCGTACCGGCGGGACTGCCGACGTTCGCCGACGCGCTGCGCGCGGGCGCAGAGATTTTTCACGCGCTGCGCTCTCTGCTGAAGAAGCGCGGCCTCGCAACGGGCGTCGGTGACGAAGGCGGCTTCGCGCCGAGCCTCGCCTCCAATCGCGAAGCGCTCGATCTCGTGCTCGCCGCGATCAACGCCGCCGGCTATCACGCAGGCACGGACGTCTACGTCGCACTCGACGTCGCCGCGAGCGAATTCTGGGACGAGTCGACGAAGGGCTACGATCTCAAGAAATCGCGCGAGGGCAAGAAATCGTCGGACGATCTGATTCGTCTCTACGAAGACTGGTCGCGCCAGTTTCCGATCGTCTCGATCGAGGATGGCCTCGCCGAAGCCGACTGGCCCGGTTGGAAGCGCCTCACCGACGCGCTCGGCAAGAAGGTGCAGCTCGTGGGCGACGATATCTTCGTGACGAATCCGGCGATTCTCAAGGAAGGGATCGCGAAAGGCATCGCCAACGCGATCCTCATCAAGCTCAACCAGATCGGCACGGTGAGCGAGACGCTCGCCGCGATGGAAATGGCGCGCGCCGCCGGCTACGCGAATATCGTCTCTCACCGCTCGGGCGAGACCGAGGACACGACGATCGCCGATCTCGCGGTGGCAACCTCCGCCGGCCAGATCAAGACCGGATCGGCGAGCCGTTCCGATCGCACCGCGAAGTACAACCAGTTACTGCGCATCGAAGCGTCGCTTGGTGCGAAGGCGAAATTCGCCGGCCGCGCCGCGATCCGGCAGATCGGCGGATGAGTGAAGCTCGTCCTGCTGCGACACGGCGAATCCGCCTGGAATCAGGAGAACAGATTCACAGGCTGGACCGACGTCGACCTGAGCGAGCAGGGTCGCCGCGAGGCGCGCGAGGCCGGACAGCTCCTGCGCGAGGCTGGATTCGTGTTCGACGTCGCGTACACGTCGGTGCTCAAGCGCGCCATTCGCACGTGCTGGATCGCGCTCGACGAGCTCGACCTGATGTGGATTCCCGCCATCAAGAATTGGCGCTTGAACGAGCGGCACTACGGCGCGCTGCAGGGGCTGAACAAGGCCGAGACGGCCGCCGCGCACGGTGAAGCGCAGACGAAAATCTGGCGGCGCAGCTACGACATCCCCCCGCCGCCGCTCTCACCCGACGACCCGCGGCATTCCTCGCACGATCCGCGCTACGCGTCGCTCGCCCCGAACGAGATTCCCGCGACCGAATCGCTCAAGGACGTCGTCGCTCGCTTTCTCCCGTACTGGCACGGCACGATTGCGCCCGACCTGCGCGCCGGCCGCCGCGTGCTCATCACCGCGCACGGCAACAGCCTCCGCGCGCTCGTGAAGTATCTCGACCACATCTCGGACGCCGACATCGCCGAGCTCAACATCCCGACCGGCATCCCGCTCGTCTACGAGCTCGACGATGAGCTGCGAGCGATCAAGCATGAATATCTGGGTGATCCGGAAGCGGCGAAGCGTGCAGCGGAAGCGGTCGCAAGACAGGCGGCAAGAAAGAGCTGAAAGTTGTGAATGCGCCGGCGATCGTTTGCTCGGCGTTCATCCTCTGCATTTCTGCATTGGCCAGTTCCGGCGATGGCCCGGCGATCGGCGAACTGCTTGACGGCTACGATCGCGGCAACTATGCGTCGGTGGAGACCGAGCTCGATCGCATTACCGACTTCAAAGCGTTCAGCAAACAGCTGCGCGACGTAGCGCCTTCTTGGCTTGGAGGTGCAGAAGCGACCTCCGTTGCCCGGCGCCGACTGCTCGTGGCCAGCGTGGCGCTCGAAGCGTCGAAGCGAGAGTTGCTGCGTTCTCGCGCCGCACCGCCGCGCCCGATACTGGCTACCTCAGCGTTGCTCGGCTGGGCGGACCAACTCATTCGCTCGTCGCAGCAGCCGCTGTCAGCCGAACGTTCATGGCGTCTGGCGGAAATCGCGCTGATCGAGCGTTCCATGGATGCCTATCTCCTTTCGGGATATCTGCCCGCAGGCGTGGACCCGAGGATCGCGGCCTTGGTTCGCCAAGAACACGGTCCAGGAGTGAACCAGCTAGGTGCGGCCATCGAACGATTTCCGGATGAGGCGCGATTCAAGCTGGCCGAGGCCGTCGACGAGGAAGTGCACCGATCGGGTCACGCCTTCTTCTATCTTGGAGCATTCCCGACGAGCGGACCGACGGTCGATGCCGTCCTCGATCCTGGCGTGTGGCGCCGCGCGCGGAGCCGCTACGATGCACTTGCGGCCGATGCAGCAATCCGTGCTGAATCGCTCGTGAGAGCGGGCGGCGTTGCGCTTCGTCTCGGTGACGATGAAGACGCGCTGACGAGGTTCGACCGAGTCGACGCCATATCAGCAGAACCGGCTTTGATCTATCTCGCGCAGTTCCTTCGAGCCAAAGCGCTCGAGCGCCTCAATCGTCCGAACGAAGCGATCTCGTCGCTCCAAGTCGCGCTTGAGACAGTCCCGCGTGCGGAATCCGCGTCGACGGCGCTTGCAACACTGCTCTTCCTACGCGGCGTTCGCGACGAACCTGCGGCACTGGTCCGCGGCACCCTCGCGGCGCATCCTGCCGACGACCCTTGGCGTGACTATGCCTGGCCCGAGTGGCGTTTGTGGTCCACTTCCATCACTCGACTCCACCAGGACCTTCGATGATGCGCGGCTGCAGCATCTCGAGTGGTGTGTTGATCTGCAGCGTCCTGGCCGCGACGGCGGCTCAGTCACCACAGGTGTTCCGGGCTGGCGTGGACGTTGTATCCGTCAATGTCTCTGTCCTTGATCGCAACCGAGCTGTCCCTGGATTGACGACGGGCGATTTCTTGCTCACCGACAACGGTGTGCCGCAGGAGATCGTGGCCCTTTCGAACGAAGCGATTCCTCTCGATGTCACGCTTCTCGTCGATGTCAGCTCCGAAGCCGTGGTCCATGAGCGGATCGAGGAGTTCCGGTCGAACGTCACACGTATCGGGGCACTGCTCAAGCCTGGCGATCGGCTTCAATTGCTGGCCGACGGAACCTACGTGACGGAAATCCTGCCGATGCAGCCCGTTCCATCGGCATGGTCCCTGACGGCGCTGCCCGAAGGCGGAGGGATGTCGACGAACGACGCTGTCGCGCTGGCATTGATGCAGCCGACGGCGTCCAATCGCCGGCACCTCGTGGTGGCCTTCACTGAAGCCCTGGACGTCTTCAGTTCGGTGGACCGTGACCAGTTGCCGCCGATTGCGCAACGGACAGAGGCGCGACTCGAGCTCGTGTTCGCCCGGACCTGGACGGGAGGCCGAGTCGGTCGAGGCCGTTACGAATTACCCGCGACGGCCCAAGCGTTTGTCTCGGCAGCTCAGGTGACGGGCGGGCAGGCGCGTCCACTCGATCGAAGCGTTGCGGAGGCGATGAAAACCGTCTTGAGTGAATTCGCCGAAAGTTACGTGCTGAGGTACACACCGCGCGGCGTGGAGCGATCCGGTTGGCACGATCTCGGTGTGACGGTCACGAAACCCCGAGGCAACAAGCTCACGGTGAATGCCCGTCGCGGCTATTTCGCCAACTGACCCGCCACCGGCCCGAGGCCATTGCCTTTATGCCCATCAAGCCCTTCACGGCCTTCATGTTCCTGTTCACGGCCTTCACACTCGCGCCAGCGACCCAAGGTCTCTCCAGGAACGAAAGCTACCTGATCCACGGCATGC
>CAYQRM010000301.1:0-32863 GCA_964419785.1 uncultured Solibacteraceae bacterium | reverse complement strand
TCATCTTCCGTGATGTCGGACTTGCGCTTCGACGATTTCTTGGGCCACGCGATCCACAGGCCGGAGGTCATCGCGCGCAGCGCCTGACCGATGCCGGCCTCGAGCGTCTTGCGATCGGGCGCGAACCAGATGACCAGGTCCGCCGGCTTCGACGTGCGCATCGTCAATCGCGCGGAATCGGGCAGGCCGGTTAGCTCGTCGCGAAAGCCGCGCGGCGATCCGATGACGGCGACCGTCATGCCGGGCTTGATGCCGAGCTTCTTCACGAGCGGCGTGCCGGAGTAGCCTGCGAGTGGCATCGCGCGATCAAGCGTCCGCAGCATTATTGATCGCTTGTTATGATGAGCCGTTGCGTTCTTCCGAAGTTCCACCCGCCGTGCGCGCCTGGGTCGCCCTGTCGGTCGGGCTCACCCTCCTGTGGCTCGCCGCATTACCGGCTCGGCTCCAGGGTCAGGCGACGTCGACGTACACGGTGATCACCGCGCAGAGCAAAAAGCCGCTGACGACGCGAACGGTCAGCGGCGTTGAGGTCGTCGGGCTGGATCAGCTTGCCCCGGTCTTCGAGCTCACCGCCACTGAAGATCCGGTCGTCGGCGGCCTGACGATCAACGCAAAGGGTCAGCGCATCCTGCTGATTCCCGGTCAGAATTTCGCGCAGGTGAACGGCAGCGTCGTCTCGCTGTCCGGACCGATCGGCCGCGATCGCAACGGCATGTACCAAGTGCCGCTCGACTTCATTCCGGTCGCGCTCGCACGCGCGCTCAACACGCGCATCGAGGTGCGGCGCCCGTCGAAGTTGATCATCGTCGGCAACGTGGTCGTGCCGCACGTCGCGATTCAGGTGCAGAAACTGGCGACGGGCGCGCGAGTCACGTTCGAGCTGCAGCCGACCGCGCCGCACAAGGTCACGCGCGAAGGCAAGACCGTGACGGTGCGCTTCGACGCAGCCGCGCTCGACATGGCGCCGACGACGGGCCAGGCGAGCGAGTTCGTCGGCGCCGTGCACGTCCAGGGGACGACGATCACTCTCGATCTCGGACCGCAGACCTCGGTCGTCAACAACGAAGACGATCGTGACCAGACGCATCTGACGGTCGAGCTGCTGCCGGCGCCTCCGCCGCCTCCTCCGCCGCCGCCTCCAGCGGCTCCCGGCGCGGCGGCACCCGGCGCGCCGGCCGCGGGCGCCGCTCCGGGACGGCAGGATCAGCCGCTGCCCGATCTCTCACGTCTGACAGGCTTGCGCACGATCGTCATCGATCCGGGACACGGCGGCGACGACACCGGCGTGCAAAGTGCGGGCGGGACCAAGGAAAAAGATCTCACGCTGCAGGTCGCGCGGCGGCTGCGCGCGGGAATCGAAGGCCGCATGGGTCTGCGCGTGTTGATGACGCGCGAAGGCGATGACAACGTGCCGGCGGACAAGCGCACGGCCTTCGCGAACAACAACAAGGCGGACCTGCTGATCAGCCTGCACGCGAACGCGTCGCTCGCTCCGGCGCTGCGCGGCGCGCAGGTGTACACGCTCAGCCTCGAGGATTACAAGGGCCGCGAACAAGCCATCCCGCGCGGCACCCCGGTCCCCATCGTCGGCGGCGGCACGCGCACGATCGACGTCGTGCCGTGGGACCTGGCGCAGCTGCCGTATGCGGATCGATCGGCCACGCTCGGCGCGATCCTCGTTCGACATTTCGCGGAGCACGGCGTGCCGCTCAATCCGCAGCCCGCGGTGCAGGCGCCGCTTCGTCTGCTCGTCGGCGCCAACATGCCCGCGGCGCTCGTCGAGATGGGATTCCTCACCAACGCCGAGGACGACAAGGGCCTCGCCGGCAACATCTCCGGAGCGATCGTCGAATCCCTCCTCGCAACGATCGCCGAGCTCCGCGGCGGATTTCCGCCAACCGGCGTGACGCCGGGGCCAGTCAAATGAGTGACGCTCCGACTTCGCGGCGCGGGTTGTGGACGATGGTCGGCGTCGGCCTCGTGCTGGTCGGCCTCGGCGTCTGGCTGGTCGTCGCGAAACTGCCGCGTCTGCTGCAAACGCCGAGCGGCGGCGCGCCCGCATCAACGTCCGCGACAGCGTCGACATCGACGACGCCGGCCGAGTCGCGCAAGATTCACGCGACGCTCTTTTACGTCGCGTCGAGCGGCAACGAGCTCGTGCCGGTCAGTCACGAAGTGCCGTACGGCAGCACGCCGAGCGAGCAGGCGCGGCGGATCATCGAGGCGCAGCTGCTGGCGCCGCCCGAGGGGCTGCTCTCGGCCATTCCGTCCGGGACGATCCTGCGGACCGTGTATCTCACGCCGAACGGGCAGGCGTATCTCGACTTCAGCCCGGAAATCACCACGCACCACACCGGCGGGTCGCTCGACGAGATCCTCGCGGTCTACGCGATCGTCGACGCGCTCACGGTCAACCTCGCCGATGTCACGTCGGTCCAGATTCTCGTTGACGGCAAGGAAGTCGACACGCTTGCCGGCCACGTCGATCTGCGCACGCCGCTCACGCGCTCGCTCAAGTGGGTTCGGAAAGGACAATAACCGCACATGCCTCGTCTCGACGGCCGTCTGGCCGACGCCATTCGCCCGACCAAGATCACGCCGGATTTTCTCGTGCACGCAGAAGGGTCGGTCCTCATCGAAGTTGGACGCACGCGCGTCATCTGCGCGGCGTCGATCGAAGATCGCGTCCCGCCGTTTCTGCGCGGCCAGGGCAAGGGGTGGGTCACTGCCGAGTACGGCATGCTGCCGCGCGCGACGTCCACGCGCACGACGCGCGAAGCCTCCGCGGGCAAAGTCGGCGGCCGCGCCCAGGAGATCCAGCGGCTCATCGGACGGTCGCTGCGGGCGATCACGTCGATGCCGGAGCTCGGCGAGCGGACCGTGTGGATCGACTGCGACGTGATTCAAGCCGACGGCGGCACGCGCACCGCGTCAATCACCGGCGGGTTCGTCGCGCTCGTGCTCGCGCTCGAGCGTCTGCGGGCACAGGCCGCGATCCCGCGCGTGCCGATTACCGACTACGTCGCCGCCACGAGCGTCGGCGTCGTCGCCGGCACGCCATTACTCGATCTCGCCTACGACGAGGACTCGCGCGCCGACGTCGACATGAACGTCGTCAAGACGGCCGGCGGCAAGTTCATCGAGGTCCAGGGCACGGCCGAGGCGCAGCCATTCGACCGCAGCGCGCTCGATTCTCTTCTCGCGCTCGCGGATCGCGGCATCAGTGCGCTTGTTGAACAACAGCGGGCGGTCGTGGGAAAGATTCTGAAGTACTGAAGTCCAGGACCTCAAGTGCTCTTGAGGTCCTGGACCTCGAGTCTTTTATCTGATGATCAGGTCCGGCCAGCAGCCCGTGGGCGGCAGCAGGAACGGATCGTGAGCGTAGTCGTACCGATCGCCGCTCACGAGCGCCGAGTCGGTCGGTCCGCCGGCGGCGCCAGAGAAGCCGCCGCGTCCGCCCCGGCCGGCCGCCGCAGCGGGAGGCGGCGTGCGCATCGCGTGAGGATCGAGGGCCGCGGAGATTTGATCGCGCGCGTCCTGCAGATGGCGTGACGTGGCGACGTCCGTGACGGCTGCTTGCGCCGCGCGAATCTGGGCGTCCAGCGCCTTCAGCTCGCCCTTGAGCAGCGCGCGCACTTCATCGCTCGTCGCGCTGTTCTCGTTCAGCCGGTTGTCGATCGTGTCGAGATACACGCGCTGCGTGTTCCGGCGGAACGTGTCGATCGGCTTCGCGGGCGTCGCGAGCTCGCTCCAAATGCCCTTGCGCACGTCGCCGAGGAACTGCACGGGCGAATAGGCGTTCGTCGGATCGAGCGCGTTCTGTTCGACGAGCCGATCCAGGCGCGCCGGATTGAGCAGCGAGTTCATCACCGAGTTCTGCGCCGTCCGCACGCGCGCGACGACGCCCGTCGGCTGGATGCGGCGAAGGATGTCGGTCTTGACGAGGAAGTCCGGCGTCTGGAAGGCGTTGCTCAGCAGGAACTGCACGGCTTCCATCTGCTTCGTCTTCGGCTCGGGCGTGAAGCGCACGCCCTGCTGCCCCACGTACTTCTCCTGTGACAGCAGGCCGCCGACCACGTTCGTCACGTGGTTCATCTCCGTCGTCCACTGCCCCACCACGCGGCCGTACACCTCATTGAGATCGCTGTACGATTCGCCGGGCGTGGACGTCGCGTCGAGCATCATGTCCGCGACGCGCCGCAGGTTCTTCATGCCGAGCGCGGTCGCCGCCGTCGCATCGGCGTCGCCGACGGCTTCGGTCTCATCTCCCGGGTCCGAACCCGCGGCTCCGGACGTCGAGAATCGGAGGTACGGCTTCGTGTCCTGCTCGCGCGCCCACGAATCGAGCGTCTTCTTCTCGTCGTCGGGCGACTTCACACCGGAGATCGTCTTGTAGCCCCACATCGTCGCCCACTTGTCGTACGGACCAATCTTCGGAACGAGATCTTCAATCGCGATCCCGTCCTCCGGCTGCGCGACGTAGTTGAAGCGCGAGTAATCCATGAGCGTCGGCGTGTGGCCGTTCTCTTTGACCCAGTTCTTGTCGCGCACCTGCGCGAGCGTGTACTCGGAGCTCGCCTTCATGTTGTGCTGGAAGCCGAGCGTATGGCCGACCTCGTGCGCGATCACGTACTCGAGCAGCCGGCCCATCAGATCTTCGGGAAGCGGCAGCTTCTTGGCGCGCGGATCGAGCGGCCCGACCTGGTCGAAGTACCACATCGTCGCGAGGTTCATGACGTTGTGGTAGAGCTGGACGTCGGCTTCGATGATTTCGCCGCTCCGCGGGTCGACGATGTGCGGACCGACCGCGTTTTCCGTCGTGGACGGCAGCCAGCGAATCACCGAGTAGCGCGCGTCCTCCGCGTTCCAATCGGGATCCTCGGCCTTGCTCGGCGCTTCCTTCGCGATGATCGCGTTCTTGAAGCCGGCCATCTCGAACGCCGGCTGCCAGTCCTCGATCGCGCGTTTCACCCACGGCACCCACTGCTTCGGCGTCGCCGGATCGACGTAGTACACGATCGGCTTCACCGGCTCGGACAGCGCCGCGTTCGGATCTTTCTTCTCGAGCCGATAGCGCGTGATGAACACGCGCTGCGTGGCCTTGTGCTCCGGCCGGCTATAGTCGTAGGTCGACGTCGTGAAGTAGCCGACGCGCTCGTCGAAGAGCCGCGGCTGCATCGGCGTCTCGGGCAGCTTCACCATGCTGTAGTACATGACGACCGTGCCGCTGTTGCCGCGCATGCCGGTCGGCGCGGCCGCACGACCGCCGCCAGCTGCCGCGTCCTGCAGCGGCGTCGTGTACGTCTGCGTGACCTCGACATTGATATTGAGCGGGTACGCCACGGCCTTGTCGATGAACGAGCGGTTGGCGTCGAAACCGCGCGCGCCGACGTTCTGCCGCGCGGACAGCTCGGGGATTTCGGTCGTGAACAACCGCGTGACGTCGATCACGGGCGATCCGTTGTCCGCGAACGCCTCGACGTTGAACGACGCGACGATCGGCGGCGTGTTCGCGTCGGTCACCGCCTGCGCGACGGGATTCGACGCGTCACTGGCGACGACACCGTAATTCTCGAGGCGCAGCAACACACGATTGCCAATTTGTTCCCAGCGCACGACGCGGTTGTTGACGGCCTGGCCGCCGTACCCGGCGCCAAACGTCGTCGCCTTCAGCTGTGTCACCCAGAGAAAGTCCTTGCCGAGCTCGGTCTTGGGAATCTCGTAGTAGAGCGATTCTCCGACGCGATGCACCGTGAACACGCCGGGCGACGACTTCGCCTGCGCCGTGATCACCTGCGCGTACGGACGAGGCTGCGGCGGCTGCTGAGGGCCGCCTCGCCCCCCGCGTCCGGCTTGACCGGCCTGTTGATCCTGCTGCGGCGGCGTTGCGGGATCCTGTACGTCGCTCGCCCAGATCGGATTGTCAGGAGTCACGACGGCTCTCGACACCGCGCGCGCGACTTCCTGCGCCGATGCGCCGATCACGAACGCACCGGCGCACGAGACTGCCAGCGCCCACTTCAATAATCTGCTGCGAACCATACCCATCCCTCCGTGACTGTGCGGAACCGGGCAGGATTATAGGAGGAAAGTGGGCTTGAAGTGCGGGACTTCGGGGCGCGCGCGCCGGAAAACCGGAGATGATGGTCGCGTGCGCCAGCTGCTGATCGCGACCACGAATCCGGGGAAAGTCCGCGAAATCCGCCATGTGCTCGACGGAATCGATGCGGAGGTCCTCACGCTCGCTGATCTGCCGCCGGTCGCCGAACCGGAAGAAACCGGACGGACGTTCGCCGAAAACGCTCGGCTGAAGGCGATCTACTACGCACAGTCGACCGGCCTGCCCACGGTCGCGGAGGATTCCGGACTCGCGATTGACGCGCTGGGCGGCCGGCCCGGCGTCGAAAGCGCCCGCTACCCTGGCGCGACCTACGCCGAGAAATTCGCCAATCTCTCGCGAGAGCTGGCGCCGCACGCCCAGCCTTGGACCGCGAGATTTGTGTGCGCGCTCGCGTTTGTCGAGGCCGTCTCGAGCGTGGCCTTCGAGTCCGAGGGTACGGTTGCAGGTCGCGTCATCCTACCGCCTCGCGGCTCCAATGGCTTCGGCTACGACCCGATTCTTTTCTATCCGCCTTACGACTGCACGCTCGGCGAGGCGACCGACGCGCAAAAGCTCGTCGTCTCACATCGCGGCCAGGCCTTTCGGAAGTTCAAGGCTTGGTACGAAGCGCACGCGCGCTCGTTTCACAGTTGACCGCTCGTTCTCTAGCGAAGCACGCTGCCGGGATCGAACTTCCAGACGTCCTGCGTCGGATCGCATGCTTTTTGACCGAGCATCTGGACGGGATACGTGCCCGTCGCGCTCCTGGCGGGATGCATCACGCCGCCGCCCGCCGGAATCGCCGATCGCTGTAACTGAAGTTCCATGTTCGCGATGGACATGAGCTTGATCTTGCCGAGCCGGTCCTCGCGCACGGTCACCGTCGCGGGTCCTTTGAACCAGACGGCATATGTTCCCATCGTCGATTTCCCCGTGCCCGAGACATCGAGGTGTCCCGATCCGCCCTGGTCGACGTTCAGGCCGCCGTTCAGCTTCCATTCAGTGCCGGGGGCAAGACGGAAGCCCCAATCGCCCCAGAGATTGATATCGCCGCAATGCCGGAGCTGGAATGGCACGTCCATCACCGCGTCCACTTCGTACATCCGATACAGGCAGGGATTGAGGTCGACCTTGCTGCTGAGCCCGCCCTCGACGCCGATCTGTTGGGTCGTGCGCTGAATGGCCAGCAGATTCTCGAGGCCGCCCGATTCCTTCTGGCAGTTCTGAACAACGCGCTCGGCGTAAGCGTCGACGATTCTCACGAGCTCGCCCATGAAGTGCTCCTGCTCGTCCTTCGGTTGGTCCAGTCCCAATCCAAACGCGTCTTGCCGAGCGACTTCCACGACCGGGAGCAGAATCTTCGCCAACGTACCGACGTCGTTGATATGGCCGCCCACGGCGACTTGCATCGCGCGGACCACAGCGTCTCCGGCCGCGCGCGTCCCCTGCTCGATCGTGGCGTCGTGCTTCGCGCTCTCGCACGACTCGTTGATGATGTCGCGCTGGGTTTCCAGGCTCTTCATCAAGGACTCGTAGCGATCGAAGCTCGTCTGCAGCGAGACGCTCGCGGAGCCAATGCCTGGAATGCCCGGCAAGCTCGGCATGGACTGCAGGCGCTTCATCTGCTCGATAGCCGGCGCCATCTGCGCCAGCTGACTCCCGATGAGTTTGATGAGCCCATTCAGCTGATCGAGCTTCTGACCGAAGCCGCATTGGGGATCGGCCTTGACGACGTTCTTCAGTCGGGTCAAGACGTCGATCTGCCCTCGCGCGAGATCGACCCTGGCTTGCAACTGCTGGATGGCCGCCTGGTTCGTGCCTGAATCACCATCCGCCTGCAATTTGGCGATTTGCGCCTGGTCCTGCGTGATCACTTCCTGCCACTGCGCAATGCGGTGGTCGAAGTCGGCGAACATGATTTCCGTTGCGTCCTGGTCGAACGCCAGCCCCTCGATGCCGATGGCTTCGGCATCAAGTGCCGTGATTATTTTCTTGAACGTTTGGGCTGGCGTCAGCTCCGGCCCCTGCGGCGTCGGCTGCTGGGCGGACGCCATCGCTCCGCAAACCAGGGCGAGCACGATCGCGCGGCTGATTGATCTCATACCTCGGATACGCACGGCGGCCACGGAACGGAAGAACCCGGCCAGCACGGCGCCCTGTGGCGCGGACAGTGGACAGCCGCGCCGGACTTTGTCACCATAGCGCCGGTTTACCCCCAATTCGACGGGCCACAAACCACTGGAGGACCGACATGCGCGCCCCTGCACAGCGCTGGCTGCGCCTGACCTTTGTACTCGCCCTGGGACTGCTCGGCGTGTCGCTCGCCGCGCAGACCGGCGCACCGCCGGCTCGGACGACCGATCCGATGCTCCGCAACATGGCGTTCCGCAACCTCGGCAACGCCAACCTCATCGGCCGCATCTCGGCCGTCGACGCGCTCGACGATGACTGGACGTACGTCGTCGTCGGATCGGCGGCGGGAGGCGTGCTCAAATCGGAGAACGGCGGCACGTCGTGGACGCCGATTTTCGACACGTACAACTCCGCGTCGATCGGCGACGTGAAGATCAATCAGAAAGACAAGAACCTCATCTGGGTCGGCACCGGTGAAGGACATCAGCGCAACACGGCCGCGTGGGGCGACGGAGTGTACAAGTCCACCGACGGCGGCAAGACGTTCGAGAACGTCGGACTGAAGGACACGTACAACATCGGCCGCATCCGGCTGCATCCGACGAACAAGGACATCGTGTACGTCGCTGCGCTCGGCAACATCTGGGCGCCGACAGGCAGCCGCGGCCTGTACAAAACGATCGACGGCGGCAAGACATGGACGAAACTGACCAACGGCCTGCCGAACAGTCAGATGACGGGCGCCGACGGCCTCGTCATGGATCCGACGAATCCGGAAATCCTCTACGTCTCGTTCTGGGATCGCATCCGCTATCCGTGGGGCCTCATCAGCGGCGGCAACTCCGAGGGCGTGCCCGACCCCCTGAAAATCGTCGACGGCAGCAAGAATGGCGGCATCTACAAGTCGGTTGATGGCGGCAAGACGTGGAAGAAACTGACCGTGGGCCTGCCGACGATGGTCGGCCGCATCGGTCTCGCGATCGCGAAGACGAATCCCAAGATCCTGATGGCGCACGTTGAGGCCGACTATCAGCCTGAGTGCGGCGGCGGTCGTGGCGGCGGACGCGGACGCGGCGGCGCGGCAGCAGCGGCTGGCGGCGGCGCGGCGGCGGGAGGCGCGGGCGGTCAAGCGGCAGCCGCGCCGGCGCAGCCGGCAGCGACGCCCGTCGATCCGGGCTGCAACGATCTGACGAAGCTGGGCGCCGGCATGTATCGGTCCGAGGACGGCGGCCTCACGTGGAAGCTGCTCGATCGCTACCTCAGCCGGCCGTTCTACTACATGCAGGTACAGATGAGCCCGCTGAACGATCAGGAAGTGTTCAGCTACACGATCAACTACCGGCGCTCACACGACGGTGGCAAGACGTGGATCGGCGGCGGCGGCGGCCAGGGCATGCACTGCTGGCACGCGATGTGGTTCGATCCGCACAACAAGAATCGCTACTACATCGCGAGCGACGGCGGCCTCGCGCTGACGCACGATGATGGCGAGACGTCGCTGCGGTTCACGAACATCAACGTGACGCAGTACTACGACATCACGGCCAACAACGCCGATCCCTACTGGGTGTGCGGCGGCCTGCAGGACGCGGGCAGCTCATGCGGCCCGTCGCAGACGCGCGCGAGCGGCATCTACACGAGCGACTGGATCAACACGGGAGGCGGCGACGGTTTCCACACCGCCATGGATCCGAGCGACCCGCGGATTGTCTACAGCGAGTCGCAGCCCGATCAGCAAGGCGGCAACATCGGCCGGTTCAATCTCGAGACCGGACAGCGGTCGTCGATCCGTCCCAACAAGCAGAACATCACGAATTGGGACGAATACATCACGCCGGAGATGGAGAAATCGGCGGCCGATCGGAACTGGGGCACCCAGCCGCAGAACGCCGGTCCGTTGCGCTTCAACTGGTCGACGCCGTATTACATTTCGCCGCACAACCCGCAGACGCTCTTCATCGGCGCGAACCACTTGCTGATGACGACCGATCGCGGTGAAACGTACCGCATCATCAGCCCGGATCTGACCTCGAACGATCCGCAGAAGACTGTCCGCAAATCCGGCGGATTGACCCCGGACGAGAATCCCGGCGGCGGCGCCGAATACCACTGCACGATCATCACGCTCGCCGAGTCGACGATCGAGCCCGGCAACATCTGGGTGGGCACCGACGACGGCAATGTGCAGGTGACGCGAAACTACGGCGCGACGTGGTCGAAGGTCGGCAGCGCGGGCTTCCCGGGCGTCGGCCGCGGCGACGTCTGGGTCAGCCGCGTCGAACCGTCGCATTCGGCGCGCGGCACGGCGTACGTGTCACTCGACGGCCATCGCTACGCGATCAACAAGCCGTACATTTTCAAGACGACCGATTACGGCAAGACGTGGACGAGCATCTCGAACAATCTCCCCGAGGGGCCCATCTACGTCGTCAAAGAAGACCTCAAGAACCCGAATCTCCTCTTCGCCGGCAGCGAGTTTGCCGCGTACTACTCGCTCGACGGCGGCGCGAAGTGGAATCGGCTTAACACGAACCTTCCGACGGTCGCCGTGACCGACATCATGGTTCACCCGCGCGACAACGATCTGCTCGTCTCGACGATGGGCCACGGGCTGTACGTGCTCGACGACATCACACCGCTCCAGCAGATGACGCCGGACGCGATGAAGGAGGATGCGAAGCTGTTCGAGAATCGCGTCGCCACCGAGTGGCTCAGCGTGCAGCCGCAGCACACGGGCGGCCAGCTCGCGTTCATCGGACCGAATCCGACGCGCGATGCAGTGATCAACTACTACCTGAGCGATCGCGTGACCGGTGAAGTGCGCTTCGATGTCGCGGATCCAGAAGGTAAGAACTCGTGCACGGCGACGATCACGGCGCAGTCCGGCATCGGCCGGATGCTGTGGGGCATGCGGTGGTCCACGCCCGCCGGCGGCGGCGGTGGACGCGGCGGACGCGGTGGCGGCGGACGCGGTGGCGGCGCGGCGGGTGCGGGTCAAGCCGCAGCCGCGGGCGGTGGCGCCGGCGGCGCGGGCGCTGGCGGACCGGGCGCGCCGGGATTCGGCGGCGGTGGCGGCTCGTGCATGATGCCGGCGCCGACGCCAGGCGCAGTCGCGGGCGGCGGCGGTCGCGGTGGCGGCTTCGGCGGCGGTGGCGGCGCCGGCCGCGTGCCCGCGGGCACCTACAAAGTCACCATGACGGCTGGAGGAAAGACGTACACCAGCACGATCACCGTGCGCCAGGATCCGCTGCTGAAGAACGAACAGTAGCCATCGGCGATCGGCGATTGGCGATCGGTGATCGCATCGAGCGATTGATCGATCGGAGATCGCGATCTCACGATTGGCGATTGATCGATGCCATCGCCGATCGCCGATCGCCAATCGTCAATGCTAGCGGGAGAGTCTCGTGACCTTCCCGCTAGCAACGTCGACCGTGTAGATCGCGCGCGGCTGCTTGCTATCCTGCGGCGACTCGGGCGTGGCCTCGGGCACCTGAACGAACGCGATCGTCCGACCGTCCGGCGACCAGCGCGGATCGATGGCGCTGCCCGTCGCGAGCGTCACGATCGGCCTTTGGTCGGTCCCATCGGCATTCATCGTGAAGATCTCGGTCCGGCCGTGGCGCCAGCTCATGAACGCAATGTGCTGCCCGTCAGGCGACCAGCTCGGGTACATCCCGTTGGCCGGATCCTGCGTGAGCGCTTTCATCACGTGCGTGGAGAGATCGAGCACGTTCACGTCGCGGCCCACATGAAACGCGAGCCTGGTGCCGTCCGGAGAGAACTGCGGGAACCATGCTGAATTCACGGTCGTCGCGCGCTCGACGTTCGATCCGTCAGCATTCATGATGTAGACGTCGAAGCCGCGGTTGGGGGTCGCCCGATCCGACATGAACGCAAGGCGCTTGCCGTCAGGCGCCCAGGCCGGCGAGACGTCGCGCGCCGGGTTGCGCGTCAGCCGCCGCAACTGCGTCTTGTCGCCGTTCTCGACGTAGATCTCGAAGTTGCCGTCACGGTCTGAATCGAACGCGATCCGCCCGTCGGGCGCCACCGCCGGTGATCCGTCGTCGGCGGGATTGATGACGATCGGGGAAACGCTCGAGCCGTCGGCGCTCATGGAGAAGATGTCGCCCTTGCCGTCTGGCCGCTCGGAGTAGAAGTAAATGTGATGCCCGTCTGCCGACCAGCTCGGCGAACCCTCGCGAATCGGCGGCGTGTGGCTGATGCGGTCCCACGCGAACCAGCCCGCCGACACAACCAGTACCGCGACGGCGCCGAGCATGAGCGTCCAGCTCTGTGCCGGGCGCTTCGGACGCTTGGCGCGCTCGCGATCGGCGGTGCGGCGCTGTTGACGGGTCGACGGCACGAACGCTCCTTCTCCCTTATCGTCCCGATGGGAGCGACGGTGCAGATCTTACAACTCTGTCGCGCGAGGCGCGGAACGGTAAGTGAAGGTGGTATAAAACCACGGTCTCGTCTATGACGTCGCTCACGCCGTGTCCGGCCGACAAGTTCACGTTCGGGCTCTGGACCGTCGGCCATCGCGGCCGCGATCCGTTCGGCGAGCCGACGCGTGTGGCGCTCGATCTGCCGGCGGCACTGCAACACCTCAAGGCGCTCGGCGCCTATGGCGTGAACCTGCACGACAACGATCTCGTGCCGATCGACGCGTCCGCGCACGATCGCGATCGCATCGTCCACGCGTTCCGCGACGCGCTCGCGGCGAGCGGACTGGTCGTCCCGATGGCGACCACGAACCTCTTCAGCGATCCCGCCTTCCGCGACGGCGCGTTCACGTCGCACGATCCGGCCGTCCGCGCCTACGCGCTGCAGAAGACGATGCGAGCCATGGAGCTGGGCGTGGAGCTCGGCGCGGGCATCTACGTCTTCTGGGGCGGCCGCGAGGGCGCCGAGGTGGACGCGGCGAAGGATCCCATCGAAGCGATCCGGCGTTTCCGCGAGGCGATCAACTTTCTGTGCGATCACGCGATGGCGCAGCGGTACCCGCTCAAGTTCGCGCTCGAGGCGAAACCGAACGAGCCGCGCGGCGATCTGTACTTTCCGACGACCGCCTCGTATCTGGCGTTCATCTCGAGCCTCGATCATCCGGACATGGTGGGCGTGAATCCTGAGATCGCCCACGAGCACATGGCGGGCTTGAACGCCTACCACGTCGTCGCGCAGGCCCTCGAGGCCGGCAAGCTGTTTCACATCGACCTCAACGATCAGAAGTTCACGCGATTCGATCAGGACCTGCGCTTCGGCTCCGAATCGATCAAGTCGCTGTTCTTCGTCGTCAAGCTGCTCGAGGACTACGGATACGACGGGCCGAGACACTTCGACGCGCACGCCTATCGCAGCGAGGACGCCGACGGCGTGTGGGATTTTGCGCGCGGCTGCATGCGGACGTACCTGCTGCTCAAGCAGAAGGCGCGTCAGTTTCGCGAGGACAAGGAGATTCAGGCGATCCTTGCCGAGCTGCGGCGGGACGATCGGTCGAGCTCACCGATGCATTACTCACGCGACGTGGCGGTGATGCTCAAACATCGCGAGTTCGATCGCCGCGAGCTCGCCACCAAGCGCCTGCCCTACGAACGCCTCGATCAGCTCGTCATCGATTTGCTGCTCGGCGCGCGCTGAAACCAGAACAGCGCGATCGACATGAAGGTCATGAAGGCCAGGAGCAACATGAAGAAACACACGCGGGCTGGCCGACCGCATTAACCGCTCTTGGTGTGCGTGAGCTCGAAGCGCGCGTAGCGCTCGCGGAGATCCGCGTAGACCCGCACGTTGACGGGAATCGGCGCAATGCGCGACGCCGCGACCGGCTCGGCGATGTGGCGAACGATGTCGGTCCAGGCGATCTCGTGGCCGCTCGCACGCGCATCGGCGTGCCAAGCGCGCAGCGCGGCGCCCAGGCACGCGGAGTTCCCCACTGGCATTCGAACCACGTCCGCGTCGAACACGTCGGCCATGATTCGCAGGAGGTCGGCGTTGGCGGCGGCGCCGCCGGTCGCGTGAATCGTGTCGATGGTCACGTGCATCCAGCGGCTGTGGTTGGCCATCGACATCATCTGCGCCTCGACGACCGCGCGCGCGTTGCGCGGGCCGTCGGCGGGATCGAGATCGAGCCGATGGACGGCCGGCGACGTCACATGCGGCGTGATTTCCGGGACGAACCACGGCAGCATCAGCGCACCGCCGTTGCCGGGAGACGTCCGCTGCAGCGCGTCGGAGAACGCCGGCCAGTCGAATGCGTACGCGTCGCGCACGCGCTCTCTCGCAAGCGACCCGTTGCTGAACACGGTGATGCCCATGAAATCGCCGGTCGGCGCGCCAAAGACGTGCCCGGTCATCGTCTCGTCCACGCGCGGCGTCTTCATCAATCCGAAGAGCGTGTCGCTCGTGCCGAGCGAAATGCCGACGCGTCCTTCCTCGACCAAGCCAATGCCGACCAGGCTGCACGGGTTGTCGCCGGACCACGCGACGATGGCGGCCGCGGGCAGCCCGTACCGGTCTCGCCAATAGCGCGAGAGCGTGCCGACGATCGTCGAAGACGGCACAATCGGCGGGAGCCTCCCGGCGAGGTCGGGCGCCGTCGCCGAGAGCGCTGCGTTCGACCAGCGCGACGAGGACACGTCCATCAGGTTCGTTCCTGACGCATCGCCGGGATCGAGCGGCGCGTCGTCGCCGATGAGCAGGGACGCGAGAAACGAGCTCACGAGATGAATTCTCGTCGTGCGCGCATAGCCCCCGGGATCGACCGTCGAGAACTTTCGAATCTGCGCGGCGGTAAACCGCTCGAACGGACGGGAGCCCGTGAGCCGCGCGACCGCAAGATCGCCGCCCATCGCACGTGCGATCTCTTCGCACTCGATTGCTGTGCTGGCGTCGAGCCAGACGGGCGCCACCGCGCGCGAGAACATGCCGGTCAGCTGGTCCACCAGCGGCCGACGGGGATCGAGCTCGGCAAGCGCCGACGCCGCAACTCGGCTGAGATACACACTGCCGTGTTGCTGGGCGGAGCCGGACATCGCCCGGACGCGGTCGCCATCCAGGCCCGACGCAGCGAACGCCGCCATCGCGCGATCCAGCGCGTCGGCCCAGATCAACGGCGGTGCGACGACAACGCGAGGATCGTCGTTCGACAGGACGCCGTGACGCGTGCCGTACGCGGGAAGGTCGCGGTCGAACGAAATCGTGTGCTCGAAGACCAGTCGCGGAGTGCCGGTGTCGACCTCGAGGACCTGCAGCGCCAGGTGCTGCGTGCTCGCGTCGAATCCGAGATAGAGCGGAGGAGCGATCACTTGGCGGCTGCCGGGCTTCACGTTACCATCCGTCCATGCGACTTCCTCGTCTCGTCTTCATCGTCCTGTGTTCCTCCCTGGTCGCATCGGCACTCGCGACCACGCTCGCGCAAAAAAACACGCCGGCGCCGACAAAGATCGGCATTCTGCCGTTCCTCGATGCCAGCGGCGCCATGAGCAGCGACACGGCGGCCGCCGTCGGCCGGCTGGTGCAAGCCGAAATGAGCCACTCGGCGCCGAATCTGACTGGCAGGATGCTGACGATGCCGTCCGGCACCAACCTTACCGATCTCGACGGCGAGAAGGCGGTGGCGATTGCCAAAGGCGCCGGGGTCGATGTGGTGCTGCTCGGCACGGTGCTGGACGCGAAGAGCGAGGAGTCGTCGAAGGGCGGCTACCTCCCGTCGATTGCCGGACAGACCGTCGGCATGTCGGTGCGCTCGGTCAAAGCCAACGTGACGCTGCAGGCCGACCTGTACCGCACCGCCACCGGCGAGCGCATCACGAGCTTGCGCGTTCCCGGCAGTCACTCGGACAGTCACTTCGGCGGCAGCGTGTACACGAATCTGGGATCGTGGGACGGCAATGCGTCCACGTTCCTCGACTCGCCGCTCGGCAAAGCGCTCGAACAAGCGGTCGCGGGGGTGGTGAAGAAGATCTCCACGACGAAATTGGACTAGGGGCGAATCGGATCAAGTTAAAAGTAAGAAGCCAGAAGTTAGAAGTTCGGAGGATCACGCGTTCCCTCTGAACTTCTAACTTCTTGCTTCGAACTTCTGGCTTGATCCTGCTGTTTACTTCTTGAGCTGTTTCTCCCTGTCGAGCTCCACCATGTCCGTGTCCGTCGGCGCCACGCCGAGCAGCCACGTCGAGAAGTAGTCGACGCGGCGCCAGAACACGTAGTCCTGCTCCGGCGTGTACGGATGGCGCATGCCGGGCAGCAGGATGAAGTCGAACCGCTTGTTCGCCTTGATGAGCGCGTCGATCACGCGATATGTGTTCGACGGGTGCACGTTGTTGTCCATGTCGCCCGTCATCAAGAGGAGGTGGCCCTTCAGGTTCTTCGCGATGTCCTGGTTCTTGTCGATCTCGTACTCGAACGTGACCTTGTCGTCCTTGACGACTTCCTTCACGCCGTCGTGCTTCTCGCTCCACCAGCGGTTGTAGATGCTGTTGTCGTGGTTGCCTGACTCCGAGATGCCGACTTTGAAGAAATCGGGAAAGCCGAACATCGCCGCGGCCGTCATGAAGCCGCCGCCTGAGTGGCCGTAGATCCCGACGCGATCGAGATCGATCCACGCGTACCTCTTCGCGAGCTGCTCGACGGCCGCCTTCTTGTCGGGCACGCCGTAGTCGCGAAGGTTGCCATAGCCATAGTTGTGGTACCACTTCGAGCGCTGCGGGTTGCCGCCGCGGTTGCCGACTTCGATCACGATGAAGCCGACGTTCGCCAGCGCGACGTTGGCGTTGCGCGGCGAGAACGTCTTCGTCACCGACTCGGTCTGCGGGCCGGGATAGACGTACAGGATCACCGGGTACTTCTTCGCCGCGTCGAAATCGAACGGCTTGTACATCGTCCCGTACAAGTCCGTGATCCCGTCGTCGGCCTTGACGGTGAACGATTCGGGATACTTGAACCCGGCCTCCATCAGCGCTGAGACGTCCGTCTTCTCGAGGTCCATTACCTTCACGCCGGCCGCGTCGTAGAGCACGGATTCTGGCGCCGAGTCGATGCGCGAGAACGTGTCGACGAAGAACGTGTTCTTGTCGTTCATGTCGGTCGAGTGCGACGCGTTGCCCGGATCGAGCAGCTTCATCTCCCCCGTGTCGACGTTCACGCGATAAAGGTGCACGAAGTACGGATCCTCGC
Organism: uncultured Solibacteraceae bacterium; assembly: GCA_964419785.1. GTDB lineage: Bacteria > Acidobacteriota > Vicinamibacteria > Vicinamibacterales > SCN-69-37 > DATEGZ01. Next base: position 15,453 of record CAYQRM010000301.1, on the reverse strand, counting down.
CCGCCTCCTTGCCGACGGCGTTGAAGTACAGGGTGCGGGTCTTCTCGTCGAACGACTCGATGCCCGTGCAGACGAACTCGCCCGAGGTAATCTGGCGGATCATCTTGCCCGTCGCCGTGTCGTACAGGTAGTAGTGGCCCCAGCCATCGCGCTCCGACCAGTGGATCGCCTGCTTGCCGTTGTTGATGAGGCGCAGCGGCTGAATCTCGATGTACGTGTTCGAGCGCTCCGGAATCACGACGCGCGACTCTCCCGTCGTCGTATTCGCTTCGACGATGTCGATGCGCTTGAGGTCGCGGCTGGTGCGGTTGTAGTAAATCTTGTCGCCGGCGAGCGTGACCCAGCGTGGCGCCGTCTCCTGCTTCTCGCGCTGCAGGTTCGTCAGTGGAGCGGTGGCCATGCCCAGCTGCTGGTCCTTGAACGCGATCGTCTTGACGAGCGTCATCTGCTTCGCGCTGAAGTCGTACACGCTCAGCTCGGTCTGTGGCTGGTTCTCCTCGCCCGGCATGCCGTACTTGTAGGTCTCGAGGCGCGGCCGCGGCGAGGCCAAGGCGTTAATCACCCACAGGTCTTCGACCTTGCGCTGATCCTGGCGCATCACGGCGAACTTCGTGTTGTCTTGCGACCAGGTGACGCCAATCGGCGCGGTCCGCGGCCCGAACTTCTTGTCGAGCTCGCTCTGCTGGCGCGCGTTCGCGCCTTCGCCGCCCTGATTCTGCGTCTGCTGGCCGTTCTGATCCTGCTGCTGTTGCTGCTGATCGTCCTGCTGCTGGCCGGAGCCGTTGCGCGCGTAGCTGTAGTACTTCTCCCCGTCGGTCGTGAGCTGCGTTTCCTGAATCGCGGGATCGTCGGCCTTCTTCTTCGCGAGGTCGTAATTCTTCGCGTCCATCATGAACAAGTTGTGGCCGCGCGCGAAGATGATCGTCTGCTTGTCGGGCGAGACCGTCGCCCACGTGGGCGTCGGCTTCTCGGCTTCGTACTTGTCATCGAGCGTCACGGTACCCGTCGAGAGCTCGTAAAGCAGCCACCACTGCTTCGTGTCGTTCGCGCCGCCGGCGCGTCCGGTGCCCTGCGTCTGGCCGCCGCGTCCTCCACCGCCGCCTCGCCCACCGCGTCCGCCGCCGCCTTGCACCTGGTTCTCCTGCTGCTGGGTCTCGCCGATGAGCTCCTGGCCCTCGGCGTTCTCGACCTTCGAATCGCGCGGCAAGCTGACGCTGAAGCGAATCTTCGTGTCGTTCTCGATGAACTTGATCGTGTTGACCGGCAGATGCTGCGCGTCGTACGGCGTCCGCAGGATGCGCGTGAGCTGCGCGGCGACTTTCGCGTTGTCCCAGAGCGGCGCCTTCGTCTTCTTCACGGGATCGACGACCCACCACTTCATGCCTGCCGGCGTCTCGAAGCTGTACCAAAAGCGATCGCTGAACTCGAGCCAGTGCGGCGTCACCGCCGTCGAGAAGACGTACTTGCCGACCTTCGCTGACGTCCATCGCGACGCCAGGTCATAGTTCGGCTTCGGCAGTTCACGCACGGGCACGGCATCGGCGGCCGACCGCGGCGCGGCCAGCGGTTGAGCCGTGACGGTAATCGCGACGACGCACACCAGACGAAGCAGGGTCCTCATGGCAGGGCTCCTCACAATAAGCGCGCGAACACTATACGGGGTTCCTGCGGGGTTCCAAAAAGGTTCCCGGGGTGGGTCCAAAGGGTTCTCCGCGTTCCAGAACGTTCCTGCTCGGCGCCCGGAGACTCGCGCTCAGAAGCGAAGCCGTAAGCCGACGCGGACCGAGCGCGGAGGTTCGACGGCGGACACGTCGCGGAAATCGGGCGACGTCGCGATGACTTCCTCGACTTCGCGCGTCGTGTTGAAAAGATTGAAGACGTCGAGGAAGACGCCCAGCCGGCCGCGGCCGAGGACGAAGTCCTTCTGGACGCGCAGGTCGACGGTGCCGACGAAGCTGAAGCGCGTGCGACCCGGCGTGTACGCGCGAATCGGCTCGGGCCCTTGCGTGAGCCCGGTGCCGACGGCCAGACGCGAGAACGGCTGGCCGTCCTGATACCGCACGATCGTGCCGATGCCGATGTCGTGCGGAAGCCGGAACGCGAGCGCGAGCTTGCCCGTGTAGCCGCGATCGTAAAACGGCCGTCCGCGCGCGTTGACGAGCGAGTTCGGATTGCCGGCGATGTCGAGCACGCCGGGATCGTTTTCGTCGGCGCGGAATCCTCGCACGGCGCTGGTCGCTTCGGCATCTCCGGCCGTCGCGCCAAACGCGAGGACGACGTACTGCGAACGCAACTGCACGTTCGCGTCGAGCCCTTTGAACGTGGCCGTCAGGCCCGCGGGATTCGTCAACACGTAGTGGTCGAGGCCGACACTCGCAGGCGTCCGGCTGTAGGTGTCGAGCGTCGACGTCTTCGGTCCCGGATAGTCAATGCCTTCGTCGGGTACTTGAATCAACGTGTACTGCGCGCCAGGATCCTCGACCTGGATGAGATTCGACTCGCGCCGAATGATCGCGGAGAGGGTCGCGGCCCATCGCGGACGATCGATCGAGAGACCGACGATCGTCTGCACGAGCGCGGGACGCGCGAGATTCGGATCGAGCGATGAGAGCCCTGTCGAGCCTGCGCCCGGTCCGATCTGTGCCACGAGCGGACCGCGCTCCGAGGGCTGGGCCGCGCCATCGTGATTCGCGTCGGCCCACGTGTAGACCGAGCCGGTCGGCGAATTCGGATCGCCAAAGGCGAGCGCGAGCGGCGGAATCGGCAAGCCGCCGCGCGAGACGTCCACGAATACGCCGACGCCGCCGCTCTCGGAGAGCATGAACTTGGCGGCCACCCGCGGATAAAAGTCAGTCCACGAGATCGAGGTCGGGCCGCCGTTCGACCCCACGATCGACTCGAGCCGCACGCTGCCTTCGACGCGCGTCCGCGTGCCGAGCTTGACGGCGTCTGACGCGAAGATCGTGCCCGTCGTCTCGTACCACGTCGGTTGCGTGAGCGGTGAAGCGAATTGCCACACGCGAGCCGGCATGCCGTTGACGACCTCCGTCGCAGAGCGTGCGGCGAGCAGTTCCGGATGCATCAGGTCGCGCTCGAACGTTCCGCCCACGCGCCAGTCATGCGGCGACGTCGAGGACGAGGGGCGGCCCACGTCGCCCGCGGCACGGAACGACGTCGTGCTGCCGGCCGGCTGAAGCATGATCGGCAGAATCGCGCCATCGTTCACGGAATCGATCGTCGGCGTGGCCGTCGTCGGCGCCGGATCGAGAAACGCGTGCTGCACGCCGCCGGCGAGCCGGAACGCGAGGCGATCGGGATCGGATCGCTCCCAGGCGAGATGCACGAGACTCAGTCGATCGTGCGCCTGCGTGGTGTCATCGAGCGCCAGCCACGCGTCGTTGGGGTGATCGGCCTGCTGGTAGACGCCGAGCACGCGAATCTCATCGTGCGGGTGCGGCGTGATCACGACGTTCGCCGTCAGCGAGCCGAGCGTCGCGTCCTGATTGGGCGGCACATCACGCTCTGTTCGGGTCGCGTTGGTGAGACGGCCGGCGATCACGGCGCCGATCTGGTCGCCGGCGATCGGTCCGCTGAACACGAAGCTCGCGTCTTCGAGCGCGCGCAGCGTCGAGATCGCCGGTGGGTTGGTTGCGTCCGCCGCCCAACCGTGCGACGTGAAGATGCCCTCGAAGGCAAATGACGGCGTCGCGCCGGGACGGAGCGGCCGCAGGTCGAACCGCGGGCCGGTCGCGCTCACATCGTCCAAGCTTGGCGCCGTCATGATCGAGACGCCTTCGAGACCTGCGGTGTCGGGCAAGACGAGCGGCGTGCCGGGACGCAACGGGTTGGTGATGTCGAGATCGCCGAGTCGATAGGTCGCCTGCGTCCAGGATCCACCGTACGCGCCGAACTTCGCGGGCGCGCCGACGCCGCTCCCGCCCGCGTCGAAGCGATCGCTGGTGACGGGTGCGACCGTGGTCTCGACGAGGCCTGGCACACTTCCACTCGAAGGAAAATCGCGCGGTGACAGAACCAGCGTGGCAGGCTCGTGCGGCAGGATGAGCGAACGGGTGAAGAGCCAGACCAGCAGCGATGCAGACGGCATTCGCGTGAAAAGTATACCGGGAATACTTTCCGTGTCCTCTTTTGCGGAAAGTATTCCCGGTATATTTTTCTAGAGAGCGGCGATTTCGGCGGCGGCGCGCTGACCGCTCTCGATCGCGCCGTTCATGTAGCCCTGCCAGCGCACGCTCGTGTGCTCGCCGGCGAAGAGCACGCGGCCATGCGGCAGCGCGAGCCAGTCGCGCAGCGCGGGATCAAAGCCCGGATCGAAAAACGCGTACCCTCCGCCGGCCCACGGATCGTCTTCCCAGGTGATGGTGCGCGACGCCAGCACGTTCGCTGGCCGACCAAGCCACTTCAACGTTGAGACAACCTTGCCCACACCGCCGGTCCGAAGCAGTGCCTGAAGCTCCCCCGAAGCGCCGCCGCCGGCGAGGAAGCTGAGGATCGCCGCTGGGCCCTTCTGCTGCTCGTTGCCGTCCCAGACGGCGCCCGTCGGTTGCGCCGAGCCGAATCCCGTCGGCCGGCCGCGCTTGTCCCAGAATCGTCTGTCAAACTGCACGAGCAGACGAGTGGCACAGCCGGTGCGCAGGCGCTCGAGCGCCTCTCGCTGAGCCGCCGGCAGTCCGGGCTCGAATTGCACCGCGCGCGCCGGCGCCGGCGGCAGCGCGACGATCGCGTAATCGGCTTTGATTTCGCTGAGCCGCGATCGCGACTCGACCGTCGCGATGATTCCGGACGCGTGCTGGCGAAGCCGCCGCACAATCGTCCCGAACTGCACCGGTGATGCAAGATCGCGCGCGATCCGCGTCGCGATTAGATCGTTACCCTGGGCGACGCGATACGTTTCGCCCCAGCCAGCATCGTCGACGTCGGCGAAAAAATCGACGAGCGCGAGCAGCGACAGCTCATCCGGGTCGGCGAGAAACAATCCGCGCAGACCGACGAGCCGCTCCACGACCCACTCTGACGCCTTGATCGATCGGAGCCACGAGCCGACTGACTGCCGCGCGATCGACGTCGCGATCGGCCCGGTCCATCGATGGTCCGCCAGCCTGTAAGCGTGAATCAGCGGCCCGAGCCTCTCGCCGAGCGATTCCCACACGGCGTTGATCGACTGAATGGACATTCGTCCGCGCGGATCTGGACCGTAGTATCCGAAGCCGCGGCGATTGATGCGTACGAGCCTCACCTTCAACTCGCGCGCGAGGGAAATCAATGACGTCTGCGTCGAGTCGATGAAGTCCGCGCCGCCCTCGGCGTGCTGTGCCTTCGCGAAACCGTCACGAATCGTCCACACGCGGCCGCCGACGCGATCGCGCGCCTCGATCACCGTCACCGACGCGCCACGCGCTTCCAGCGCGCGCGCCGCCGCGAGACCCGCGAATCCCGCGCCCGCCACGATCACGTGTGTGTTCTTTGACATCGTCACAGTCGAATGATCTCAGATCGCATCACGAACTTTTGACAGGTCGTGTCAAATTTTCCGTGCACGTCACATTGTGTTGATGATCGACGCGCGCCAGTGCACGTGCGACGTTTGGTGCAGTCCTTGCTCCACCTACGGCACCCCTGGCAGGAGACTGTTCATGAAGGTAATGCGAACTGTGTCGGCCTTTGGTGTCTTCTTCTTTGCCTTTGGAATGATGTTGCCGTCGCGCGCGCTCGCGGGACCCGTGGTCTTCAGCGCCGTGCTGGCCGACCCTGCCCCGCTGGTCAGCGGGGTGATCGGGCTCGCCTCCTCGCCGAACGATGACAATGTCAGCAACGTCGCCGGGGACGCGGTCGATCTCGTACCCTCCAGCGACAACAATGCGGCCGCTATCGTCGAGAGCACGTTCACCGCAGCCACGGCCAACGCGCCCAATCTGACGAAAGGCGCAGATCTCGGCGTCGGCACGACCGCGACCGATGCCGTGCCGGAGCCAGCGACGTTGGTACTGCTCGGATCCGGTCTGCTCGGACTCGCGGCAACGCTGCGCGCACGTCGCCGCTGATCGCGCAATCGCTCACTTCTGTCGGGTGACGAGAATGATCGATCGCGACTCGAACGTCAGACGCGAGTCCCGTCGCCACGCGCGCAACTGCTGTCGGAGCCGCTCAGCCGCACGCCGCTCCGGCGTGCCGGTCTTGAGCCGCTCGAGCTGATCGACGACGGCGATCTCGAGGTCCGCCATTCCCCGCCCCGGCGCGAGCGCGAGAAATGCCTCCGCGTCGGACAGCGGCACCATCTGCACCGCCGGCAGATGCTGAGTGAACGCCGGGTCGACGACGATGAGCGACGCGCCGCCGCCGATCTCCACGAGCTGCACATCCGCGGTCGGCGGCTTCATACGCGACCGGCCGCGGGTCTTTTCGACGAGCCGGACGATGGCCCAGCCCAGGTCGGAGTGCGACGCGCGCAGGGTCTCGATCACTTCCCGTGGAAGCGTCAGCGCGACGACCTGGCTGGGTCGTCCGTATTTGTGCGGGCGGCCGCGGCGCGCCTGCTCGCGCCGAGCGGGACGTCGTGGTGTCATCGCGCGAACATTCTACCTGCTGATATGATCCTGTCGCGTTGCACGTCAACGATCATCCAGCGAGGCTCCCGCATCTATGAAAAAGACATTCCTCTGCGCCGTCGCGCTTGCGGCGGTCGTCGCCCGTCCGGCGGCTCAGGACTACAAGGCGTATCAGAACTACGATTTTGTTCCCGGCGACAAGATTCTCTTCGAGGACGACTTCCGCGCAGACACCGACGGTGAATTCCCCGCGCACTGGAAGCTCATCAAGGGCCAGGCGGTCATCAACCAGATGGCCGGCGACCCGATCTTCGCGCTGATCGACGGCAACTACGTCGAAGTCGCCCCGAGGATGAAGACCGAGAGCTACCTGACCGACCCGTTCACCGTCGAGTTCGATTTCTTCGTGAAGCCCGACGCCTACGATGCCGTCATCGTGTACTTCAAGACCGACGACGGTGACAAAGGCATTCACGTGGGCCATGACATCAACACGGAGAGCTTCGACAACGATCTCTCGGCGACGCTGCCGGGCGACGACGACGCGTTCAAGAACAAGTGGCACCATGCCGCGATCGCGTACAAGGCCGGGCAGATCAAGGTGTACGTCGATCAGAATCGCGGGCTCGTGATTCCCGACTCGAACATCAAGCCCACGTCGGTGTTCTTTGCCAGCATCGGGGACAAGGACAACCCGATGATCATCAAGAACGTGCGCATCGCGGCCGGCGGCGGCATGACGATGATCGACAAGCTGACGAAGGACGGCAAGATCGTCACGCACGGCATCTTGTTCGACGTGAACAAGTCGATCGTCAAGCCCGAGTCGATGGGCACGATCGGCCAGATCGTCAAGATGCTGAAGGACAATCCCGGCGTGAAGCTCGAGATCGGCGGTCACACCGATTCGGACGGCGACGCGGCGAAGAACCTCACGCTGTCGCAGTCCCGCGCCGACGCGGTCAAGAAGATCCTCGTCGACCAAGGCATCGACGCCGCGCGTCTCACGACGAAGGGCTACGGCTCGACCAAGCCCGTCGACGTCAACACGACGCCCGAAGGCAAGGCGAACAACCGCCGCGTCGAGTTCACGAAGGCGGGCTGAAAATGACGCCGGGTGTCTTTTTAGAGGACAGTCGCGAAAAGACTCCCGGCGTCTTTTTCTTCTAGACGATTGCTAGATATTTCTGAATCTCAGTGAGGAGCGTGCGGAGCCCGAGCTTGGTCGCGGCGTCCATCTGCACGTACTTGAAGCCGGTCAGGTAGAGCTGCAGCTCGCCGACTTTCTCCTTCGCGACACCGTGCGCGCTTTCGGCGAACACTTCGAGCGACGGACCGCCGTCGAGCGTGAAGCGGAATTCGAGAATCTCGCCTTCCTCGAACGGCGTCGTCGTCTCGATGGAGAAACCGGCCGCGCTGATGTCGCTCACGCTCACGGGCATCGGCCGCGAGAGGACTTCGACATTGAGCTGCCACAGGACGTCGAGGCGCTTGGCCTGACGGCGCTCGACGCCTGGACTGCGCTTCTGAGCGGCTTTCTTTGCGGCCGGCGCTTTTGCCGGCGCGGCCTTGCGGGCGACAGGCTTGCCCTTCCCGGACATAACCATCCCCACCGAGCAAGAGCCGTGCCCGCGAATTTGCTGGATTTTCCGGCGACTTCGCGTGGAACCGATCTCAAAGACGTCGTCGAACGCCGGGTTTGTCAGGCGCGTCCTCCTGCTGGGACCGCGTAGAATGGCCGCGCATGGACGACATCACCGGGCTCCTCCGGCGGTGGCGAGACGGCGATCCGCGCGCGCTCGACGAGCTGACGCCGCTCGTCTACGACGAGCTGCATCGGCTGGCGGCGCCGTACATGCGCCGCGAGCGATCCGACCACACGCTGCAGCCGACGGCGCTCGTCCATGAGGCGTTCCTCCGATTGACTGGCGTGCGCCGCGCGGATTTTCAGAATCGGGTGCACTTCTACGGCGCGGCTGCGCAAGTGATGCGCCGCATCCTGGTCGATCACGCGCGGCGTCATCGCGCCGCCAAGCGCGGACGCGGCGAAACCGTGCTGGAGCTCGATGAAGCGATGTCGGTCGGAATCGATCTGCGACTCGATCTCGTCCATCTCGACGAGGCGTTGCAGCAGCTCACCGCCGTCGCCGAGCGGCCGGCGCGTGTCGTCGAGCTGCGCTACTTCGGCGGCTTGTCGATCGAGGAGACGGCGGCGGTGCTCGACATCGCGCCGGCGACCGTCAAGCGTCACTGGGCCTTCGCGCGTGCGTGGCTGCATCGCACGCTCAGCGCCGCCTGAGATTGAGATCGCACGACATGGATGCTGTCGACTGGACCGAGGTCGAAGCGATCTTCGGAGCGGCGCACGATCTCCCTCCCGGCGAGCGCATCGCGCTCCTTGATGCACGCTGCGCGGGCCGGGCAGCGTTGCGCGCCGAAGTCGAGTCGCTGCTGGCTTCACACGATCGAGCCGGCGAGTTCCTGAATGCGCACGCCGCGAGCACGCTTGCCGACGCCCCGGCGACTCCCGATCTCAGCGGCCGGATGATGGGCCCGTTCCGATTGATCGAGCCAATCGGGCACGGCGGCATGGGCGTGGTCTATCGGGCCGAGCGGGTGACGAGCGAGTTCACGCAAGTGGCCGCCGTCAAGGTCATCGATGCCCCGCTACAGAGCGCCGAGATGCTCCGCCACTTCCGGACCGAGCGGCAGATTCTCGCAGGGCTGCGCCATCCGAGCATCGTGACGCTGCTCGACGGCGGCGTCGGCGATGCCGGGTACGCGTTCCTGGCGATGGAGTACGTCGATGGCGTCGCGATCACCGATCACGTGGCGAAGGCGCGTCTCTCGCTCGAAGATCGAGTACGCCTGGTCCAGCGGGTGTGCGGCGCGGTGCAGTACGCGCACCAGCATGGCGTCGTGCATCGCGACCTGAAGCCGGCCAATATCCTCGTCACGCCCGACGGCGTGCCGAAGGTCCTCGACTTCGGGGTCGCGAAGCTGCTGCATCCGTCATCAGCCTCGCCGGCCGACACCGCCACGAGCCCGTGGCGCCTGCCGCTCACGCCCAACTACGCAAGCCCGGAGCAGCTTCGCGGGCTGCCCGTGACGACCGCGTGCGACATCTACGCGCTTGGCGTCCTGCTCTACGAGCTGCTCGCAGGCGTCCGGCCCTACGACACCGCCGGTCTTCCGCTCGACGAAGTCCTGCGCGTTGTCAGCGACGTCGATCCGCGCCGGCCGAGCGCCGCCGCGGCCGAAGACCTGCCGTATCGCGCACGCGTCCTGGGCGGAGACCTCGATGCGATCGTCCTCAAGGCGATGAGCAAGGAGCCGGCGCGCCGCTATTCGTCCGCCCAGGAGCTCTCGGAGGATCTCGGGCGATGGCTGACGCGCCAGCCGGTGGTCGCGCGCGAACCTTCGCTCGGCTATGTCATTCGCAAGACGGCCGAGCGTCATCGCGCCGCATTCGCGGCGGCGGGCATCTCGATGCTCGCGCTGCTCGTCGCGCTGGGCGTGTCGCTCTGGGAGCGGCACCTCGCCGTGGTCGAGCGCAACCGCGCGACGGCGCGCTTCAACGACGTGCGGCAGATCGCCGACGCGATGATCTTCAAGTTCGACACCGCCGTGCAGGCCCTGCCGGGATCGACGCCGCTCCGCCAGCAGATCGTCGCCGAAGGCCTCGGCTATCTCGAGAAGCTCATGAGCGAGCCGCAGCGCGACGACGCACTGAATCTCGAAATCGCGCGCGCGTACCATCGGATTGGCGACGTTCAGGGCAACCCGTCGCTCGCCAACCTCGGCGACCGCGACGCCGCCCGTGCGAGCTATTTGAAGACCGTCGCGCTGCTTCGGCCGCTCGTCGGCTCATCAACCGTCGGGCACGATGCGGCGCTCGAGCTCGGCCGCACGGAGCTCTCCCTGGCGACACTCGCCAACGCCGTCGGGAACCGGGCCGAGGCGGCTGCCGCGATCGCCGACGCCACGAGCCTCGCGGACGCGGCGGTGCGCCAGTTCCCCCAGGACGACGGCGCGCGGCGGCTGGGTGCCAGCGCCGCGTTTCAAGCCGCGCTCATTTCCCCACCGGGGCCCGAGGAACTCGCCGCATGGCAGCGCGCGGGCGCGATGTTCCGCACCCTCCTCGAAGAGAAGCCCGACGACCCAGACCGCCAGCGGAACGTCGCGCTCACGGAGAAGTACATCGGGACGTACTTCGAGAATCAGAACGACTTCGCGAGCGCGCTTGCTCATCACCAGCGCGCGCAGGCGCTGGATGACAAGCGTGTCGCCGCTCGACCCTCGGACCGCACGGCGCAGTTCGATGCGGCGATCGATCTCAGCAACGTCGCGTACGCCGAATGGCAAACGGGCCATCCGGCAGACGCCGCGGCGACGTACGAGCGGAGTCTCGAGATCCGGAAGCGGCTCGCCGAATCCGATCCGAGCGACGTGCTGGCGCGCAGCCGGGTCGCGTACGTGCACTCGCGCCTCGCCGCGGTGTACCTCGAGATGCATCAGGTCGATAACGCCCTCGCCCACTCGCGCGAGGCCGCGCGCCTCGGCGAATCGATGGCCGGGATCGATCCGCAGCAACTCGAGTCATTCGCCGAGGATCTGCTTGCGCTGGGCGATGCCGAGGCGGCCGCGGGCCACCAGGTCGCGGCGTGTCAGGCGCATCGGCGCGCATCGGATCTTCTGGCGACGCTCGCCGAGAATGGCAGCCTCGGAGCCGGGCTGGCCTCGCGGGTCGTACACCTTCGAGACACCGTGAAGCAGTCGCTCGCGCGCTGCCCGGGCGCGGTCCTCGATCGTTGACGCCTATCTGATCTGCGCGACGTTGTTCCCGCGATTCGGATCGTTCACCACGTGTGCCGGATCGATTGTCACGGTCCCCAGCACGGCCGGATCGCTGGTTCGTGACGCGTAGAACACGACCTCGATCGTCGTCCCCGGAAATATCGCCGGCACGTTGACCTGCGCGAATGGCAAGTTCGGATTAGCTGGCGGCGCGCCGACCGTGCACAAACGGTGGTCGCAGTGACTACCCGGTGGGCAGTCGCCGCCCTGGGCAGGAAAGATGCCGCTGGCCCAGGCCATCGTTGCCGTGCCGGAGGTCGCCTGGCCGGGACCGAGATTCTTGATCTGCACGTGCACGACCGTGTTCGCATTCGCCGCGGTCGCCACAGGATCGGGCCCGCAACTGAGCCCAAAGCCCTTATCGCTGCCGCCCGCCGCTGCAATCACGTCTCCCCGCCGCTCGACCGTCACGCCCGCGATCGCCAGATCGACCGCCGCCGAGAGCGTCGTCGTCACCTTGACGAGGTTGTTGTTGCGGTCGCGATCGGGGATCGCATTGAAGGGATCCACCTGCAGCGTGAAATCGATGCGGTCGCCGGACACCAGGCCATTGATGACGTGCGTGACCACCTGCGCGGTCACGAGACCGCCGGCGGGGACGGCCGGCGCGGTGCAGTTGACGATCGCCGTGTCGGGCACGGGATGCGACACGACACAATTCGCGATCTGCGACCCCTCAACGCGCACGAAGTCGACCTGTTTCGCCAGAAACATTCGGACGCCGACGTTGCTCGCCCCAGCGTCACCAAGATTCTTGACCCGTATGGGATACACGAGGTCGGCGCCGACCGTGCCGGTCGTCGGCAAAGAGCTGCCGTCAGCCGCGAGATCCGCCTGCCGCTCGAGCGCGACGTCGACCGTCGCCGTGTTGTTGTTCTCGTTGCTCTCGGACACTTGATTCGCCGGATCGACCACGGCCTCGACCGAGACCGTCGACGCCGCCCCGCGACGCACCGTCGGCGGGTTAGCCGGCGCCGCCGAATCGATGCGAAACGTCTGCGCGGCGCCGGGCGCCATCGTGCCGGCCGTGCACAGCACCTGCGTTCGATCGAAGCCGGCTGACTGCTGCACGCACCCGGCGGGCAGCGAGTCGGCGACGGTCCACGCGCCCTGGAACGTGACGCGCACCGAGACGCCGCTCGCGGCAACCGGACCGTTGTGCAGCGTCACGACCGCGGGATCGGATCGCCCCGTCACGACGGGGCTCGCCACCTGCAGCGACACGGTGAGGTCCGTCTTCTGGACCACGGGCGGCGCAACCACCAGCGACGCCGTGGTCTGGCCGGTGCAGTTGCCCTGGCCCTTCGCCGTGATGGTGAACGTCCCGGTGTTCGGGTATGCGTGGGCTTGCGAGAACGGCACGCCGGAAATCGGAAACGTCTGATCGGCGCCATCGCCGAAATTGATCTCGATGGCGCCGCAGGGTGCGACACCGCTGACGGTTACCGTCACGCTCGTGCCCGGCGCCACCGGCGAGGCCGGCGACAGCGCGATCGTTGTCACATGGCCCTGCCGCGGCTCGGCGGCCGCAATCGAAACGTGAGCGAGCGCCGCGGCCATCGCCACGCAAGTGACCCGAAGCGCAGGACGAATCGTGGACCTCATCGGATGATCTCCTTGGTCTGGTTGGCGCCGTTGAAGTCGCCGGTGAAGTGCAGCGGATCGATCTTCACCGTGCCGAGATGGCCGGTGCGGGTGGTGTTGATGATGAACGTCAGGTTGGTCGATTGGCCGGGTGCAAGCGCGGGCACATCGCAGCCGCCGAACGCCTGACTCTGGTCGAAGATGGCCTGATTGAGGTCGATTTCCATGTTGGACGCCGACGCGGCGCCGGCGCCGACGTTGGAGATCGTCACACGCACTCGCGCGACCTTGGCGCTGTTGACCAACCCGCCGCTGACGACTAGGCCTCCGAGTGTCGTGCACCCCGGCGTGCCGGCATCCACTGTATCCACCGTGACGCTCGCGACCGCGAGGTCCGGTGCGAGCTGAATCGTCGTGGCCACGCCGAACGTGTTGTTCGTTTCGTCGTGCTCGCGGATCGCGTTGTCGGGGTCGACGCTCATCGCGACCAGCGCCGTCTGCGTCTGCGCGAGGTCATTGCTCACGTGCGTGACCACCGTGGCGCCAAACGCCGATCCGGCCGTCGCCAGCGCGCGCGTGCAGGTGAGGACGCGCCGATCTTGCGCGTCAGGCGGTCCGATGTTGCAGCTGTCGTACTGGCTCTGGTCGACGCGCACGAACTGCAGCTGCCGCGGCAGGTCCACGTGAACGACGACGTTGTGCGCGTCGAGATCGCCGAAGTTCTGCATCCGAACCGGATAGCTGAGCTCCTGGCCCGTATGGGCGGACGTCGGTTCGTTCGCTGTGTTGAAATTCAGCTCGGGCAGCCCGGTGAGCTGCGTGTGGATGACCGTCCTGTTGTTGTTGAAGTCGGACTCCGCAATCCGTCGATCGGGGTTGACGAAGACCTCGATGCTCCGGTCGGCCGGCGACGCGATGCCGATGAGCAACGAGGGAATCATCTTCACGGTGAGGGTCGTCGGTCGTTCGAGCACCGACGTCGTGCACCGGACGAACATGCGCAGCGGCGGATGCGAGGGATCGACGGCGCATCCCGGGCCCGGACCGCCCGGTGGCGCCGTCCACTGGCCTTCGAGGTTGACCAGTACCTCCACGTTGTTGACCTTCGCCGGCTGCGCAGTCGAGACCGTGACCGCATAGGTCACTTGCGTCAGGGTCACAATCGGATTTGCCGTGTCTTGATGGATCGCCGCAACAAGATCCGGCTTGGGCGCGGGTGGGGGCGGCGGCGGCACGGCGACGACGAGCGACGTCGAGGTCTGACCGCCGCAGTTGCCCTGGCCCTTCGCCGTGATCGTGAACGTGCCGGCGTTTGGATACGCGTGCGTCTGCGCGAACGGCACGCCCGAGACGGCGAACGTCTGATCGACCGTGTCGCCGAAATTGATTTCGATCGCGCCACACGGTCCAGTGCCGTTCACGGTGATCGTCACGGTCGTGCCCGGCGCGACCGGTGAAGCCGGCGACAAGGCAATCGACGCGACTTGACCCTGCCTCGGCGCCGCGGACACGCCGGCGGTCATCGCCAGCATCGCCGTCACCGCGAAACGTTCGAGCCTCATCATCGCTCCTCCATGACTGGCGGCGACGCGATCAGCGACGCAACCTTGATGCGCCGCCACTCGCTCTTCACGTCGTCGCGCCCTCTGGCGTCGACCGTGACAATGCGCCAGCGGAACTCGTTGTTGACGACGCGATCGAACACGAAGGGCGGCAGCCGGTACGTCGGCGTGCCCGGCGTCACGAACGCCTCGTGACTGACCTTACCGCCCGACTCGATCTCCACGCGGTAGTAGGTCGTCTGCGGCACGGGTGCCCAGACGAGATCGATCGGATCTGCGACATGCAGCGTCGCCTCGTCGGCGGGCTGGAGATTGGTCATCGACGCGCCTCGCATGGGTGACATCTCGCTGCCGCCTCCGCCGACGACGTACCGGAGCGTCGGCATCGGCACGCCCGACACGCCGCCGGCGTGAATCACGCCAGGGCCGGCGCCCACGGCGCTCAAGTCGGAGTCGGCTTCCTTGTCGTCGCTGGGTTCGATGCGCAGGAGAATCAAGTACTGCCCGTCGACGCCAGTCGGCAGCTTGTTGCGATCGGGACCGGCAAGCGTGTACCGGCCCGTCGGTTCGAGAAAGACGTTGAAGCGATCGATCTCGAGATAGCGGTGCTGCGTGCCGCGCTGCTCGAGGGGCAGTGACGACTCGGGGAGAAGATCCTCCGCGGTCGGCAGCTCCTGACCTGGGAGCACGATCTCCCAGCGGCCCTGCAGCCGGCCGGTGCCCGTGTACACGATCTCTGCGGAGAATGGCGGCACGATGTCGCCGGCTGCGACCTGCAGAACGGGGGTGTCGACGCTGAAGGCGAGCTGGACGTCGACGAGCGAGAGCGGCACGCGCGCGCCGCCGCCGGTCAGCCGGCACGTCACGGCGACGAACTGATCGGGCGC
>CAYQRM010000300.1:0-20769 GCA_964419785.1 uncultured Solibacteraceae bacterium | reverse complement strand
CGAGATGCTCAATCTGCACGCCGGCGACATCGTGCAGGGCATGGTCGCGCAGTTGAAGACCGCCTCCGTGTCGGGATCGTTCACCGGCGGCCACGGCGCCGCCGTCCGCGTCGTGCAACTGATGACGGAAACGATCGCCGCGATTGCACCGCAGGACATCTGCGACGCCTACAACGAGGAAACGAAACCTGCCGATCGCGTCAACCGGCTGTGGACCGATTTCGGCGACAGGACGATCACGCGCCTGGCGCAGGGCGCGATCTGCATGGCAGACATCTGGGCGAGCGCCTGGAAGGAAGGCCACGGCGCGGCCATTCCGCAGAGCGCGCTCGTGGCACTGGATCCGAATGCGCTGGCAGGACTGTACAAGCCCGCCGGATTCTTCCCGTCGATGTCGCTCGAGCTGATGGTGCCGGTGCTGACGACGCCAGATGGGCCGATCACGCCAAATCCGACGCTCAAGCGACGCGCCGTGCGACGTTCCAGCCGCGTCCGTGCGGCGGCCAGGCGCGCGCGACGGCCAAAGCGCTGATTGGCGTCGCAACGATGTTGACCAACTTGACCAAGTCCGTGATCCCTGCTAGCCTCGTCCCATGCCCTTGAGCCTCTACACCGCCAAGACGCAACTGTCGGCACTGGTCGACCGGGCGGCCGCGGGCGAGGAGATCGTCATCTCCAAGTACGGGCGGCCTCGCGCCCGGCTCGTCGCGCTTGCGAAGAGAACGCATCGCCGGCCCGGCCGCGCGAAGGGCAAGATGTGGGTCGCGGCCAGCTTCGACGCGCCGCTGCCGAAGCGTGTGCTCGCCGCGTTCGCGGAACCCCCGGAGTGAAGCTGCTTCTCGACACGCATGTCGTGATCTGGTGGCAGCGCGACGACCGCCGGCTGAACAAGGCCGCGCGGCACGCGATTGCGACCGCCGAGGTCGTGTGGGTGAGTGCGGTGTCAGGTTGGGAGGTCGCTATCAAAGTCGCACTCGGCCGGATCCGTCTGGCCGAGCCCTTCGACGTGCTGATCGCCGCCGACGATTTTACGGAGCTGCCGCTGACGCTTGCGCATGCCGCGCAGTTGTCGACCGTCGCGCCGCGTCACGCCGATCCATTCGACCGAGCCCTGCTCGCGCAAGCGCGTGTCGAACAGGCGACGCTGGTCACGCACGATCGTACGCTCGAGCCGTACGGTGTGCCAATCTTGTGGACATGACGGGCCTAGTGACGCTCGACCCTGCGAATCGACCGGACGATCCGGAGTGTCCGGAGTGCGGCGAGCGGCTCCTGTACGTCGAGACGGACTCCTCGGCGTCGGGCGCGTTTCGAACGCAGGCCGACGCCATGCCGAAGATGGCGATTCACTTCTACGACTGCCCGAACTGCGGTACGTGCTGGAAACTCGGCCAGCGGTTGCTGCCTGATCCCGTCAGGCAAATCCTCCGGGGATGAACGCGGCCGTCGTTTCTAGCCGGCCTTCTTCTTCTGAAAGTACGCGGCGCGAAGCGCCTCGATGAACCGCCCATCGACGAGCCCGGGCGGATCGCCCTGATAGTTCAGGTTCTTGTCTGTGCGGAACTTGTCGACGGCGGCGATCGCTTCGTCGTCGAACACATTGAACTCGGCCGGCGGTTGATCCGGGAAGGGCGTGAGCGACGGCCGCCAGTACCCGAGCGTGTTCAACATGCGCTTGAGCTCGACGACGTCCGGACCTTCGATGCGGGAGAAGGATCGATAGCCGAGGCGGCGTCCGGTCGTCAGGTAAATGCGCTTCATCTCGGCGACGGGATCCGCGTTTTCGCCGACTTCGATGGCGAGCGCGATGTGATCGTTGCCGCGGCCGGGATTGTTCGGGTCCGCGATCTTGATCGCGGCCGATTGCAAATTGCCCCAGCGGCGGTCGCCGCCTTTCGCGTAGCCGGCTTCGAGCGCGAGGATCATGCGTTCGGCGAGCGGCATCCCGGTGCCCGCCGTCGAGTCCATCGACGCGGCCACGGCATCGAGCACTTCCGGCCCGACCATGATGTTGGCCTGTGTCGTGTAGTTCACGCCCTGTTTGCTGCCGGCCCAATTGCCGTTCTGCTTGCCGGTGTGCGCGGCGGTACGGCCTTTCATGTCGACGATGCCGACCTGACGGTTCTCACGCATCGCGTCGTTGGCGAGCAGCTGTTCAAGAGCATCTTTCGGATCGACGCCTTTTTCGAGCATGTCGAGACCGCGCGGGCCGTACTCGACGACCGTCGACGCCTGCGTGCACACGGCGCCCACGCCCGCGCGCACGTGCGGTACCGCGCGGCCCACGAACGGCACCCTCGTCGTCACCGCGGCGCCGGATTGTCCGGTAGCCGGATCGATCGCGCAGATCGAGAACGTCGAGTATTGCGGCAGCCCTTCGCTGTTGAGCGTCACGCCGTCGTAGGCCGTGCGCTGTTGCGCGACGAGGAGCGACGAGGCGGCGACGACGGTGAATGCGGACAGCAGAGCGAGCGAGATCGAACGAGTCATGAGTCCTCCAGGTCTCACATGAAGATCATGAAGGCAATGAAGAACATGAAGCCGGACGGTGATACTGCCGTCGCTCTGACTGGCCGCCTGCGGCGGCCTTACGACTGATCGAGCAGACCGAAACGCAAGAGCGTCCGAGTCTCACAAGCTCTTGTGTTTCGGTCTGCTCGATCAGTCGAGCCCGGCGAAGCCGGGCAGTCAGAGCGACGGCATCTGGATCCTAGTCTTCCTTCATGTCCTTCATTTCCTTCATGCCCTTCATGCCCTTCATGCCTTTCCTGTCATCCGCCGCAGTAATTCCCCGTCGAGTCCCGGCAGCGCTCGAGCTTGAAGTTTGGATCGACCGCCGGCGCTTTGTCCGCTTCGCCGACCGCGCGTCCAGTCGCGTACATCCAGCGCGTCATCTTCGCGAGCTTCGCGATGTCGATGCGATCGGGATTGTCGAACGGCGTGTGGTAATCGGCATGCAGCAGTGTGGTGAAGAAGATCGCCGGCACGCCCGCGCGGGCGTACGACAGGTGATCGCTCCGGTAGTACCAGCCCTCGCGGTGATTCGGGTCATCCCAGGAGGAGTCGATGACGAAGTTCGACACCGCGTTGTTGGCCGCGAGCGCCATGTCGACCAGTTCGGGCGAGTTGCGATGCGGCGGCAGCGCGCCGAGAAGCGCCGCCGTGCCGGGATCGTTGCGGCCGATGAGGTCGCCGTTGAGGCACGCGACGATGGAGGCAAGCGGCACCGTCGGGTGTTTCACGTACCAGCGCGATCCCATCAGGCCGCGCTCTTCCGAGCCGTGCCAGATGAAGAGCGCCGATCTCTTGAAGGGCGAGGCCGATACCGCGCGGGCGATGGCCAGGATCGCGACGGCCGTGCTCGCGTTATCGTCCGCGCCGTTCCAGATGTCATCGCCGTTGACCGAGTACCGCACGCCGTCGTGATCCTGGTGCGCGCTGAACAACACGTACTGATTCGCGAGCGCCGGATCGCGTCCGGGCACTTTGCCGATCACATTGACCGACGGGTACTGAAAGCTGTCGGTGAAGATCGACGCGACGAGCTTCGCGTCCGCGGCGAGCGGGCCGCCGAGCGCGGACTCTCTCACGTAGAGCAACGGCGCCGCGCGTGGCGCCATTCGCTGATCGGCGGTGCCATCGGGATCGAGGCCATACGCGCCGCGCGGGAACGTGATCGCCGTGCGGTCCCACTGGTCCTTGTACTCGTCGGACACGAGCACAACGATGGCCGCGGGCGCCTGAGACGCGGTGGTCCGCTGGAGGTTGCGCGCCCAGATGCGCAGCGCCGGCGCCGCGTTCGGCGAGCTCTGACTGGGCATCGCGGCGGCGAGGGCTCCTGTGGCCGCTCGATATGGCACGACGAGCGTCTTGCCCTTCAGATCCACGCCGGCCGTTGCGCTGGCGTCGGCCGTGACGACGGGTGAATCGACGTCGGCGAGCACCGTCGCGTCCGGAATGACGTCACGGCCCATGCGAAGCGTCTTGCCGCCGAGCGACACCGGACAACTCGGCGAGACGCGAAAGCGCTCGAGCGGAAAGAACTGAAAGAACGTGCCGTTGTCGCCGGCCGGCTGGAGGCCAGCCCGCCGCGCGCGCTCGGCAACCCAGGCCGACGCAGCCATCTCGTCGAGCGTGCCGGCTTCGCGGCCGCGCATCGCGTCGCTGGCGAGCGTGAAGAGATCTGCCTTCAAATCGGCTTCCGTAATGCGATTGATCGAATCCGGCGTCTGCGCGTTGCCCGTGCCGATGGCGGACATGCTGAGCATGAGCATGACGATCTTGAGGTGACGCATGCGGCCATCCTAGCAGAGCCTCTGCTAGAGTCGATTCATGTCCGTTACTCTCGGTCTCGACACGTTCGGCGACGTCACCGCCGGTCCGGACGGTCATCTTCACACTCAGGCCCACACGCTGCGCGATGTCATCGCCGAAGCGGTGCTCGCGGAACAGGTGGGCGTCGATTGTTTTGGCGTCGGCGAGCATCATCGCGCCGACTTCGCGATCTCCGCGCCCGAAGTCGTGCTCGCAGCCATCGCGAGCCGGACCGAGCGCATGATTCTCGGATCGGCGGTCACGGTGCTCAGCACCGATGATCCCATTCGTGTCTTCCAGCGCTTCTCGACGCTCAACGCCATTTCGAACGGCCGTGCGGAAGTGATTCTCGGTCGCGGATCGTTCACCGAGTCGTATCCGCTCTTCGGCTACGACCTCGCGAACTACGACGAGCTCTTCGAAGACAAGCTCGGCCTCTTTGCGACGCTGTTGAAGACGGGTCCGGTGACCTGGTCCGGACCGACGCACGCGCCGCTCTCGAGTCAGATCATTTATCCGACGCTCGAAACGGGCACGTTGCGGACGTGGGTGGGCGTCGGCGGCAGTCCCGAATCCGTGCTGCGCGCCGCGCGTCACGGCCTGCCGCTGACCCTCGCGATCATCGGCGGCAATCCGCTGCGCTTCCGGCCGTACGTCGATCTCTATCATCAATCGCTCGAGCGCTTCGGCAAGCCGATGCAGCCGATTGCGGTGCATTCGCCGGGCCACGTTGCCGCGACCGACGCCGAGGCGAAGAGCGATCTCTGGCCGCACTACGAAACGATGATCAATCGCATCGGCGCCGAGCGCGGCTGGCCGCCGGCCGATCGCGCGCACTTCGAACGCGAGGCCGGGCCGGACGGCGCGCTGTGTGTCGGCTCGCCGGAAACGGTCGCCGGGAAGATCGTCCGGACCATCCGCGCGCTCGGCCTGTCGCGCTTCGACATGAAGTACAGCAGTGGCACGCTGCCTCACGAGAAGCTGATGACGAGCATCGAGCTTTTCGGCACGAAGGTCATGCCCCGCGTCCGCGAGCTCGTCGGCTGAGGCGCTGCCCAACTATTCTTCGTCGGCCGCGTCTAATTAGTGCTACAAAGAAGGACAAATGGCCGCAGGGGCACGAGACACGCTCGGCGAATTCGAACAGCTGCTCCTCCTGGCGATGGTCCGCCTGGGCGACGAGGCCTACGGCGTGACGATTCGCCAGGAAGTCGAGGAACGGACGGGCCGCGAGGTTGCGATCGGTGCGCTCTACACCTCGCTCGATCGGCTCGAGCGCAAGGGGTTCGTCCGCTCGACGATGTCGGCGCCGACCGAGGAACGGGGCGGCCGCTCGAGGCGATGCTTCCGCATCAGACCCGCGGGCGCAAACGCGCTGCGGCAGTCGCGCGAGCGATTGGCCCGCATGTGGGACGGTCTGGCGCCCGATCTGAAGAAGGTCCGCTCGTGACCTCGCGGCCGCCGCGGCTCGCCGAGTGGCTGATGCAGGTGTCGCTGGCTCCGGCCGACCGCCAGGCGGTGCTCGGCGATCTGCACGAGGAGTTTCGCGTTTGCGCGGCACGCGATGGCGCGCGCGCCGCGAGGCGCTGGTACCGGCGTCAGCTCCGCCGATCGCTGGTGCCGAATCTTTGCCGACGATTCGAGCAGACCGAAGGCCGCGAGCCTGGGTCGCGGCGATTCGGAATGGGCGGCCTCGATCAGGATCTGCGGCACGCGGTGCGATCGCTGCGATCGACGCCGACGTTCACGATCGTTGCGCTCGTGGTGCTCACGCTGGGAATAGGCGCGACGACGGCGATCTTTTCCGTGGTGGACGCAGTGGCGTTGCGCGGCGTCAATTTTCCCCGAGGCGATCGGCTCGTCCTCGTGACCGAGCCGCGTCAGAGCGGCAGGGGCGGCACAACCGTGTCGCCTCCGGACTTCGAGGAGTGGCGCCGCACGCAGACCGCCTTCGACGACCTGGCGGCAGCGCAGGGAAGTCGCGAGTTCGTGTTGCGCGACCACAACGCGAGCGAGACACTCCGCGCCTCAATCGTGTCCGCGAGCCTCTTCCATGTGCTGGGCACCCCGCCCGCGATCGGCCGCGCATTTACGGCCGACGACGAAGTGCCGGGCAACGAACGCGTCGTGCTTCTGAGCGACGCGTTCTGGCGACGGCGTTTCGGCGCAGATCCTGGCATCGTGGGCCGGACGATCGCGTTCGAGAGCGGCGACTGGCTGATCGTCGGCGTGATGCCCGCCTCGTTCATGTATCCGGTCGGCGCGACGACGAGGCCTACGGACCTGTGGGCGCCCTGGGCGCCGAACTCGAAGGATCTGCAGCGCGTGAGATCGCTGTCCTACAACCTGACGGTCGTCGGCCGCCTGAAGCACGGTGTGTCGATCGCCCAGGCGCAGGCCGATCTCGACGGGATCATGGCGCGCGTGAGGGCGCAATACGCGTCGCTCCTGGGCGACCGCGTCGCGCGCGTGACGTTTCTTCAGGACGCAATCGTCGGCTCCGCGAAATCCTGGATGCTGATGCTGCTCGGGTCGGTGACCTTTGTGCTGCTCATCGCGTGCGTGAACGTGGCGAACTTGATGCTTGCACGCGCGAGCGCGCGCTCGCGCGACGCCGCCGTGCGGGCCGCGCTTGGCGCCTCGCGCTGGCGGATCGTTCGCGGTCTGCTCGCCGAAAGTCTCGTACTCGCTGTCGCAGGCACCGCACTCGGCCTCGCGCTGGCGGTGTGGGGCGTCGGAATGCTGCGTGCCTCGTTGCCTGCCAATCTGCCCCGCATCGATCAGATCGCCGTGAACTATCGCGTGCTCATCGCCGCAGCCGTTGCCGCGGTCGCCGTGACGATCGGCATCACGCCCGTGTGGCAGTCCTCGCCGCCGGTGCTCGGCGCCTCCCTTCGTGAATCCGGACGATCTGGCGCCGCCGGCGCGTCGCGTCAGCGTGTGCGCACGACGCTGCTCGTCGCCGAAGTCGCGCTCGCGGTGGTCCTGCTTCTCGGGTCAGGGCTTTTTATCTCGAGCTTCGTTCGGCTCATGCGCGTGGACCTCGGATTCGACCTCGACAACGTGCTGTCGGTCGATCTGATCTCACGGAAGGTGACCGACGACGATCTTCCAAAGACGAGCGCGACGGTGACGGCCGTGGTGGATCAGGTGCGGCGGCTGCCCGGCCTCGAAGACGTGGCGCTGGCGTGGGGCACACAGCCGTTGGTCAGCGGCGAGGACCGCACGACCATTACGGTCCCGGGCCAGCCCGCGTTCGACCAGCCCGACGACTGGGCCGACGAGAAATACATCACGCCTGACTACTTCAACGTCCTGCGCGTACCGCTCGTCGGTGGCCGGAATTTCACGGAGGTTGACGTCAAGCCGGGCGCGCCGCAAGCGGTGATCCTGAACGACGTCGCGGCCGCGCGATATTTCGGGGCCGTGGATCCTATCGGGAGCCCCATCTTCGCGGATGGCAATCGCATCGTCGTCGGCGTCGTGCGGTCGACGCGCCTGCAGGGGCCGGAGGCCAACCTGCGACCAGAAATCTACGTGCCCCTCAACTGGCAGCACGCGTACGGCAGCCCGCTCGTGACGCTCATGATGCGGACGACGCGCGATCCGGCCTCGCTCATTCCGACGATCCGCGCGGCGATTCGCACGGCCGCGCCTGATCTCGCGGTCCAGGATCCGCAAACCTACGGCGATCGCTTCGAGCGCATCGTCGCGCAGCGCAAGTTCAACATGATCGTGCTGGCGTTGTTCGGGCTGCTGGCGATCACGATCGCCGCCGTCGGCATCTACGGGGTCATGGCATATCTCGTCGAGCAGCGCACGCAGGAGATCGGCGTGCGCATGGCGCTCGGCGCTGAGCCGACGAGCATCGCCCGAATGGTGCTGTCGCGCGCGACGCTGTACATGGCGCTCGGGTTGGCTATTGGGCTGACGGGCGGTTGGCTGCTCTCGAGATTCGTGCAGGCGTTTCTGTTCAAGCTCGACGCGCACGATCCGATCGTCTACGTGTCGGTCGCGGCGCTGCTCGTGGCCACCGGGCTGCTGGCATCATTCATTCCCGCTCGGCGCGCCGCTCGCGTCGATCCCGTGACGGCGCTTCGCGCCTAACCTTCGCGGCCGCCCAGTTGGGTTAGTCTGTCGCCGTGCCTTCGCGTCGAGAGTTTCTCGAGCGCACCGGCCTCGCGGTCACCGGGCTGTCTCTGACCGGTCTTGCGAGACCGACTCTGGCGTCACGCGGCCCCGCTCGTGCTGCGCAGGACGCTTCGTCTCGCACGTATCTCGATCTTCACCGCCAGCCGGACTCAGTCATCGCGCAACTCGGCCCCTCGATCGAGAAGCCGTTGCACCTGCTGGCGAATGGTCGCTGGGAGGATCAGGATGTCGCGCTGACGATTTCGCCCTCGCGAGATGCTGTGCGCCTCGAGCTCGAGGCGCCTCGCTCAACCGTAAGAAGACTTCGCGTTCGCTGGCGCGGCCGGCTGGACGATGTGCGGCTGTTGCTCGGCGACGCCTGGGAGCGCGGCTATGGCGACCTCGAGTGGCGCGGCTTTGTGCCCGATCGCGTGATGCCATGGTACTTCCTGACGTCCGACGGACTCTTCACGCACGCGTATGGCGTGCGCACTGGCGCCGGAGCGTTCTGCTACTGGCTCGCCGATCCTCAGGGCATGACATTGTGGACCGATGTCCGTAGTGGCGGCGCCGGCGTCGAGCTGCGCGATCGTCGTCTGACGGTGTGCGAGATCGTCACGCGAGAGGGCGCGACGGGGGAAACGGCGTTCGCCGCGCTCCGCGCGTTCTGCCGCAGGCTCTGTCGCGATCCACGGCTGCCAAGCGCGCCGGTGTACGGCAGCAACGATTGGTATTGGGCGTACGGACAAAACAGTGCCGAGACCGTGCTGGCTGACGCGCAGCACATCGTCGACCTGTCGCCGGACGGCGGGAATCGCCCATTTGTCGTCATCGATGACGGCTGGCAGCCGGAGCGAGGCCGCGACAAGACCGGTGTCGGCGTGTGGAATCGCGGCAATGAGAAGTTTCCGGACATGCCGGGGCTCGCGGCCGCGATCCGCAAACGCGGTGCGCGGCCTGGCATCTGGATCCGGCCGCTCCTCGCGGCGGCCGACGCGCCGGCCACAGAGCGTCTCGCACGAGACCGCGCGATTCTCGATCCGACGGTACCCGAGGTTCGGCAGAAGATTGCGGACGACATCGCGCGTTTGCATGGCTGGGGATTCGACCTCATCAAGCACGACTACTCGACGTTCGACATCTTCGGCCGCTGGGGCTCCACAATGAACGACTCCCTGACGCGTGACGGTTGGACGTTCGCCGCCGGGCCGACACGCACGACTGCGGAGGTCATCGCCGATCTCTATCAGGCGATCCGCGCTGCGGCAGGCCCGGCCCTCGTGATTGGATGCAACACGGTCAGTCATCTTTCAGCCGGCATCTTCGAGATCTGCCGAGTGGGCGACGACACGAGCGGACGCGAGTGGGCTCGCACACGGAAGATGGGCGTGAACACGCTGGCGTTTCGCGGCGCCCAGCACGGCGCGTTCTACGTGGCCGACCCCGATTGTGTCGGCGTGACGAATGCCATTCCCTGGGCGCAGAATCGGCAATGGCTCGATCTGCTCGCACGAAGCGGGACGATGCTCTTCGTCTCGCTTGCACCTGACGCGCTCACCGACGATCGACGCCGCGATCTTCGCGCCGCGCTGGCCCTTGCGGCGCAACCTCAGCCCCTCGGGGAGCCACTCGACTGGCAGCAGTCCTCATGGCCTCGCCGGTGGAATCTCAGGGGCCAGGCGGTCACGTACGATTGGGTTGGAGAAAACGAATGAGCCGCCTGTCGGTCGCGGCCGTCGCCTTGTGGCTCGTCGCGATCTTTCAGGCTACGTCAACCGGTGACATGCCATGGACCGTGAACGGCGGCATCGGCAACATCCGGTATTCGCCGCTCGAGCAGATCAATAAGGACAACGTCAGCAAGCTGCAGGTCGCGTGGACGTACGACTCGCACGACGCGTTCAAGTCGTCCGAGATGCAGAGCAATCCGATCGTTGTCGAGGGCGTGCTCTACGCGACGACGCCGACGATGAAGGTGGTGGCAATCGACGCGGCGACGGGCACCGAAGTCTGGAAGTTCGATCCGAGTGGCGGTTCGACGTCGACAGCGCGGGCGAGGCATCGCGGCGTCACGGTCTACAAGGACCGCGTGTTCGTGACGTATCGGTCGTTCCTGTATGCGCTCGATCGAAAGACCGGGCAGCCGATTCCCAACTTTGGCACGAGCGGACGCGTCGATCTACGCGAGGGTCTCGATCAGCCCGCGCCAGGTCTGAGTGTCAGCGCGAGCACGCCCGGATCGATCTTTGAAGACATGATCATTATCGGCACCGCCGTGCCTGAGACGCTGCCGGGATCGCCAGGCCATATTCGCGCGTTCGATGTGCACACCGGCCGGGTGCGGTGGATCTTCCACACAATTCCGAAGCCAGGCGAGAAGGGCTACGAGACGTGGCCGCCCGATGCGTACAAGCTCGCCGGGGGCGCGAACGCGTGGGCCGGTGTGACGGTCGACACGAAGAACGCCCTGGTGATAGCCGCGACGGGATCGGCCTCCTTCGATTTCTACGGCGTCACGCGCCACGGCGACAACCTCTTCGCCGATTGTGTGCTGGCGCTCGACGCGCGCACCGGCAAGTACGTCTGGCACTTTCAGGGCATCCATCACGACGTCTGGGACTACGACTTTCCCGCAGCGCCGAGCCTCGTGACCGTACACCGCGACGGCAAATCGGTCGACGCCGTCGCGCAGACGACGAAGTACGGCTATGTCTACGTTCTCGATCGGCATACCGGCACGCCGCTGTTTCCGATCGAGATGCGCAAGGTGCCCGCTTCGACGATCGACGGGGAACAGCTCGCGACCGAGCAGCCATATCCGACCCTGCCGGTGCCGTTCGCGCGTCAGGGCCTGACGGAGGACATGCTCACGACGCGCACGCCCCAGGCGCATGCCGACGTGCTGGCGCGATTCAAGAAGTATCAGAAGGGCTTCTTCACGCCGCCTTCGCTCGAGGGGACGATCGTGTTTCCGGGCTTCGATGGCGGCGCGGAGTGGGGAGGCGCGGCCTTCGATCCCGACACCTCGCTGTTCTACGTGAACTCGAACGAGATGCCGTGGATCATCAAGCTCATTCCGAACAACGACACGGCGCTCTACAACAGCAAGTGCGCGACGTGCCACCGCGAGGATCGGACGGGAGGCGCGACGGCGCCGTCATTGGTCGACGTCGGCACGCGGCTCTCGCGCGACGAGATGGCGACCATCATCCGGCAGGGCACGGGCCGGATGCCAGGGTTTCCCGACATGGGCGCGCGCAATATCAACGATGTCGTCGATTTCCTCATCACCGGCAAGGACAAAGCGACCGATCCAGCGATCGCGAGCGATCCGAGTCGCCTCAAGTACCGCAGCGACGGCGAATCGATCTTCCTCGATCCCGACGGCTATCCGGCGATCACGCCGCCGTGGGGCACGTTGAACGCGATCGATCTCAGCTCCGGTCGGATGCGCTGGAAGATCCCGTTCGGCGAGTTTCCCGATCTTGCGGCGAAGGGCCTCAAGAACACCGGCAGCGATAACTACGGCGGCCCGGTCGTGACCGCGGGCGGCGTGCTCTTCATCGGCGCGACCAACTTCGACAAGAAGTTTCACGCCTACGACAAGCTGACCGGGAAGCTGCTCTGGGAGACGACGCTGCCGGCCGCCGGCAACGCGACGCCGGCCGTCTATCAACTCCATGGCCGCGAGTACATCGTCATCGCGTGCGGCGGCGGCAAGAACGGCGCGCCTTCCGGCAGCGCCATCGTCGCCTTCGCACTGCCAAAGTAGGACGATCGTTCTGGTCTATTTGATCTCGACGACGACGAGCTCGATGGTCTTGTTCGTGTCGTTGACGTCCTTGTGCATGACGCCGGGCGGCATCGGCCCTTGCCAGTAAGCCTTGCCTGTTTCGTAATGCGTGACGGTCGTCTCGCCTTTGTCCGTGACCGTCTTCAGATCGCCGCCGACGATCGCGATGATCGAGCGGTAGCGGTCGTGTCTGTGCAGCGTCGACTCGGTGTGCGGTGGAATCACGCTCTTCCAGGACACCGCGCGATCGTTTTCGAACTGCGGAATGCGCTGCATGGCAGCGGGCTGTTGAACGGCTGAAGCGCTCGAAACCGTCGAAAGGGTCGCAAGGGTGATTGAAACGACGACAAGCCTGGTCAGCATCGCTGAGCTCTTTCCGACCTTCGAACTTCTGGCTTCAAACTGCAGACTTGATCCGAACTAGATCATCCGGTTCACGCGACTGACCAGCTGCACGGGAATTCCCCAGGGGTCTCGCAGCATCGCGACGGTGTCGCCCGTCTCGTTCGTCGTGACGTTGCCTTCGGCTGTCGCGCCGGCCTTGAGCAACCGATCGCGCGTTGTCGTGACGTCGTCGGCGCGGAACGCGATGTGCAGCACGAGCGGATCGATCGCGCGGTAATCCGGCACGCGCGCTTTTGGATTGTTATAGAACTCCAGCATGACCGCGTCGCCGTCGTCGGCGAGAAAGTAGCCGAAGGGCGACGCGGTTTGCTTGCGCTTGACGGTCAAGCCGAGGTGCGCGACGTACCACGCCGCGAGCGCCACCGGATCCTGAACTTGATAGGCCGTGTGTTCGATTTTCACGGCGACAATGCTATCAGCGGCGCGCCGTCACGGCTACTTTGGCATCGCCGGCACGAGACCGGGGAAGACGTACGCATAGAGCAGCGCGGCCAGGCCCATCACCGCCATCAGCAGCACGCTGTGCTTGATCGTGAACCGGAACAGCCGGCTTTCGTCCGCGTGCGACATTCCGGTGGCGGCCACGGCGACGGCGATGCTCTGCACCGAAATCATCTTGCCCATCACGCCCGCTGCTGAGTTGACCGACGCGGTCAGAATCGGATTGAGCCCGAGCGCGTTGGCGGTCACGACCTGCAGATTGCCGAAGAGGGCATTTGCCGACGTGTCGCTTCCGGTAAGGAACACGCCAAGCCACCCGACTACGGCGCTGAAGAACGGAAACGCGGCACCCGTGGCCGCGAGGGCGAGTCCAAGCGTGGACGTCATGCCCGAGTAGTTCATCAGATACGCGAGCGCGAGCATCGACGCGATCGTGAGGATTGCCTTGGACATCTGGCGGAACGTCGCGACATAGATGCCTGCCAGCCGTTTCGGTCCCACGCGCAGGAAGGCGGCCGCCGCGAGAATCGCCACGAAACATGCACTGCCAGACGCGGTGAGCCAGTTGAGCGTAAAGACCGCGCCGTACGGCGACGGCTTCGCGACGACGGGCGGAATGCGCGTGATGACGTTGTGCAGCCCCGGCACGTTCAAGCCGTTGATCGTCGTCGGGTTCTTGATCGACAGTCCCGCGATGAGGCTGTTCGTCCACTTGTCGATGGGCACTTTGATCGACTGCGCCCCGACGATCAACACCGCGATGACCAGCAGCAGATACGGCAGCCACGCCATGAAAAGCTCGCGGCCGCTGTGCGCGTGCGCGGTAATCGTGGCCTCGTGATCGCCTTCCAGACGCATGATCGTCTTGGGCGTCCACAGCTTCAGCACGCCGACCATCACGACGATGCACGTGAGCGAGCTCAGAATGTCCGTCAGATCGGGACCGATGAAATTCGAGACGAACAACTGCGTGGCCGCGAACGAGAGACCGCACGCCGCGATGGCGGGCAGCACTTGCATCGCACGCGCCCGGCCGGCCATCACGATCAAGAGATATCCGGGAATCAGGACCGACATCATCGCGCACAGCCGCCCGATCATCGCGCTCAGGGCGAGCACTGGCAGCCCCGTCACGTTTGCGAGCGTCGTGACCGGAATGCCAATCGATCCGAACGCCACCGGGGACGTGTTGGCGAGCAGGCAGATGCCGGCGGCGAAGAACGGATTGAAGCCAAGTCCCGCGAGCATTGCGCCCGCGACGGCCACCGGCGCGCCGAATCCAGCGGCGCCTTCGATGAACGCGCCGAAGGAAAACGCGATGAAGAGCGCCTGCAGCCGGCGGTCGGTCGTGAGGCTGCCGACCGAGTCCTTGATGATTTCGAACTTGCCCGTGTCAACCGCCAGCCGGTAGAGCATCATCGACGAGAAGACGACCCAGGCGATCGGAAACATGCCGTACGCCGCGCCGTAGATCGTCGAGATGACGGCGAGCTTCGCCGGCATCCCGTACACGGCGAGCGAAACGAGGACCGCCGAGCCGAGCGCCGCGAGCGCCGACATCCACGCGGGCTTGCGCGCGATGCCCAACATGAAGAACAGCACCGCGATGGGCACGGCCGCCGCCAACGCGCTCAAGCCCAGGCTTCCGCCCACCGGTGCGTAGTTGTGCTGCCACATGCGCGTCAGGTTATACATGAAAAGACTTGAAAGTCGGGAAGTCGAAAAGTCGGGAAGTCGGAAAGTCGGAGAGTCGGGAAGTGGGATGTCGGGAAGTCGCGTAACGTTCATGTAACGATGCCGCCGCCGAAGCCGACCGCCGCCGATCTGCGAAATGCCGTAGGCAAGTCGATTGCCGACGTCGTGGCGCCGGGCCTCGACGTGCTGTTCTGCGGAATCAATCCCGGGTTGTACTCAGCCGCGACCGGATGTCACTTCGCGCGGCCGGGAAATCGGTTCTGGACCGCTCTCCACGCGGCGGGCTTCACGCCGAGGCGCCTGCAGCCTTGGGAGCGCGACGAGCTTCTCGCAAGCGGATGTGGCGTGACGAACCTGGTGAATCGCGCGACCGTCGCCGCAGACGAGCTGTCGGCCGCCGAGCTCCGCGCCGGCGCGCGCCGGCTGGCGCGCAAGGTCGCACGCCTGCGCCCGCGCTTCGTGGCTGTCGTCGGGATTGGCGCGTATCGCGCGGCCTTCCATCGTCCGCGGGCGGCGATGGGGCGTCAGCCGGAGCGGCTCGGGGACGCTGTCTTATGGGTCCTGCCGAACACGAGCGGCCTCAACGCCAACCATCGCCCGGCGGATTTCGCCAGGGCATTTCGCGCGCTGGCGCGGGCCGCGCGACGCAAAGAATAAAAGATGCGGGTCGCCCTGGTGGCAGAGCGACCCGCGATGCGGACGTAGAGCTTCGGGGGGCTGCTAGCGTCCGCGGCGAACGAATCGAGCAAGCATCAACAATCCAGACCCGAGCAGGAACATCGAACCCGGCTCAGGCACCGCGGTCGTGACCGCGGGAGTGACGACCTCGAGCTGGTTCGTGTTGCCCATCCCTGTGCCCGCCGGTGGACCCGACGAGGGCAAAGAGATGCCGGTGAAATTCACGAACAGGCTCTGATCGTCGCCGCCGATTGAGTTAGGGTTCACGTGCAGCGCCGCCGCCAGAATCGGATTGATCGAGCCGAGCGCGAGGGTGCCCGTCAAGCTGCCCGTGCACTGCGTCGGTGTCGACACGCAGTCATCGTCGAACTCGAGGATGATGTTCGAGTTGGCATCGAAGGACCCGGTCCACAGCACGGTGGTGTTCGGCAGCGACAGTGCGCTGATGCCGCCGGTCACTGTGATTGTCGATCCCGTGCCCATGTACTCGTAATCATTGGCCGAGGTCGAGGTCAGTGGTCCGATGAACGCGCCGGTCGTCAGATTCAGGCATCCGAATGTGGCCGTCGGCGCCTCACCGCATGGGCCGGTGATGTTGAAGCCAGCGGTTGGCAGAATGCGGGCCACCGTGTCGATCACCCCGTTGCTAAGCGATACGGTGTTGCCGATCGTAAACGTCCCGTCGGGGTGCAGACTGCTGTTGTTGAACGTGATTGTGTCGGCCGCGCTGTTCGTCGCGCCGATCGTGAGCAGAATCGCTAAAGCAAAAGATAGTCGTAGCAGGTATTTCATCAGCAAGCTCCTTCTCGGGGATCGCGGCAGAAGGGTCGAACTTCCTCACCTCAGTCGTGCAAGCGGCTTGCCAATTCATGTGTGGTCGCAGTTACGCGAAGTCGCATCAGGAGAAAAAGTCGACGAGACGTTGCGTGCTGATCTTGAGTAGGCGTCGTTCGTGCGCGCGGCGAACCTCGACTCACATTTGCGACATCATCGGTGTGTGCGTGCGACCTTGGTCGCACGCACATCCGCGCTGCCGCACGGATGACGGGTGCAAGCTGTTGTCGCCGCGGTAATCGCCGTACCTTGAAATTTCCGAAGCCGTCAGGCTTTGGTTGCACGCGCGGCCGGCCGGCCGCCCTCAGCGATCGGCACATACCCGGGCGGCAGCGGCGGGTGCGCACAGCGGCAAGTCTGTGCGTTTGTGGTATCTGCCTGAATCACGTACGTAATCGGCAATAGATCGAACACGGACGCGACGAGCGCGACTATGGACGGCGCCAGCGCGGCCTCGTCTTCGTCGGTGAGGCTCGAAACGCAACGGATCTGCATTCCATCTCGGGTCGCAAGACGCGTTCCAGCCTCGCGATTGGCCCACGCGGCGTTGATGTGGCCCGGATTACACCAAGACGGAACGCCATTGAACAAAATGTCCGGCCGCGGCTTTTTCGATCGGCTCGCGCGCTAACCCGTTCTATCCGGCGGCGATGGCTCGCACCCCGAGCCGGCGCTGCGTGTCTGAGATCTCACCGACGACACGTTCAACTCGTGGACGTTCGGCGCCAGCGCGTTCGCGTTGAGTCAGTTGTCGAAGTGAACCGCGCGCGTGGCAAAGATCTATGAATGCTGACCGACGGAGCGTCCAAGGTGAGGCGTAGCAGCGGCCTGAAGTAAACTCCCCCCGCATGTCTGCGGCCGCTCTCGTGCCCTCTTGGGCCCTCAACACCTGCGTCGGCCTCCACGCTGCCGGCAGCCGTCACGTCGTGTACGTGCCGGACAACCCGCTGTCGCACGTGCTGGGCGTGCTCCGTGATCGCCATCCGGATGTGCAGACGACGATCGCGACGCGCGAGGAGGAGGCGTTCGGCATCGCGGCGGGGCTGTACCTGGGCGGCAAGCGACCCACGGTGATGCTGCAGTCGAGCGGCCTCGGCAATTCGATCAACGCGCTGACCTCGTTGATCGTGCCGTACCAGATTCCCATGCTCATCTTGATCTCGATGCGCGGCGACGCGGGCGAATGGAATGCCGCGCAGGTGCCGATGGGCCGTGCCGTTGAGCCGATCTGTCACGCGATCGGACTGTCGACCGCGGCCGTGACGTCTGCGGAAGACGCGGCCGACATCGTCGCGCTTGTCGGGAAGACCGCCTTCACGACTCGCCTGCCCGGCGTGTGCCTGCTGCCGCGACGCGTGACTGTGCCGGCGCCGAAGGTGGTCGCGTGACGAGACTCGATGCGACGCGCGTTCTCGCCTCGATTGTTGGAAACGATCCCGTTGTCGCAAGTCTGGGTCATCCGGCCTACGACCTGTTCGCAACCGGCGATCGCGACACTTATTTCTACACCTGGGGCAGCATGGGCCTGGCTTCGTCGATCGGGCTGGGCCTCGCGATGGCGCAGCCCGAGCGGCCTGTGGTGGTGCTCGACGGCGACGGGTCGCTGCTCATGAATCTCGGCTCGCTCGCGACCATTGGATGGGTGAGGCCGAAGAACCTCGTCATCGTTGTGTGGGACAACGGCGTGTACGGCACGACGGGTGGGCAGGACACGGCAACGATGCACGGGGCCGATCTCGAGGCCGCCGCGCGCGCGCTGGGAATTGCGGCCGCGACGACCGTGCGAACACCGAATGAGCTCGAGCACGCGATGGCCCGGGCGCGCGCGGAAGCCGGGCCGTGGGCGATCGTTGCGAAGGTAGAAGAATCTGCGCCGACAATGAAACCGCCGCAAGATTGCGTGTTGATCAAACGTCGGTTCATGGCGGCGATTGGAACGTCCGACGATGTCCTCGCTTGAAGCGATCGCCGCCTTCGTCGTCTCCGCCGCGCCGCCGCCGGAAGCCCGCGCTCGCGCGGCCGCGGCCGTCCTCGATACAGTCGGCGTGGCGCTCGCGGGCGCCATCGAACCCGCCAGCCGCATCGTCCGAACTGCACTCGCGCCAGCGGCCAAGGGTGAGTCTTTCGCGTGGGGCACCGGTTTGGGGTTGAATGCCTCCGATGCTGCGCTCGCCAACGGCACAGCGGCGCATGCGCTCGACTACGACGACATGTGTTTCGTGTCGCTCGCGCACCCGAGCGCGCCGCTCGTGCCCGCCGTGATCGCGACCGCGGAATTCTCGGGCGGCTCCGGGCTCGACGCGCTCGACGCGTATGTCGTCGGCTTCGAGGTTGAAGCGCGACTCGGACGTGTGATGAACCCGCGGCACTACCAGCGTGGGTGGCACAACACGTCCACGCTTGGGACGATCGGCGCGGCCGCGGCCGCGAGTCGCCTGCTCCGACTCAACGCTGCCGCCGCTGCTCACGCGGTGGCGATCGCCGCGTCCGAAGCGAGTGGTCTCAAAGAGAACTTTGGCTCGATGGTCAAGCCGTTACACGCCGGCCTTGCCGCGCGCAACGGTGTGCTCGCCGCGATGCTCGCGCGCGCGGGCATGACGGCGTCGGCGCGCGCTCTCGACGGCCCGCAGGGGTTTCTGCACGCGATGGACGCCGAGCGCGAGGATCTCGCGCGCGAGGCTGCAGACCTCGGCACGCGATGGGAAATTCTCGACACTGGCATCACCGTCAAGCTCTATCCGTCGTGCGCCGGCACGCACCCGACGCTCGACGCACTGCTCGATTTGCGCTCGCGAGAAAAGTTCACGGCTGACGATATCGATCGCGTCGAAATAGACATCGACCCGATCGTGCCGACGATTCTTCTCTACGATCGCCCCACGAGCGCGCTCGAGGCCAAGTTCAGCATGCCGTTTTGTGCCGCGGCCGCGGTCGTGTTCGGACAGGTTGGGATCGATACATTCGACGATGGCAGAATTCGCGATCCTCGTGTGGCAGAAATGATGGCAAAGACTGCCATGCGCGTCGATCCCGAGCTAGGCAACGGAGTGCCGGCGCTCACCGAAGCGCGCGTCCGCATACATCTCAAAGACGGACGAACGCTTGCGCAAGCAGCGCACGGCGCTCGCGGCTATCCCAAGCGGCCGGCGAGCGATGCGGCGCTCGACGCCAAGTTCCTTTCTTGTGCAACACGCGTGCTGCCTCCTGACAAGGCGCAGCAAGCGCTCTCGTACGTTCGGGCTCTCGACGCCCAGCACGATGTGTTGCCGCTCGGTGACCTTCTGCGACCGTGAGGATGAGAGACTAGGTCGTCTTTCGCGCCGTCGGCACGTGTCCCCGCTTCCAGATCAAGAACGTCCGGCGGAACTCGATCACAACCTCGCCGTGCTGATTGACGCCCGTGCTCTTGACGCGGACGACACCCTGGGTCGGACGTGACTTCGATTCGCGCGTTTCGAGCACTTCGCTCTTCGCGTAAATCGTGTCGCCCTCGAATACCGGGTGCGGCAGCTTGACGTCCTCCCACCCGAGATTCGCAACCCCGTTGACGGTGAGATCGATCACTGACTGGCCGGTCACGAGCGCAAGCGTGAAGCACGAGTTGACGAGCGGACGCTTGAACTCCGTCTGGCTCGCGTACGCGGCATCGAAATGAATCGGATTCGTGTTCATCGTCAAGCACGTGAACCAGACGTTGTCAGCTTGCGTGATCGTGCGGCCCAGCGGATGCTCGTAGACGTCGCCGACGGTGAAATCCTCGAACACGCGGCCCGTCCACCCTTGTTTGACTGCCATCAGATCGTCCCTTCCGCGCGCCAGGCGGCGATCGCCGCGGCGCTGAAACCCAGCTCGTGCAGTATCGCATCAGTGTGCTGGCCGACCGCGGGCACGGCGGTCATACGCGCGGGCCGGCCGTCGATGCCGATGGGCGGCTCGAGCGCGCGGACCGATCCGGCCGGCGTGTCGATCTCGCGCCATCGGTTGCGCGCGCTCAGTTGAGGATGTGCGATGAAGTTGTCCATCGAGCTCATACGCGCGTGAGCGATCTGCGCGGCGTCGAGCCGCTCGACGAGCTCGAACGTCGTCAGGCCGCCTGCAACCGAGGCGATCGCGGCGTCGAGCGCTTCGCGATGTCTCACGCGCAGCGGGTTTGTCGCGAATCGCTCGTCGGTGGCGAGCTCCGGACGCTTGAGCACGTGCTCGCAGAGGCGCGTCCACTCGCCGGCATTCTGTACGGCGAGGTACACGTCTTCGCCGTCTTTGGTCTTGACCGGGCCATACGGCGCGATCGACGCGTGATTCGGTCCAGAGCGCGGCGGGGGCGAGCCGCCGTATTCGGTGTAGGCGGCCGGCGCGCCCATCCATTCGGCGAGCGCGTCGAAAAGCGAAACGTCAACGAGCGCGCCATGGCCGCTCGAGCTGCGGGCGTACAGCGCCGCAAGAATTCCAGAGAACGCGTACATGCCGGCGGCGATGTC
>CAYQRM010000299.1:0-12583 GCA_964419785.1 uncultured Solibacteraceae bacterium | reverse complement strand
ATCGCCGTCAGCTTAATTGGCTGGTTTCAAAACCAAAGAAGCTGATGGAAGTTCCGGTTCCTTGGACCTGACGTACCCGACGTACCCGCGTTCTTACTTCGCGCGCCGCAGTCCCCAGACGATCGGCAACCCGACGCAGATCAGGTGGATGCCGAACTGCGGCCAGCCCATCGTGCCCGGCCAGCGCGGCACCGTGCCGAGATAGAAGTGGCGCAGGAGCGAGAGCAGCGGCAGCGTGCCGTAGTTCATGGCGCAAAACACAATCGCGCCGTAGACCGGACCCACGAGCAGCAACGGCGCCGTGCGTAGGAACTCGAGGCGACGACTGAGCGCGTAGAAGACCGCCGTGGCGGTGAGCGCAACCGTGAAGTGCATCGCGAGACCGATCGCGGCCATGCCGGGACCGGCATTCATCGCCGCCGGACCCCAGAGTCCGGACGCGACGCCCTTCAGCACTTGCCATGGCGTGCGACCGGCCTGGATCCACGCTTGGACGCAGGCGGCAGTAATGTCGAGCACACCGCAGAGCAGCCAGCCGGTGAGAAAGGCCTGACGGGCGGTGACCGTCGAGGTCGAGACGCGGACCGAGGACGCAGCAGCCATGTCGAGAAGTTGAGATTCTACGTCCCGCGCGCCCGCTGCCGCTTGCACAGAATTTCTGGCGCGCAGAGCGCCACGAACCTCTAGCGCACGTCGGGCGGGCCGCCGCCTCTTCGGCCGCCAGCCGGCGGTCCTGACGGAATCACGTAGTCCTTCGGCGGATCGGCATCGAGCAGGTACCTGACGAAGTAGTCCCAACGCCGCCGCATCACGTAATTGGCCGGCGTGTAGCCGTGCGCGGAGTTCGGAATCAACAGCATGTCGAACTCCTTGTTCGCCTTGATGAGCGCGTCGGCCACGAGCAGCGTGTTGTAGGGCGGCACGTTGTTGTCCATCGTGCCGTGAATCAGGAAGAGATGCCCCTTGAGGCCGGCGGCCTGCGTCTGCGTCGCGTCGATGGTGTAATTGTCCGTCCCGTCAGGATTCTTCACGAGCGGCCCCTCGTACCGCTCGCCCCAGTCGTCCTCGTACTGGCGCTGATCGTGATTGCCGGATTCGGCGATGCAGACCTTGAAGAAGTCGTTGTACGGCGCGCGCAGGAGGGCGTCGGCCGTGATGAATCCGCCGCCCGAGTGGCCCCACATCGCGGCTTTGTCGATGTCGATCCACGGATACTTCGCCGCGAGCTCCTTCATGCCGGCGATCTGATCCGGAATCGTGTTGATGCGGCCCATCTCGCCGTAGTACGCGTCGGTGAACGCCTTGGATCGGTTCGGCGTGCCGGTGCCGTCGATGCTGACGACGACGAAGCCGAGCTCGGCGAGCGCCTGTTTGTCGCCGCGCGCCGCGGTGAACGCGCGCGAGCCCACGCTGCCCGACTGCGGTCCGGGGTACGCGTTGTTGATAATCGGATACTTCTTGTTCGGATCGAAGTTCGTCGGCCGGAAGAGCATGCCGTAGATGTCGTCCTTGCCGTTGGCCGCCTTCATCTTGATCTGCATCGGCGGCTTCCAGCCGGTCGCGACGAGCTTCGAGATGTCGGCCTTCTCGAGCGGCATGATGAGCGCGCCCGTCGTGCCGTCGCGAAGCGTCGTCTCCGGCGCGACGTCGGGCTGCGAGAACGTGTCGACGACGTACTTGCCGTCCGGAGAAATCTGGACCGTGTGCGTGCCGTTGTCCGGCGTGAGCGACACGTTGTTCTTGCCGTCGAGCCCGATCCGGTAGAGGTGCGTGAAGTACGGGTCCTGGCCGGGCTCTTTGCCGTCCGCTTCGTACCACATCGTGCGCGTCGCGCGATCGAGCTTGGCGATCCGGGTGATCGGCCCGACGCCGCTGGTGATCTGGTTCTTGAGCTGTCCGGTCTTCAGATCGTAGAGGTACATCTGCGCCGTGCCGTCGCGCTGCGAGTACCACAGCACCTCGTTCGTGTCCCAGAGGATCTGCCACTGCACGCGCGTCTGCACGTGGGTCTTTTCCGTCTCGGTGAAGAGCGTCCGTACCTCCCCGTTGGTCGCGTCGGCGAGCTTGGCCGTCGAGTTCTTGTGGAAGCGATCGGTCGAGACGAAGCCGAGCTTCGTGCCGTCGGGACTCCAGAGGTACTCGCCCATGTCGATGTTGTCTTCAGACATCGCGCGATGGAAATCCGGGCCCATCAGGAGGCGCGTGACCTTGCCGGTGTCGACGTCGATGATGACGCGGCTGATCATCGCGACGTCCGGATCGCCCGGTAGCGGATACTTCCACTCGTGCAGCACGGGATGCCCGCCATTGACCGGCGTCTCGACGAGGTACATGTTGCCGACCTTGCGCTCGTCCTGCTGCTGCGTCGCGATCCTCTTGCCGTCGGGCGACCACGACAGCGCGGGCGCGGCGCTGGTCGCCCATCCCGCGTTGCTCGTCGCGTAGCCGAAGTCTTTCACGCCGTCGGTCGTGAGCTGGCGATCCTGACCGGTCGCGACATCACGCACCCACAGATTCCAGTCGCAGATGAACACCGCCTTCGTGCCGTCAGGCGACATCGCTGGTGGCGGCGCGCCAACCGTGCCCATCACGTTTGGGCCGCAGACTTTGGTGATGGCGACGCCGCCGCCGCGGCCACCGCGACCGCCACCAACGCCACCCCGCCCGCCGCGCCCGCCGCCTCCGGCACTACTCGCCTCAGAAGGCGGCGTTGCGACCGTCTCCTTCGTCTTCTTCGTCGGGTCGACGACGACGTTTTCGGTGCCGGTGGCGGTGGTGCGGACGTACCAGAGGCGTCCGTCGGGCATCCAGTTCACATTGACGGCCGCATTCAAGACCAGGCCGTTCAGGCTGGGCGCAAGCATCTTGACCGCGCGGTCATAATCGGCCGTCGTCAGGACGCGGCGGCCTTGCGTCTGGGCCTGGGCCCGGTCCATCAACCCGGCAGACGTTCCGACCAGGACGAGACCGAGAACGAGAACAATCGGACGGCTCATGAGTGTGCTCCTCGAGCGGCTAGTCGACGCGGAGATAGTGCGTCATGAGCGCGGGATCGCGCAACCCGCCGGCCTCGGCGGCTCAGGATTTGGCCGCGGCGGCCTGAGCGATCGGCTTCTCGATCGCGAGTTGTTTCTGCGGATCAGCGACGCCGTACACCTTCACCATGAACGTCGTGCTCCCCTTCTTCACGAACAGCGTGGTCAAATTTCCCAGTGTCTGCGCGATGGCGTCGTCTCCAACGCCGCTCACACTCGTCGTCGTGACGCCGAAGATCTGATGCGTCTTCCGGGTGTTCCAATCGCCCGGCGGCGAGTAGCTCAGCGTCACTACCTGATGCGCGGGCTTGTCCGCGACCCACGTGCACGTCTTGTCGTTGCTCCGTTCACCAGTACCGACGGTTTCGCCGAGCGCGGTGCTCACCTGCGCCGGCGTGACTTGCGAACAGGGATCGGCAGGCATCTGCTGCGCGAGAGCGCTCGGCGACCACGCGAGAAGAAGGCCGGCAACCGCGACGACTGCAGCCGTCAACTTCGAGTGCATCGATTCGGTCCTCCCAAAATTGCCTTATACCATGGCCGGCAACGTCATGCAGGAACCTCCGGAAGGCCATGACGCCGTAGAATCAGCACGCCGGAGGATTCAAATCGCAAGTCCTGGCAGGGTTGCATTTGCCGTCGTGATGATCGCGATCGGAATCGCCGGACTGTTCCTTGGCGGGTTCATGCCGGTCTGGTCTCCGGTCCCCAAGACGTTTCCTGCGCGCGACACGCTCGCGTATCTGTGTGACGTCGTCTCGATCGGCTGCGGTGTCGGCTTGCTGGTGCCTCGTGCGGCCGCGATCGCGTCCCGCGTGTTGTTCGGTTATCTCGTGGTGTGGATGCTCGTGTTCAGAGTCGGCGACATCATTCGCGAGCCCGGCGTGTTCGGCGCTTGGGACGGCTGCGCGGAGACGGTTGTCATCGTGGCCGGCGCGTGGGTGCTGACAGGCACGAGCGTGCGTATCGCGCGCGTGCTCTACGGCACCGCGATGATCCCCTTTGGCCTCGCGCACTTCTTATTCGTCAAGGAGACCGCCGCGCTCGTACCGAACTATCTGCCAGCACACGTGGTCTGGGTCTATGTGACGGGCTCGGCGTTTCTCGCGGCGGGCGCGGCCGTGCTCACCAATATCGCCGCGCCGCTCGCCGCGACTCTCTCAGCCCTGCAAATCAGTTTGTTCACGCTGCTCGTGTGGTTGCCCGTGGTCGCCGCCGGCTCCAGGACGCCGTTCGTGTGGAGCGAGTTCGGCATCTCGACGGCGCTCGCCGCCGCCGCGTGGCTGGTCGCCGACACGTATCGCGCGCCGGCTACGGCTCGCCGTTGATCCAGCGGAAGCGGCTCTTGAGGAGTCGGAACTGCGATTCGTCCACGCGCGCGAGATCGACGCAAATCGTCGCGTCTGCGATCGTCCCGTGCAGTTCGACCTGCCCGGCCGCGCGATCGTAGCGAAGCGCCGCGCGAGCCCCGTTCGGTCCGGTCGCGAGCGTCACGACGCCCGAACTCAGCTCGTAGCTCGTCTGGTAGCGACGCCACGAGTCGTCCATCATCTCGACCCAGGTGCTCTCCTCATCGACGAACACCACCCGTCGCCAGCGAACGGGATCCGTCGTGAGCGGCTCGACGATCCGGCCGTTTGATTCAAAGGTCACGACGGTATAGACGCCGTAGAGCGGGCCACGCGCAGGATACTGCTCGCGAAGTCGAAACGGCGTGAGCACTGACGTCACGAGCATGTAGGCCACGATGGCGATGGTCGCCAGGTTCCAGCCCGCACTCCGATGATGCCGGACGCGCACCGTGACGGCGACA
The DNA here is from genome assembly GCA_964419785.1 of uncultured Solibacteraceae bacterium. Lineage (GTDB taxonomy): Bacteria > Acidobacteriota > Vicinamibacteria > Vicinamibacterales > SCN-69-37 > DATEGZ01. The sequence continues at coordinate 7,735 of CAYQRM010000299.1, read as the reverse complement.
GGCGCGGCCGGACGGTTGAGCACAATCGCCTCGGCCAGCCTGGGAATATCCGGAGCCAGCACGATGACCGCAAAAGCGATCAGATGCAGCACATCGAGCTTCTCGGGGACGCCGTAGGAGAAGTCGAGCGCCGCGACATTGACAAGCGCGCCCGCGGCCACGAGCGCGCCGAGCGTCGTCGTCCGTCGAAATAGAAGGAGCAGACCGGCGGCCACTTCGATGACGCCCGTGAAGATCGTGTACGCAGACGACGACCCCATGAAGGTCCAGAGGACTTCGAACGGAGACAGATCGCCGTACGGCTTGACGAGATCGGCGAGCGACGGCAGCCCGAAGAACTGCGTCGGGATGACTTTGATCATTCCGTAGCCGAGCAGCGTCGCCGCCAGGGCGTAGCGGAGCACAATGCGAAGCGACGCGCCGATTCGCGCGTCATCGAACTGACGCCGATCGAAGAGCGTCCAAGCCGTCGCGGCCATCACGGCCGCGATCGCGAAGCATCCCAGTTGCACGAAGCCGAACAGACCGTCTGAATTGCCGCCGGCGAAATACGTCAGCTTGCCGCCGACACGAAAGACGTGCTGGCCGATCCAGACGACCGCGCGCGCCCAGGTCGCCGCGTACGCGTTGAGCAGCGGCTGTGTTCCAGGCGCCAGTCCAAGATCAGCCAGGCCATCGAGGTGCTCGATCAGCCAATTCAGCGTCAGGTAGACGGCGAGGTACGAGACCAGAAGACGAAACGCGAATCGTCGCAGGACGATCATGGGCGCGCTCCTTCACTGCAGTCCGTGGAACGCGCGGAGTATACGCCCGTCACGGCTCCGGCGTCGCCGCCAGCTCACGGAGCTTGAAGCGCTGAATCTTGCCGGTCGCGGTCTTCGGCAACTCGGCGACGAATCGCACCCATCGCGGGCGTTTGTACTCCGCGAGCTGCTCGCGCACGAACTGCTGCAGCGCCGTCGCCAGCGCCGTCGTGCCGTCGAAGCCTTCGCGCAACACCACAAACGCCAGCGGCTTGGTCAGGCCGTCGCGATCCTCGAGACCCACGACGCCGCTCTCGAGCACCGAGTCGTGCGCCGCCAGCACGTTCTCCACTTCGGCGGGACTGACCCAGAGGCCGCCGACCTTGAGCATGTCATCCGATCGGCCCGCGTACCAGTAGTACCCGTCTGCGTCCTGTGTGTACTTGTCGCCGGTGCGGATCCAGCGGCCTTCAATCGTCTCGCGCGTCTTGTCAGGTTGATTCCAGTAGCACTCGCAGGTCGAATCACCGTCGATCCACAGATTGCCGATCTCCCCCCTGGCGACTGGTTCGCGGTCATCGTCGAGCAGGCGCGCGTCGTAGCCCGGCACGGGAAGACCGCTCGATCCCGGTCGAATCGCGTCGGGCCGATTCGCGATGAACATGTGGAGCACTTCGGTCGATCCGATCCCGTCCAGGATGTCGACGCTGAAGCGGCGCTTGAAACGATCGTACAGCGCCGCCGGCAGCGCCTCGCCTGCCGACACGCCGAGGCGGACGCTCGACAGATCGTGGTCACGCCGATCCGCGGGCGGATTCTGCGCGAGCATCATCGCGTAGCCCGTCGGCACGGAAAAGAACAGCGTGGGACGATGGCGCTCGATCACGTCGTAGACCGCCTGGGGCGACGGTGCGCCCGGCCAGAGAATCGTCGTCGCGCCAACTGAAAATGGAAGGTAGAGGGCGTTGCCGAGACCGTACGCAAAGAATAGTTTCGCGACGCTGAACGTACGGTCTTCGGGCCGAACGTTGAGCACGCGTTGACCGAACAGTTCCGCGACGACGGCCATGTCGTGCTGCAAGTGCACGCAGCCCTTGGGCGTGCCGGTGCTGCCTGATGAGTACAGCCAGAACGCTGGCGCGTCGTGGCTCGTCGGTTCCGCGTCGAGAAGTCGCGAGCCGGCGGCAAGGAAGTCGTCCAACCGGACGTGACCGTCGCCCGCGTGATCGCCGGCGACGATGATGTGTCGAAGGGTGCGGCGATCGAGCGCGGGAATCCGCGCGACTTGCGGCAGGAGCGACTCGCTGATCACAAGCACGGATGCGCCAGAGTCGCCGAGGACGAACTGATAGTCCGTCGGCGTCCAGAGTGTGTTGAGAGGGATCGGGACGGCGCCGGCTTTGATCGCCCCGAAAAAGCAGTACGCGAAGGCCGGACCGTCCATGAGCAGCAGCACGATCCGTTCGCCAGGCCGAACGTGCAGGACCGATCGCAGCGCGCTGCCGAATCGATTCACACAGGTCAGCACCTGCGCGTAGGTGATCCGATCGTCGCCGCACTCGATCGCGACGTGATCGCCGCGCCCGGCGTCAACGTTCCGATCGACGAATCTTGTCGCGGCGTTGAAATTGGCGGGGACGCCCAGATCGCCGGCCGAGAGGCGCATGGCGTCAGATCAGAAATCCCGGCTGCAGGCGAAATTCGCTGCGTCGTCCGTGCTGCCGGTTCCTTTGTACTTCGCGACGAGCGGGTACTGGCACAGCGGTCGGGATCGGGTGACGTTTCCGCTCTGATCGCGCTTGACGGCGGTCAGCGTCTCCGGCGCCTTGCCGTTCTCGACCCACGACACGAGCGCGTCGAGCACGCCGGTCGGCTGCGGCCCGGCGCCGCCCGAGCAATGCGCGACGCCCGGAGCAAGAAACAGACGCGCGAACTCCGACGTCTTCTGCGGTCCACCCATCTGTTTCTGGACGCGCGTGTAGTAATCGATCGTGCCCTCGGGCGTGATGAGCTGATCTGCGAGGCCGTGCCAGATGATCGTCTTGCCGCCGCGATCGCGGAATGCGGTCAGGTCGGGACTGTCGGTGCCGATCACGATGCCGTACTGCTCGGCGGACTGATCCCAAATCCGCTGATACGCCTGGGGCGTGACGGTCTTCCAATCGAACTTGGGATCCTGAGTAATGAAGTAGCGCAGCCAGTCGACCGAGAACGGAAACGCCTGCGGCTCGAGCGGGGTCCCTCGACTTCCGGCAAGCGCGCTCAAGTCAGCGCCGCGCTCCGGTCCGTACCAAAGCGGTCCGCCGTCCTCGCGCCTGGGGCCGTCCCACAGTTTGCGGATGATGTCGACGTCTGCTTGCGTAAATGCCCCGCACTCGCCAGCCGACGTCCCGACCAGCGCCTTCGGATCGTACGTACACCGTCTCGGGTCTTCGATCACGCCGTCGTTCACTCCGTCGAGCCCGTCGCAGGCGGCGATCGCGCGTTGGGTCGCCGCGGCGAGCTTGCACGATGGAATCGGATTCGAGGCCGCGTTCATCAGCATCGAGCCCCAGAGCGACGACACCATCAGGTTCGACCAGTTCACTGCCGGCGCGGCCGCAGCGATGCCGTCGTAGTCCTGCGGGTACCGCTGCGCCTCCATCAGGCCCTGGCGGCCGCCGGTCGAACATCCGTTGAAGTACGACCGTGACGGCGCGGCGCCGTACATCGCCTCGGTCAACGCCTTGCCCGTGATGGTCATCTCGTGGATGCCGAGGTGAGCGAAGTCGCGGATCGCCTGCCAGTTCAGCCGCCCGCTGGCATCGAGCGCGAACGCGGCGTTGCCGTCGTCGTGCCCGGTGTCGGTCGCGCCCGCCGCAAAGCCCATGGCCGCTGGCTGATTGACGCCGTTGGCGGAGCCGCCGGCGAATCCGCCGCCGCCCGTGCCGAGAAACCGTCCGTTCCAGTTGGCGGTGGGAATCGCGATCCAGATGCGTATCTTGTCCCCGGCTGGCGGGTGCGTCGTCGTCGCGACGATCCGGCAGAGGTTGGGATTAGCGGTGTCCGTCGACGCCGACTCGATCGTCGTGTTTGGCAGCGCGACGCTCGCCAGGCTCTCGCACGATCGCACGGGTTTGGCGTTGGCGACGAGAGGCTTGGGGCTCTGAGGGCCTTTGGCGTGCCCAACAGTGGCAAGCGTGGACACAATCGACGCCGAAACGAACATCGTCCGGGCCACTCGAGTCATGACGTCGTTCTCCGACAAAAAAGAAAAGGCGAGTTTACTCCACACAATGCTTGAAGCCGCGCGCACATCTTGGTACGCTCGGGTCACCCGCAAGCAGGTGTGTCGCATGGGTGAAAAGTTCGGCGCGCGATTGCGCCAACAGCGTGAAGCACAGAACGTTTCGCTCGACAGGGTCGCCCAGCAGACCAAAATCAAATTGACGTTGCTCGACGCCATGGAACACGACGACGTGTCCGCATGGCCCGTAGGCTTGTTCCGTCGAGCGTTCGTTCGCGCGTACGCGCTGGCTGTCGGCCTCGAGCCCGAGAGCGCGGTCCGCGAATTCCTCGCGGATTTTCCAGATCGCATCGTCAGGGATCCGTGGACCGGCGCCGGAGGTTCCGCGCCGGCCACGGCCGCGAGGGCCGTCGCCAGGAGAGAAGCTCGGCCAATCGAGCCGCAGCCGGTCCTGTCCGAGACGGTCATTGACGCGGATGTCGTCCGCCCCGCGGTCGTCGCTTCGGGCAGCGGCAGTCCGGCCGCTGACCCGGAGCCGTCTAGCGTGACGACGATGGTGCCGGTCGATCTGGACCTCGACGCCGTCGCCTGTCTGTGCACCGACCTTGGCCGAATCGAGCACGCGTCGGACGTCGAACCTCTGCTCGAGAAGTTCGCGCGGATTATCGAGGCGAAGGGCGTGATCATCTGGGTCTGGGATGACCCAGACGGCGCGTTGAGGCCAGCGGCCGCGCACGGATATCCGGACCATGTGCTGGCGCGGCTGCCGGCGGTGGCGCGTGAGGCGGACAATCTGACCGCCGAGGCCTTCCGCACTGCTCGACCGTGCACGATGAACGGCCACGGTGATGCGACCAGCGCGCTCGTGGTCCCAATGCTCGGCCCGGCGGGCTGCATCGGCGCACTCGGCATCGAGTTCGAGCGCGGCGCCGCGCCGGCGATCTCCGCGAGCGCCGTCGCGACCATCGTCGCCGCGTTCTTATCGCAATTGGTCGGCGGTCAGACGACGAGCGAGGCCGTCGGCCGGACGGCGTCCCGCGAATCCGCCTGAGCCGGCGGACAGCTCCCCAAAAAACACCCGGCGTTATTTAATCTCCAGGAGCCCCCCTCGGGCGGCCGGGTTGACTACACGTGTCGTCAGTTCTACAGTATGCCTACACATGTAGTCATCGAGGGGTCCGACATGGGTGAATCGACACTCGGCGAACAGGAGCTGGCGCTACTGACGCACGTCGCCGACGGCGGCCCGCTGACCGTCGGCGAAGTCGCAGACACGTTCGGCCGCGAGCGAGGGCTGGCGCGCTCGACGGTGCTGACGATGATGGAGCGGCTGCGAAAGAAGGGGCGCCTGGTCCGGCGGATCAGCGACGGTGTGTATCGCTATCGCGCGCACGCCACGTCGGCGCAACTCCGGCAGAGCGCCGTCGAGCAGTTCGTCGAGCGGCATCTCGGGGGCTCGGTCTCGCCGTTCCTCGCGTACTTGTCAGACGCCACTGAACTCTCCGACGACGAGCTACGCAATCTTGCCGATCTCGTCAACAGATTGAAGACGGAACGCCGCAAGGACAAGCGAGGCGCGCAATGACCGCCGCATTGCTCAGGGCATCGATGGCCGGCGCCGTCGGCGTCGCGCTGGCATGGTGCGTGTGCCGGCTCGTGCCGAAGCTCAGCGCCTCAACGCGCGCGTGGATCTGGTGGTGCGTCGCGTTGAAGTTCGTCGTCGCGCTGGTGTGGGCCGCGCCAATCGTGCTGCCCGTCCTGCCACCGACGGTCACGACAATCGTGGTGCCGCTGCGATCGTCGATCGGCCGACTCTGGACCCCAGCTCCTGCGCTGACGTTCGTGTCGCCTCGGGGCGACGCGGATCGAGTCGTGTTCTTCCGCTCGATGCCCGGCAACACGCGTTTCGCCATGACGAATCGTGTGCCGGCCCGACGGCTGCTGCCGATCGCCCTTGACGCATGGCTGAACCGCGCGTACGCCGAGCTCGTCACCGTCGGATCCTCACGTGCGGTGCGCGCGCTCGTTGTCGGCGTCTGGATCGGCGGACTGCTAGTCCTCATGCCGCTTGCGGTGCGAGCGTGGCGCCGCGCGCGCGCGATAACGTCCGCGTCGACACAGGCGTCCGCGGAAACGCAGGCGCTCGTCGCCGACCTGTCGAGACGGCTGTCGCTCAAGCGCGTGCCGGATGTCCGCGTGTCGACCGAGACGAGGTCGCCGTTCGTATTCGGGATGGGGCGGCCGATCGTCGTGCTGCCTGCCGGCGAAGCTGGAGGCTTGACGGCCGACGCCGAGCGAATGGCCATTTGTCACGAGCTTGCGCACGTCAAGCGCGCCGACGTGCCGTTGGGCGTCGTGCCCGCGCTCGCCGAGCTGCTGTTCTTCTTTCATCCGCTGGCGAAGTACGCCGCTCGCGAATACGCGGTGGCGCGCGAGACGGCGTGCGACGCGGCCGTGCTCGAGACGATCGACGCGTCACCCGCGGACTACGGTCGGCTCCTCGTCGATTTCGGCGTCTCGCTACCCCGCCTCGGCTTATCGGTGGCCGGCGCGTCGTGGTCGTCAACGATCCTCAAGCGGAGACTGGCGACGCTGGGCGAACCGGTTGCTCCTTCGAGGGCCTCGCGGATCATGGCCGGCGTAGCGATCGCGCTCATGCTCGTGATGACCGTCCCGATGCGACTCGTCGCGCGCACGGCGAGGCCCTCGACCAACCCGGTCGTCGAGGCGCTGGTGCAACGACAGCAAATCCAATCGACCCTCAACGCGCAGTTGCCGAAGCTGGCTGGTGGCACGTTGAACGCGCAATTCGACTTCCTGCTGCTTCGTGACGAAGAACGCGTCACGTGGGGCCGGCTCGGCAGCGTCTCCGATTGGTTCGTGTCCGAGCGGCCGGAGTCGAAGACCGATCACCCGGCGGTCCTTTCCGACGAGCTCGCCTCGGCGCGCGCGCAGCAATCCGCCGGCCAGGCGCTGTTCTGGTTCGAGGCCGGCGGGCAGAACTACGTGATTCGCGATCCAGAAACGATTCGACAAATCGACGCCATCTGGTCCGCGCCGGCGGCGCCGACCGTTTCGGCGGACCTGCTGTCGCATGGACGATCGCTGCGCCAGATGGGCGCGCAGGCACGGACCGTCGAACAGCGCGACGTCACGCAGCGTCTGCAAGCCTTGAACGCCGCGACGATGACGCTCACGGCGCTGCTGCGGCAGGACACCGCGGCGGATCAACTGGAGCATCACACGAGCACGATCGGACCGATGCTCGCAGCGATCGGCACGGCCATGCAGCAGACCGCACGGCCCGGAGAAACCGATCTGCTGCGGATTCTCGATCGCGCGTGGCTCAAGGGACTCGTCGAGCGGGAACGGTAGGTGAAGCCGTGACCCGCGCTTTCCAGAACTGGAGGTTCGACAGCAAGTGGCTGCTGCCGATCTCCGTCCTCGCAGTGGCCGTCGTCGCAGACGCGTGGAAGCTCGGCCAGAAGAACCTGTGGCTCGATGAAGCGGCGTCGTGGATCACGGCTCGCCAGTCGCTCCCCTCGCTCGTGGCCGAGACAGCGGCCGACGTCCATCCGCCGCTGTATTACCTCGCGCTCAAACTCTGGATGGCCGCGTTCGGCGAGAGCACGGCCGCGCTCCGAAGTCTGTCGCTCGTCTGCGGCGTCGTCGGCGTCCTTCTGGCCTTTCGTCTGGCGAGCCGGTTCGTGCCGATCGCCGTCGCGTATGTCGCCGCGTTGTGGTACGCGCTGTCGCCGCTCAGCGT
>CAYQRM010000298.1:0-37297 GCA_964419785.1 uncultured Solibacteraceae bacterium | reverse complement strand
GCGAGAGCGCGCGGCCCGCGCGACCGGCGCGGGGCCTCGGGGCCCCGCCGGGGCGCGCGTCGGGGAGTCCGCAGGGGCGCAGCCCCTCGGATCAGACGCAGACGGGACGAACGCCGCGAGCGAGAGCGCGCGGCCCGCGCGACCGGCGCGGGGCCTCGGGGCCCCGCCAGGGCGCGCGTAGGGGAGTCCGCAGGGGCGAAGCCCCTCGGATCAGAAATGACCAAAGCCGAACTCGTCGAAGAAGTTTCCCGAGCCTCGGACCTTACGAAGAAGCACTCGGAGGTCATCGTCGACACGGTATTCAAGAGCATCGTGGACGCGCTGCACCGCGGCGAGAAGATTGAGCTTCGCGGGTTCGGCAGTTTTCGTCTCCGCCGGCGCGAGCCGCGCAAGGGACGGAACCCGAAGACGGGCGACAAGGTGGACGTGCCGCCGAAGAAAGTTCCGTACTTCAAGCCGGGCAAGGAACTGAAAGACCTCATCAATCAGAGCACCGGGTCGTAGTCGCGCATCGCATGGATCGGCTGTGGACACCGTGGCGCCTGACGTACGTGACGGAGGCGAGCAAGGTGACGCCCGACTGCATCTTTTGTGACGCGCTGACGCACCTCGAGACCGAGCCGCTCGTCGTGCACGCGGCCCGCACGGCGTTCGTCCTGCTGAACAAGTATCCGTACAACAACGGCCACCTCATGGTCGTGCCGCGACGGCACGTCGGGTGGCTGGCCAATCTTGCCGCCGATGAGCTCGCGGAGTTCATGACGCTCGCGCGGCAGGCCGAGATGGCGCTGGCGTCCGTGTACCAGCCGCACGGCTTCAACATGGGCTTGAACCTCGGCAAACCGGCGGGTGCGGGCGTACTTGATCATCTGCACTTGCACATCGTGCCGCGCTGGCACGGCGACACGAATTTCATGTCGGTCGTCGGCGAGACGCGCGTGTTGCCCGAAGAATTGCCGCGGACCGCGGAACGCGTGCGCGCGGCATTCAAGGCGCTCGCCGAGGCCGGGTAGAATCGTCTCGTGGACTTCGCGCTCACTCCCGAACAGACCGCGTACGTCGACGCGGCTCGAACATTTGCGGAATCGCGTGTGGCGTCGCGGGCGGCCGACATCGACGCGTCGGGCGTGTTTCCCCGCGACCTCGTCTCCGAAGCCGCGACGCTCGGCCTGATGGGCGTGACCATTCCGCCCGAGCACGGCGGGGCGGGGCGCGACTACATCACCTACGCGCACGCGCTCGAGGCCGTCGCGCTCTCGAGCGCGGTCCTGGCGGTCATTCTGAGCGTCAACAATTCGCTGGTCGTCGAGCCGATCTTTGCCGCAGGCACCGACGCGCAAAAGGCGCGTTGGGTCTCGCGCCTGGCGTCCGGGCAGTCGATCGGCGCCTTCGCCTTGTCGGAGCCGGACGCCGGATCGGACGCGGGTAATCAGCAAACGACCGCGAGACTCGTGGGCGGCCAGTACGTGCTTCACGGCCGCAAGGTCTGGGTCGCGAACGCGGAGGCCGCCGAGATCGCGATCGTCTTCGCATCAACCGAGCCGGGCCCCGGCCGGGGCATTACGGCGTTCCTCGTGCCGCTCGCGACGCCCGGCCTCAGCCGCGCGCCGTCTGATTCACTCGGCGTGCGCGGCCTCGGCTGCATGGATCTCGTGCTCGACGACGTGCGCGTCGGCGCCGACGCGGTGCTTGGCGAGATCGGGCGCGGGTTCCGGCTGGCGATGCGCGCGCTTGAAGGCGGCCGCATCGCGATCGCCGCGCAGGCGCTCGGCGTCGGCCAGGCCGCGCTCGACGAGGCGCTCGCCTACGCGCGCTCGCGCGTCGTCTTCGGCCAGCCGATCGGCAATTTCCAGGCGATTCAGTTTCAGCTCGCGGATCTTGCGACCGATCTCGAGGCCGCGCGCCTGCTGATGTGGCGCGCCGCCGACATGCGCGATCGAGCGGAGCGCGCCGCGGTCGAGGCGGCGATGGCCAAACTCGCGGCCTCGGAGGCCGCGCACCGCGCCGCCGACCGTGCGATGCAGATTCTGGCGTCGGAGGGCTATCGCCGCGGGTCGCGGATCGAGCGGTTGTTCCGTGATGTCCGCGCCGCCGAAATCTACCAGGGCACGTCCGAAGTGCAGCGGATGATCATTGCGGAGAACGTCACCGACTACAGGTGACACGCGAAAGTCGGGAAGTCGAAAAGTCGAAAAGTCGGGAGTTACTTCTCGAGCGCAGACTTCATACTGCCCAGCGTTTGTTCAGCGGCGCTCCTGGCCTGGCTCTCCGCAACCTTGCGCTTCACGCCGCCACCCAACCCGCCTTTGAGCAAGTCGCTGCGCGAGCGATTGAAGTAGATCACGGTCGACGTCGGGGTGCCGCCCGCGGTCGTCGAATCGAGAATCGTCGTGATCGCGAGCGAACCGTTGTAGTAGTGGCTCGCGTAAATCTGTTTCTGCGCGATCGTGATGCGATCGGACTTCTGCGGATCCTGCCAGCGCACCATGTGATCGGCGTGGACGACCGGATTGCCCGCGTAGACTTCCTTGGCCCAGTAGATGAAATCCGAGCCGCCCGGCAGTGTCGCCGTCGGATAGTGAGCGAGATACTGCGCGAGCGCCGGCGCGTACGTCATGATGTTCGGCGAGTTGCGCAGGAGGCCCTGCCATTCCGCGTTCATGCTGACCGGTTCGGATCTGTCGTTATAGGTGATGAGCGCGGCGTCGCCCTGACGCATGTAGGCGGCGACGTAATCGACGAGCCGCCGGCGCGCGAGCGCGTTGATCTGCGTCACGGCGTCGGGCGCGCTCCAGTTGATCGCCGACTGCATTTCCGCCAGCCCGGCGCCGCCAAGCTTGACGTCGCAGTCTCCGGGTTTGCAGCTCTTCAAATTCCGCACGTCATCGTCGGGCAGCGTGAGCGAGGCGACGTCTTCGGGACGCGGCGGGTTGTGGAACTGGCCGATCTGCTGCGTGACCTCGCCGTCGACGTACGTGACGAGCAGGTGGAAGTAGTCGGCGACGCGCTCCTTGCTGCCGCGAATGCGCACGGCGGCGACCACCGAGATCTCACCTGCATCGCCTGAGGAGCTGGTCTTGGCGATGACGTGTCCGGCGTCGAGCGAGGCGAGCTCGTCGGGAGAGAACTTCGCGACGTCCTTGAGGTAGTGGGTGACTTCGGCGGCATTCGGCTGCGCCGCGAGCACGCTCGCGAGTGCGAATGCAAAAGCCGCGGCGATGATGACGCGGATCGATTTCACCCGAGCATCTGCTTGGCGATGGTCTGCAGCTGCAGGTTCGACGTGCCTTCGTAGATCTGTCCGATCTTCGCGTCGCGGTAGAGCTTTTCGACCGGATAATCCTTCACGAAGCCGTACCCGCCGAACAAGTTGACGGCGAGCGACGCGGTCCGCTCCGCGACTTCGGACGCGAAGATCTTGCCCATCGCCGCTTCGACCAGGAACGGCTGGCCGAGATCGCGCAGCCGCGCCGCGTTGTAGACCAGCAGGCGCGCCGCCTCGACTTCCGTCGCCGCGCGCGCCAGCTGGAACTGCACGCCCTGAAACTCCGCGAGGCTCTTGCCGAATTGTTTGCGCTCTTTTGTGTACTTCGTCGAGTGCTCGAGCGCCCCGACGGCGAGACCGAGCATTTGCGCGCCGATGCCGATGCGCCCTTCGTTCAGCGTCTCGATCGCGACCTTGTAGCCCTTGCCGACCTCACCCAGGACCGCCGACTTCGGCACCCGGCAGTCTTCGAGCAGCAGCTCGCAGGTGCTCGACGCGCGGATGCCGAGTTTGTCTTCCTTCTTGCCGACGGTGAATCCCGCCATCCCGCGCTCGACCAGAAACGCGGTGATGCCGCGGTACCCGGCCTCGGGATTGATCGTGGCGAAGACGATGAAGAGGTCGGCTTCGTTGCCGTTGGTGATCCAGAGCTTGCGTCCGGTGAGCACGTAGGCGTCGGCGTCTTCGCGCGCGCGCGCCTGCAGCGCGAACGCGTCGCTGCCCGATCCGGCCTCCGACAGCGCGTAGGCGCCGACCGTCTTCGACGCCAGTCGCGGCAGCCACTTGCTCTTGATCTCCGCCGAGCCCCAACGCAGCACGGCGTTGATGACGAGCGTGTTCTGGACGTCGACGAGCACGCCGACCGACGGATCGATGCGCGACAGCTCCTCGACCACCAGCTCGGCGTGAAAGAAGCGCCCGCCGGCCCCCCCGTGTGCATCGGGAATCTCGATGCCCATGACGCCGAGATCGAACAGCTTGTCGATGAGCGCGCGCGGGATCTTCGCGTGCTCGTCCATCTCGCGAACGAGCGGGCGGATCTGCGCCTCGGAGAACTCCCGGACACTATCGCGCAGCAGCCGCTCGTCCTCGCTCAGGTGCGTGAGCGGTCCGGGGAGCGTGTCGGCGGGCGAGGTCGTCACGACGTGAATGGTATCATTGGCTATCGGTGCTTGCGCCCGGCGTTCGGCGCCACGTCGGGGCGCGTGCTGAGCCTGTTTATGGTGCGTCGGATTGCGTTACTTCTCGCGCTGGCCGGGTCCGCCACGTCCGCGCCGCTCGTCGGTCAGACCACTCAAACACCACCTGCGTCGACTCCGGCATCCCAGCAGCCGACGTTTCGCGCGCGCGTCGACTCCGTGACCGTCGATGTGGAAGTGACCGACAAACAAGGCCGGCCCGTCACGGATCTCACCGCCGACGATTTCGAAGTCAAAGAGTCCAACAAGGTCCAGACCGTCGACACGTTCAAGCTAATCAAGATCGACGACGATCCGAACGCCGCGCCGACGCATGAGATTCACTCGCTCGAGGCGCAGCAGATCGAAGCCAGCCGCGACGACACGCGGCTCATCGTCGTCTTCCTCGACGACTACCACACGCGCCGGCTCAACAGCATGCGCATCCGCCAGCAGCTGGCGCAGTGGATGACCACGCTCGGCGATCGCGATCTGGTGGCCGTGACGTACCCGCTGATGCCGCCGTCGGCCCTGACGTTCACCTACGACCACGAGGGCATCGCGTCAGCCATCGCGAAGTTCGAGGGCCGCAAGTACGACTACACACCGAAGAACGCGTACGAAGAGCAGTACCAGATGGCGACGCCCGAGATGCAGGAGAAGATGCGCAACGACCTGGTCGTCGGCGCGCTGCGCTCGATGTGCATCTTTCTCGGCGGCCTGCGCGACGGGCGCAAGTCGATCCTCTACGTGAGTGAAGGCATGACGGGCATGGTGCCGCCGGGCATCGCGACCATGGGGACCTTCAATCCCGCCAACCGCACGGGCGGCACGACGTCGCAAGACAACTTCGCGAATTCCGCGTCGCTCATGACCGATCTCATCGACGTCTTCAAGGAGGCGGCGCGCAACAATACGAGCATTTACACGATTGATCCGCGCGGCCTCGCGAGCTCGGAATTCGACATCAACGACACGGTGGGATCGGATGCTGACCGCGCCTACCTGAACGACACGCTGGACACGCTGCGGACGCTCGCGAACCAGACCAATGGGCGCGCGATCGTCAGCCAGAACGATCCGGGCCCGGCGCTGCAGCAGATGCTGCGCGATTCGAGCGCGTACTACCTGCTCGGCTACACGTCGTCGCTCGCCTCGCACGACGGCAAGTTTCATGAAATTCAGGTACGCGTGAAGCGCAACAACGTCGACGTGCGCGCGCGCAAGGGCTACTGGGCGTACACGGAAGAGGAGGTCGCCAAAGCGACGACCACGCCCAAACCCGAGCCGGCCCACGACGTCCAGGCGGCGCTCGATGAGCTTGCCAACGCTTCAGCGCCGTCCGAGCGACATCCGATTCGCGTGTGGACCGGCACGACTCGCGGCGCGAGCGAAAAGGCGGCCGTCACATTCGCGTGGGAAGCCGCAGGAGACGCGCCGGCCGATGCTGCCGCTGCCGTCGATCGAGTGCAACTGGTGGCGCAGTCGTCGACTGGCGAGAAAGTCTTCGAAGGAACGGTCGCTCGCGAGCAGACCACCGTGCCGCGGACGGCCGGCGCGGTAACGTTCCCGGCGCCTGCCGGACGGCTGCGTTTGCACCTGACGGTCGAGAACGACAAGGGCGTGCGGCTCGATGTCGACGACCGCACGATTGACGTGCCCGATTACACGGCGCCTGGCCCGACCGTCACCGAGCCGGTCGTGTTCCGCGGACGCACCGCGCGCGACATCCAGCAGATTCGGTCGTCACCCAACCCGGTGCCGACGGCCGCGCGATCGTTCTCTCGCACCGAGCGTCTCCTGCTGCGCTTTCAGGCCTACGGCCCAGCGGGGCAGGCGCCGGCGGTGACGCTCCGGCTGCTCAATCAGGCCGGCGACAACATGGCCGAGCTGCCCGCGCCCACTACGACGCCAAATGGCTTCGAGTCGGACATCGGCCTTGCGCCGTTGCCCGCCGGAGACTTCATCATCGAGATCAACGCCACGGTCGGCACGGAGAAAGTGCGAAGACTGCTGGCGATCCACGTCACAAGTTAAGAGCCAGGTACGTCGGGTACGTCAGGTCCGTCGTACCCGGCCCTTGTGCTAGCATCCCGCCTCATGTTCGCGTCTTTGCTGACCCCTCTCGGTGCGCTGTTCGGCGCGCTCGGCGTGTTCACCACGTTCTACGTGACGATGTGGTGGAGCTCCATTACGAAGGCGACGCCGCGTGATTCCGCGCTCGAGCTCGGCACCGGATTCGTCACGAACTTCTTCGACACGCTTGGGATCGGCTCGTTCGCGCCGACGACGGCGGCGTTCAAGTTCTTCAAGCTCGTGCCGGATCGTTTGATTCCCGGCACGCTCAACGTCGGGCACACGATTCCGACGATCGCCGAGGCGTTCATCTACACTGCGGTCATCGCGGTCGATCCGAAGACGCTGATTCTGATGATCGCGGCCGCCGTCGCCGGCGCGTACCTCGGCGCGGGCATCGTCGCCAAGTGGCCGAAGCGGACCGTGCAGATCGGCATGGGTTCGGCGCTGCTCGTGGCTGCCGCGCTCTTCACCTACAAGAACCTGCCGGCTCTCACGGGACAGCCGAATCTGCTTTCGGGCGCCGACACGGGCACGCTCGATCTGCAGGGGATCCGGCTCGTGATCGGTCTGGTCGGCAACTTCATTCTCGGCGCCTTGATGACGCTCGGGATCGGGATGTACGCGCCGTCGATGATTCTGGTGGGATTGCTCGGAATGAACGCGAAGTCCGCGTTCCCGATCATGATGGGCTCGTGCGCGTTCTTGATGCCGGTGAGCAGCGCGCGGTTCGTGAAGGCCGACGCTTACTCGCTGCGGCCCGCGATGGCGCTCGCCATCGGCGGGCTGCCCGGCGTCCTCATCGCGGCATTCATTGTCAAGGACATGCCGCTCGAGTACGTCCGCTGGCTCGTGATCGTTGTCGTCCTGATTGCGGCGACGATGATGCTGCGGTCGGCGTCAAAGAACGAGTAGCTGCCGATGTCAGGCGTACATGCCGCGTAATTGCGTGACCGTCGCGACGCGATTGATCGCGACGATGTAGGCGGCGGTGCGGAGATCGGTCTTGTACTTGAGCGACGTGTTGAGCACGTCGGCGAACGCCTCCTCCATCTTGAGCTCGAGCCGCTCGTTGACGTCCTTCTCAGTCCAGAAGTAGCCGTACCGATCCTGGACCCACTCGAAGTATGACGTCGTGACGCCGCCGGCATTGGCGAGGATGTCGGGGATGACGAACACGCCGCGGTCGTGCAGGTGCTTGTGCGCCTCGGGCGTCGTCGGTCCGTTGGCGCCTTCGGCGACGACCTTCGCGCGAATTCTCGGCGCATTCTCCATCGTGATCTGGTTTTCGAGCGCGGCCGGGACGAGGACGTCCACGTCGAGCTCGAACACCTTGTTGCCGTCAAGCTTGTCTGCGTTCGGGAAGCCCGCGACCGTCTTGTGCTCGCGCACCCATTCGATGAGCTTGTCGACGTCCAGGCCGGCCTTGTTGTAGACGCCGCCTTTCCAGTCGGTGACGGCGACGATTTTCGCGCCGAGCCGGCTGATGAGCTGCGCCGAAACCGACCCGACGTTGCCGAAGCCCTGGACCGCGACCGTCGCGCCTTTGATGTCGAAGCCGAGATGCTTGGCCGCCTCGCGCGTCGTGATCATGACGCCGCGGCCGGTGGCCTCGCGGCGCCCGAGCGATCCGCCCATCGCGACCGGCTTGCCCGTCACGACCGACGTGGGCGTGTGGCCGACGTGCATGCTGTAAGTGTCCATGACCCAGGCCATGGTCTGCTCGTTGGTGTTGACGTCGGGCGCCGGGACGTCTTTTTCGGGCCCGATCGCGTCGACGATCTCTGCGACGTAGCGGCGGGTGAGCGCCTCGAGCTCGCGGCGCGACATCTTGGTCGGATCGCACACCACGCCGCCCTTGCCGCCGCCGAACGGGATGTTGGCGACCGCGCACTTCCAAGTCATCCACGCAGCGAGCGCCTTGACCTCGTCGAGCGAGACGTCAGGGTGATAGCGGATACCGCCCTTGGCCGGGCCAAGCGTGATGTTGTACTGGACGCGATAGCCGGTGAAGACCTCGATGCGCCCGTTGTCCATCTGGATCGGGCACGACACGATGATCTGCCGCTTGGGTGAGGTGAGCATCTTCCAGATGCCCTCGTCCAGTCCGAGCAGGCGCGCCGCGCCGTCGAACTCCTGCAGCATTGCGCCAAAAATACTGTTGTCTTTCGTCATATTGATCTCCCGGCCGTCGGCAGCCCGCCCCACCTGCGGGGCGACCGACGAATCTATCAGATAAAAGTGCTCAGGTGCGAAGTGCTTGGCGGTGAGTGCGGCGGGGGCCTGCCAGCCGCTCGGTGCCGGACGTCTCGTGCTGGGTGCCAAAACCCCAGCCCTTATAATTGAGGTGCATGAAATCCTTGACCCCGGAGCGGACCGCGTCGTTCACGACGATTTCAGGCCGGCCAATCGAACAGCTGTACACGCCTGACGACATTACCCGCCTCAACTACGCGCGCGACCTGGCCGATCCCGGCGCCTTCCCGTACACGCGCGGGATCCACGCCAGCGGCTACCGCGGCAAGCTCTGGACGATGCGGCAGTTCGCGGGGTTCGGGACGCCGGAGGAGACCAACGAGCGCTACAAGCAACTGCTCGCGGCGGGCGGCACCGGTTTGTCGGTCGCGTTCGACCTGCCGACGTTGATGGGGCGCGATCCGGATCATTCGCTCTCGCTCGGTGAGGTCGGCAAGTGCGGCGTCAACATCACGACGCTCGCCGACATGGAAGTGCTGTTCGACGGCATCAAGCTCGGCGACATCACCACGTCGATGACGATCAACTCGCCGGCACCGATGATCTTCGCGATGTATCTGGTCGTGGCCGAGAAGCAGGGCGCCGACTGGAAGACGCTCTCGGGCACGATTCAGAACGACATCCTCAAAGAGTTCATCGCCCAGAAGGAATACATCTTCCCGCCGCGGCCGTCGATGCGGCTCATCACCGACATCTTCGACTTCTGCGCGCGTGAAGTGCCGAAGTGGAACACGATCTCGGTGAGCGGATATCACATCCGCGAAGCCGGCGCGACGGCGCTTCAGGAGCTGGCGTTCACGCTGCGCGACGGCATCGAGTACGTGCAGTGGGGCGTCGACGCGGGACTCGACGTCGACGAGTTCGTGCCGCGCATCTCGTTCTTTTTCAATGCGCATTCGGACTTTTTCGAGGAGATCGCGAAATACCGCGCGGCGCGCAAAATCTGGGCGCGCGTCATGAAAGAGCGTTTTGGCGCGAAGGACGAGCGCTCGTGGAAGCTGCGTTTCCACACGCAGACGGCCGGCGTCTCGCTGACCGCGCAGCAGCCCTACAACAATGTCGTCCGCACGGCCCTTCAGGCGCTCGGCGCGGTACTCGGCGGGACGAACTCGCTTCATACGAACTCGCTGGACGAGGCGCTGGCGCTGCCGACGGCCGAAGCGGCCACGCTCGCCCTCAGGACGCAGCAGATCATCGCGCACGAGAGCGGCGTGACCAATATTGTGGATCCGCTCGGCGGCTCGTACTTCGTGGAGCGGCTGACGCTCGACATGGAAGAGGGCGCCTACAAGTATTTCGACACGATCGATCGGATGGGCGGGATGGTGGCCGCCGTCGAGAACGGCTTCCCGCAGCGCGAGATCGCCGAGGCGGCGTACCGGTTCCAGAAGGCCGTCGAGGAGCGCGAAAAGCTCATTGTCGGCGTCAACGCGTACGTCGAGACCGACGAGCCGCCGTTCCCGATCCTGTACATCGACGAAAAGGCGTCCGAGGCGCAGATGGTGCGGCTGGCCGAGGTCAAGGCACGGCGTGATGACGCGCGAGTGACGCGGGCGCTCGACCAGTTGAAGGAGGTGGCGCGGGGCACGGGCAACACGATGGCGCCGCTGCTCGAAGCCGTGCGGGCGTATGCGACCGTCGGTGAGATGTGTGACGCTCTTCGCACCGTTTGGGGCGAGTACGAAGAGGTCCCGTCGATTTAGTACGATTTCTGTTAGTCGAATCAGCGAATTGTCAGCAATTCGGGCCAGTTCTGCCGTTGGCGAACGGTCCCGTCAGGCATAGGACTTGCACTTTCCGGGGGGCCACGGGTGGGTAGCGACCTGCCTGGGCATACGACGTCCATGAGGAAGACACGCGTCATCATCGCGAAGCCAGGGCTCGATGGCCATGACCGAGGCGCCAAGGTCATTGCCCGTGCGCTTCGAGACGCCGGGATGGAAGTGATCTACACGGGGCTCAGGCAAACGCCCGAACAGATCGCGGCCGCCGCGCTCCAGGAGGACGCCGACGTGATCGGCCTGTCCATCCTGAGCGGCGCGCACATGCACATCGCGCCGAGGCTCATGCAGCTCCTGCACGAGAAGGGGCTGGAGCACGTCATCGTGCTCGTCGGCGGGATCATCCCGGACGTGGACGTGCCGAAGCTCAAGGCGCTCGGCATCGCGGGTATTTTCCTGCCGGGCAGCCCGATGCAGGAAATCATCGATTTCATCAACGAGCGCGTGCAGCCCCGCGCCGAGGCCGTTTGATTCGCGATGGCGAAGACATTGCTGCTCGCCGACGACAGTGTGACCATCCAGCGGGTGGTCGAGCTGACGTTCGCGCACGAGGATGTGCGCGTGGTGGCGGTCGCCGACGGCAAGCGCGCGATTGAGTTCATCTCGGTCGAGCGCCCCGACATCGTCGTCGCGGACGTAGGCGTCGCGGAGATTGACGGCTACGGCATCGCGGCGCACCTGAAGAAGTCGGCGGCGACGCGCGACACGCCGGTGCTGTTGCTGGCCGGTGCGTTCGAGCCGGTCGACGAGGGCCGCGTGCGATCGAGCGGCTGCGACGGCGTGCTCGTCAAGCCGTTCGAGCCCGAGCAGCTGGTTGGCCGCGTCAAGGAGCTCTTGAGCGACCGGCGAAAGAAGCCGGGCAAGGATAAGGAGAAGGACAAGCTCGCGGGATCGGGACCGGTGGTCGTGGCGTCGAAATCCGAGCCGCGACCCGAGCCGGTCGCGCGCATGGAGGCCGCGGTGATCGCGGCGCCTGCGTCGCCCGTGTTGCGGATGGACGCGCCGGCCGGCGCGCCTCAAATGGCGGTCTCACCCATGCCACAGGACCCTGTCGAGCGACTGGTGTTTGATCACGCGGCAATGACGACGGCGCCCACGAATGGATCCGGGGCGACGGAAACACTGGAGCTGCCGGCTGCGCCCATTTGGGAGTTTGGCGCCGGTCAGCGTCCCGCGACGGCCCCGGCGCCGCCGCCGCCCGCGCCCACGAAGGTCTCGCTCGCCAACGCGTTTTCGGCGCTGCTCGCCGCGGAGCAGTCGCGTCCGGCCGCGGCCGCGTCGGTCGCACCGCCCGAGATTCCGACGGAAGTCATCGAAGAAGCCGTTCGCCGCATTCTCAACCAGATGACCGGCGAGGCCGTGCGTCAGGTCGTGCTCGAAACGGCTGAACGTCTGATTCGCGAAGAGATCGAACGGATCAAGGCAAATCCCGAATAGCGCCCGGGTTCCAGGGGTTCCGATCTACCGCGATACTGCAGTACCCTGAAGCCTGATGCCCGCGCCCGTGGTCCCTGAGAAACCCGCCCTGGAGCGGCTTGAAGAGAAGTGGCAGACGCGTTGGGAGCGCGATCGCACGTACGCGTTCGATCGCTCGGTGCCGCGCGAGCGCGTGTACGCGATTGACACGCCCCCGCCGACGGTCAGCGGATCGCTCCACGTCGGCCACGTCTTTTCCTACACGCACACCGACATCATCGCGCGCTACCAGCGGATGCGCGGACGGACCGTGTTCTATCCGATGGGATGGGACGACAACGGCCTGCCGACCGAGCGTCGCGTCCAGAACTACTACGGCGTGCGTTGCGATCCGTCGCTGCCGTACGACGCGGCGTTCGCGCCACCAGCCGAGCCGCCGAAGCCGCCGCTCTCGATCTCGCGTCCGAATTTTGTCGAGCTGTGCGCGCGGCTGACCGTCGAGGACGAGAAGGCGTTCGAGCGGCTGTGGCGCCATCTCGGGCTCTCGATCGACTGGTCCCTGACCTACGCCACGATTGGCAAGCACGCGCAGCGGGTCTCGCAGCTCGCGTTTCTACGGCTGCTCGAGGGACATCGCGCGTACCAACTCGAAGCACCGACGCTCTGGGACGTCGATTTCCGCACAGCCGTCGCGCAGGCCGAGCTCGAGGATCGCGAGGTGCCCGGCGCGATGCACCGCGTGAAATTCGCGCGCGCGGATGGCGCGGGCCACGTCGAGATCGAGACGACACGTCCGGAGCTGATTGCCGCGTGCGTCGCACTTGTGGCGCATCCCGATGATGTGCGCTACAAGCCGCTCTTTGGTCGTGAGGTGCTGACGCCGCTTTTCAACGTCGCTGTCCCGGTCAAGGCGCATCCGCTCGCGGATCCCGAAAAAGGGACCGGGATCGCGATGATCTGCACGTTCGGCGACATCACTGACGTGACGTGGTGGCGCGAGCTTTCGCTGCCGGTGCGGGCGATCATCCAGGCCAACGGCACGCTGCGTCGAGTCGAGTGGGGCGGCGACGGGTGGCCGTCCCGCGATGCCGCTCGCGCGCAGCGCGCCTACGATCCGCTCGTCGGGCTGTCGGCCGTCAAGGCGCGTCCTGTGATTGTGGAGGCGCTGCGTTCGAGCGGCGATCTCGTCGGCGATCCCAAGCCGCTCAATCATCACGTCAAGTTCTACGAGAAGGGCGATCGGCCGCTCGAGATCGTAACGAGCCGCCAGTGGTTCTTCAAGACGATGGAGCTGCGCGACGCGCTGCTCGAGCGCGGACGCCAGATCGACTGGCATCCCGCGCACATGCGCGCGCGCTTCGAGAACTGGGTCAACGGTCTCAACGGTGATTGGTGCGTGAGCCGGCAGCGCTTCTTCGGCGTGCCGTTTCCCGTGTGGTACCGCGTGCGTCCGGACGGAACGACCGACTACACCGCGCGCCTGGTGCCGCCGGAACCGCGGCTGCCGATCGATCCGTCGACCGACGTGCCGGAAGGATTTCGTCAGGAGCAGCGCGGCGTGCCGGGCGGCTTCATCGGCGATCCCGACATCATGGACACGTGGGCAACGTCTTCGCTCTCGCCGTTCATCGTGTGCGGGTGGGAGACGGATCCTGCGCTGTGGGACCTCACGTTTGGCAATCGCTCGCGTCCGGCGTCCGAGCGCGGTATGGCACTGAGACCGCAGGCGCACGACATCATCCGCACGTGGCTGTTCTCAACGGTCGTCCGCGTACATCTCGCGGAGGACGCGCTGCCGTGGAGGCACGCAGCCATCTCCGGCTGGGTCCTCGATCCCGATCGCAAGAAGATGTCGAAGTCCAAAGGGAACGTCGTGACGCCGATGGCGCTGCTCGAGGAACACGGCTCTGACGCCGTCCGGTACTGGGCGGCGAAGGGCGGTCCGGGCGTCGACACGGCGTTCGAGCCCGGCCAGATGAAAGTCGGTCGCCGGCTCGGCATCAAGATCCTCAACGCGTCGAAGTTCGTGCTGTCGAAGGTGGAGCCGCGCGGAGCCGTCACCGAAGCGCTCGATCGCGGCATGCTCGATCGTCTCGCGCGAGTCACGGAGAGCGCGACGCGGGACTTCGAGAACTACGACTACGCGTCGGCGCTGCGTGTGACCGAGGAATTCTTCTGGTGGCTCTGCGACGACTACATCGAGCTCGTGAAGCGCCGGCGCGCGGGAACCGATGCCGCCGCGGCGTCGGCGGTCGAGGCGTGCCTCACGGCGCTGCCCGTGGTGCTGCAGCTCTTCGCGCCGTTTCTGCCGTTCGTGACCGAGGAAGTCTGGTCCTGGTCGCAGGAGGGCTCGATTCACCGATCGGCGTGGCCGTCGCCGCGCGCGAGCGCAGCCGAGGCCGCGCGCGATGCCGACGCCTTGCGCCAGGCCTCGGAGATCACGGCGAAGATTCGCGCCGAACGATCGTCGAAGAACCTCGGCTTCGGTGTCGCCGTCCGCGCGACGCTCGCGTTGCCCGCCGATCACGAGCCGCTTTGGCCGGTGATCTCCCGGGACGTGCTTGCCGGCAATAACGTCATCGCCGCCGACGTCCGATTCGTTCCCGATCGCTTCGACGTCGCGATCGACCCGCAGGCCGCCAATGCTTGAACCGCTCGATCCGCAGGCCTATCGGGACCTCGTTCGCCACGCGCTCTCCGAAGACATCGGCGCTGGCGACGTGACGACGCGCGCGATCGTGCCGGCGGGGGAGACGGCCACCGGCGAGCTCCTCGCCAAGAGCTCGTGCGTCGTCGCCGGACTCGACGTCGCGCGCGAAGTGTTCAGACAGCTCGACCCGGCCACGGCGTTCGTCGACGTGGTGCGTGACGGCGATCGCTGCGCCTACGGCGATTTGATCGCCAAGGTCACCGGACCGGCGGCCGCGCTACTCGGCGGCGAGCGGACGGCGCTGAATTTCCTTCAGTGGCTGTCGGGCGTCGCGACCGAAACGCGGCGATACGTCGAGGCCGCGGGCGGCCGCGTCCGCGTGCTCGATACGCGCAAGACGATTCCGACGATGCGTCCGCTCCTCAAGTACGCCGTTCGCTGCGGCGGCGGCGTCAACCATCGCCTCGGTCTCTTCGACGGGATATTGATCAAGGACAATCACATCCAAATCGCCGGTGGCATCGAGGAAGCCGTGCGGCGTGTGCGCGCGACCGCCTCGCGGTTGCCGATCGAGGTCGAAGCGCAGAGTCTCGAGGATGTCGACGCCGCGCTTCGCGCGAACGTCGACGTCATCATGCTCGACAATCTCGACGATGACGAGCTGAGCCTCGCGATTCATCAGATCGCGCGCGGCGCGCGCGTCGAAATCTCCGGCGGCGTCACGCTCGACCGGCTGCACGCGCTCGCCGATCTCGGCGCCGATGACATCTCGGTCGGCGCGATCACGCACTCGGCGCCCGCCGCCGACATCTCACTTGAAATTGAATGAGGCAATGAGGCCGTGAGGCAATGGGTGAGTGCTCGTCCGGCATTCGCACATTGCCCATTCACGCATCGCCTCATTGCCTCATTGCCTGATGAACCGTCTAAGGTATCGTGATGGCGTGTCCGACGCGCTGCCCCCAGACCTGATCCACGCGCTCGTCTCCGCCGAGCCGCGTCTCGCCGGCTTTGCGCATCTCCGGTTTTTCTCGGAAGTCGAATCGACCAACGACATCGCGTTAAAGCTGTGTATGGCTGGAGCGCCGGAGGGCACCTCGGTGCTCGCCGACGTGCAGCACGCCGGCCGCGGACGTCGCGGTCACACCTGGTTTTCGCCGGCAGGGGCGGGGCTGTATCTCTCGGTCATCGTCAGGCCCGGCGAGTCAGCGCGTACGCTGTCGCTCTTGACCCTCGCGGCGGGCGTCGCGGCGGCCGACGCCATCACGACGACGAGCGGCTTACCGGTCGAGCTGAAGTGGCCGAACGATCTGGTCAGCGGCCGTCCGTGGCGGAAGCTTGGAGGACTGCTGTGCGAGTCGTCGGGGCCCGGAGCCAGTGTCGAAGGCGTGGTCGTCGGCATCGGCGTGAACCTGCGGCAGGTCGCCTATCCGCCGGAGATCGCCGACCGCGCGACGTCGCTTGAGACTGAGCTTGGACGACCGATCGATCGCGCCGCTCTCGTCGTGGAAATCCTGGCGCGCTTGCGCGAAACGTTCGACCGGCTGCGGGAAGGCGACGTGAATTGGGTGTCCGACGAGTGGCGGCGATGGGGACGCGCCGGTCTCGGTGGCGCGAGCGTGCGCTGGCTCGATCAACACACCGAGCGCCGCGGGTTCGCGCAGGACATCGACGAGGACGGCGCGCTGCTCGTCGAGTCGAACGGCCGGCTCGAACGGCTGGTGGCCGGCGAGGTCATGTGGGAGCGGCTGTCGCGTGGATGATCAAGCGACCATCGACGTGGGCGCGTACTGCCGTCAGGTTGAGGATTATCTGACGCGCGGCAACGCCGGCCATCTCGTCCGTATCGTCGGACCGGGGTTCGAGATCGTGCGCGGCTGGGCCGAGGAGGGCATTCCGCTCAGCGTCGTGTTTCGCGGCATCGACATGAAACTCGAGCGTCATCGCGCCGGACAGGCGACACGGCCCCTCCGTGTCGAATTTTGCGAAGCGGACGTGCGCGACGTCTACGATCGATGGCGGCGCGCCGTGGGGCTCGGCGCGGTCGCGCGGCCTGGAGCGAAGGACGAGACGGCGAGTGACGGCGTGGAAGACGAACGGAAGCGTCCGTCGCTGTCAAAGCAGCTCGATCGCGCGGTCGAGCGGCTCAGCCGAGCCGCCGGGCGGCTCGACGTGCCTGAGGCCGTCCGCGAATCCATCGGCGGTCTTCTGACCGAGTTGACGGCGCTGCGCGACGCGGCGAAAAGAGCGCGCGGCGACGCGCGCGAGGCGATCGCGGCGAAGCTGGGTCCGCTCGACGCCGAGCTTCGCGACGTCGCGCGTCGATCGGCGCCGGCCGACCTTCTGACCGCGCTCGAGCGCGAGGCGCGTCAGGACCTGGCGGCCTTCCGCGATCGCCTCCCGGCCGATCGCTGGCAGCAAGCCATCGACGCGACCGTCGATCGCCTCTTGCGAGATCGATGGGGATTGCCGACGTTGTAGGGACGGGGGATTTTTCCACAGTTTGAAGCATTTCGGGGACGGAGGTCGTTTGGGCAAATGCCCTCGACATTGGAGATCGCCATCGATCGGGCCGTCGCCGGCGGCCGGATGCTCGCGCGGCACGACGGGCGCGTCGTGCTCGTTTCGGGGGCGATTCCCGGTGAGCGCGTGCGCGTCCAGGTCGAGCGCGCCACACGCGACGTCACGTTCGCGCGCGTCATCGAGATTCTCGAGGCGAGCCCCGATCGACGCGAGCCGCCCGGCGATCCGGCTTGCGGCGGCGCGGACTACGCGCACATTCGCTACGAGCGCCAGCAGCAACTGAAAGGCGACATCATTACCGATGCGTTCCGCCGCATCGCGCGCGCGCCGCTCGATGCACCCGTCGCGGTGCGCGCGTCTCGGGAGCGCGGCTATCGCGTGCGAGCGCGGCTCCACGTGCGTCAGCGTCGCGCCGGATTTTTTCGCGAAGGCTCGCACACGCTCTGCGACGCCGGTCCCGGCGGTCAGCTCTTGCCCGAATCGATCGCCGCGATCGAGGCCACGCTCGGGACGCTCGACGCGCGTCTCGCTGAGTGCGAGGCGTTCGTGCTGTCGGAAAACGTCGCGGCGACCAATCGAGTGATTCACGTCGAGCCGCGAGACGGCGCACGACTCGATGATCTGGCTGGACGCACGCCCTTGCCCGCCGGCACGACGGGCCTCACGACCGGACGTCACGGTCAGTTCGTGACGCTCGCCGGCGATCCATCGATCACCGATCGGGCCGCGGATCTTTTCGGCGCGGAGTCGCCGATCGAGGCGTCGACGACGTGGAAAAGACACCCGGCGTCATTTTTTCAGGGGAACCGGTTTCTCACCGGCGAGCTGGTGCGACGGGTCCTTGATGCCGCGACGGGCGAGCGCTTTGTCGATCTCTACGCCGGCGTCGGGTTGTTCGCCGTCGCACTCGCGGCGACCGGACGTCGCGGACTGGCGATCGAGGGCGATCGCGCCGCGGCCGATGATCTCGCGACCAACGTCGCGCCCTGGCCCAAGACGTTGCGGGCGATGCGCGCCCCGGTCGAAGAGGCGGCGGCGATGCCGCTCGATCCGCCGCCCGATACGGTGGTGCTCGATCCGCCGCGGACGGGCGTGGCGTCAGACGCGCTCAGCGGCGTCATTGCCTGGGCGCCGCCCCGCATCACCTACGTGTCCTGCGATCCCCCGACGCTCGCGCGCGATGCGAAGCGCCTTGCCGAGGCTGGCTACGCGATGACGTCGATCGACGCGTTCGATCTCTTCCCGAATACGGCCCACGTCGAAGTGGTGGCGACGTTCGATGCCGCTTCCGTGCCGCGTCCACCAGCCCGGTGAAGAGCGTCTTGAATTGTCCGGTCTGCCAGAAGTTTTCCGGATGCCACTGGACGCCGACGCAGAAGTCGGCGTCCGGCTTTTCGATGGCTTCGACGACCCCGTCAGGCGCGGTGGCGGAGACGATGAAGCCGGGCGCGGCGTCCTTGACGGATTGATGATGTCGGCTGTTGACCGCCACGAGTCCCTCGTGGAGTTGCGGCGCCAGCAGCACCGACAGGCACGTGTTGGGCGCGATGCGCACGTCGTGCGCGATCGCATCCTTCTGTGCGACCTGATGCGCCAGCTCGCTCGGCTGCGCGGTCGGAAGATCCTGAATCAGCGTGCCGCCGCCGGCGACGTTCAGCACTTGCGCACCTCGACAGATCGCCAAGAGCGGCAGGTCTTCGGCGAGCGCCTGACGCGCGAGCGCGAGCTCGTACGCATCGCGCTCGAGATCGAGCTCGACGGTCGGATGACGGTCGGCTTCGCCGTACTCGACGGGATCGACGTCTGCGCCGCCGGTGAGCAGCAGGCCGTCGCACTCGCGTAGCGCGCCGGGCAGCGCGTCGCGCTCCGGTGTCAAGACGCGCACGTCCGCGCCCGCTCGCTCGAGCGAGCTCACGTAATCGGCCTTCGGCCACGCGACGCCAATAATCGGTTTCACACAACGAGTGTAAACCGGGTCACATCCTGCCTGGCACCTCGCAGCCCATGAGCTCGAGGGCTCTCGTCAGCTGCGAGCGCACGTAGACGACCGCTGCGGCCCGCCAGAAGCGCACGTCCTCGCGATCTTCTTTGAGGATCGGCTGGCGGTGGTAGAACGCGTTGAAGGCCTGCGCGAGGCCGAACGCGTATTTCGCGAGCACGGACAGCTCGAGCGATCGCACCGACACGTCGGCGATCTCGTCGAGCCGCGAGGCTTCGAGCACGATCCCCCAGAGCTCGTCGCCTTCGTCGCCGGCCCCGAGCGCGTCAGCCGGAAGCGACGTCAGCCGTGCGACGACCGCTGCCGCGTTGACGCCGTCGCGCTCCTCGAGCTTCGCGAGAATGTTCGCCGCGCGCACGGCGGCATACTGCAGATACGGGCCGGTCTCGCCCTCGAAGCTCAACGCCTCATCGATGTCGAATGCGATCACCTTGCCGCGCGTGAACTTGATCAAAAAGTACCGCACCGCGGCGACGGCGATGATCTCGGCCGTCCGGCGCCGATCCGCCGCTGACGTTTCGGGATTGCGCGATGCCACCTCGCGCTCGGCCGTTTCGATGAGACGGTCCAGGAGGTCGTCGGCTTTGACGCCGAGCCCTTTCCGCCCCGACACTTCGACGAACGCTTTGCCCTGACTTTCGGCATCGTCGTAGCCGAGCGTCTTCGCGGTCGCGTGCGAGAGCGCGACCATATCGTACGAAAAATGCGTCGAGCGCTCCGCCTGTTCCCTGAAGCCCATCGTCGCGAGCGCTTGCTTGAGCAGCTGTTGCAGGTAGGACTGCCGCGAATCGATCACGTTGTAGACGGCGCGCGCGCGTCCGAATTTCGGGACGCCTTGCGCCTGGCCAGGCTGTGACGTCGTCGCCCACAGCGGACGGCCGTCGCGCTTCTCGAACACGCGATAGTAGAAGTCGCGTCCGAGCAGGCCGAACTTCCAGAACTGATTCGCGATGTCCTTGCCGACGTACGTCACCGTACCGTTCGAACGCACGATGACCTTCTCTCGCTGCTCGGCATCGTCGGCCGCTTCGGGATCGGCGGGGCCGCCGTCTTCGATCGGCATGACCCAGCAACCTTTGAGCTTGCCCTCGGTCTGGAGGAACACGGCGTTGCGCGCCTTGAGATCGTCGAACGCCGTCGCCCAGAAATGCAGGCGCAGGATGTCGCCTTCCCAGGTGAGCAGGTCGTAGTCGACGTTCATTCGCGCCATCGTGCGCAAGTGGGTGCGGACGATGCGATCGGCGATGAACGCGCCCATGTCGGCAATCTCGTTGCCGCCTTCTTCGATCGCGTGGAGCGCGCGCGCCCGAATCTCGAGGCGGCCCCTGTCGGCCTCGTACCACTCGGTCACGCGCGCATACAGGTCCCAGCAGTAGTAGTCGAAGCGGCTGCCCGGATCGTTTGCGATCGCCTGCACCGCGTCGAGCGACCGGCCCTCGAGCTCGGTGAAACCGACGACAACGTCCGCCACCTGGACGCCCGTGTCGTCGATATAGTTCTGCACCTCGACCGGGTGTCCTTGAAATTTCAGCAGGCGAACGAGCGTGTCGCCGAGCGTCGCGTTGCGCAGATGCCCGATGTGCGCCGCTTTGTTCGGATTGATGGCCGTGTGCTCGACGATGACCTTGTCCGTGGAGAGAGGACCCGACGGCGCAGGCGCGGGGACGAGCCACGTGCGCACGTACGCCGCGCGATCGAGAAACAGGTTCAAATAGCCGTTGGGCGCGGCGTCAATCCGCGTGACGCCGTCGATTGCGCCGACGGCGGCCTGAAGTTCCTGCGCCAGCACGCGCGGCGCCTTCTTCAGCCGGCGCGCCAGTTCGAACGCCACGGGCACGGCGACGTCGCCGAACGCGCGGCGTGGCGGCGTTTCGAGGACGATGGCCGGCTGATCGGCCGGCGCGAGCCCAAACGCGCGCGTGAGTCCTTCTTGAATTCGCGCCCGGATGAGCGCATGCACGGGAAGAATCATCGCGACGATTCTATCCGGGCGAAGTCGTCCGGCGTATTGACGTTGGCGAGCAGCCGCCAGATCGGCCCGAATCGCGCCACGTCCTCCTCGCTCACCAGCGCGACGTCGAGCACGCCGCCCAGGTCCGCGAGCTTGAGCGCCTCACCACGCAGCCGATCGAGCACGACCGTGCGAACGCGGCGAGCATAGCAGGCGACGAGCGGTTCCGGGCCGCGCGCGCTAGAGACCCACGCGGCGTCGTGACCGGCGGCGCGGGCGTGGAGGTGGCCGAGGAGTCCCGCGTCGAGAAACGGGAGGTCACACCCGACGACCACAACCCGGTCCGTGTCCGCCACTTCGAGCGCGGTGTGGAGGCCGCCGATCGCGCCGTAGCCGGGCAAGAGGTCCGCATAGACGGGCACGCCAACGTCCGCATACAGATCGGCATGCGGTCCGACGATATAGATAGGGTGCGCGATCCGTTGCAGAACCTCCATCTGTCGCACGACGATGGCGCGGCCCTCGATGACAAGGCGGCTCTTGTCGCGTCCGCCAAATCGGCGGGCGTGGCCCCCGGCGAGGATCGCCGCCGACGGCCTCGGGTTCAGCATGACCCGGCCATGATGACAGAGGCCCGCGTCGGCCGCTTGCTGGCGGCCTGCCTGCATCAGGCGATCCTCGATCAGCTTCCTCAGCGGATGGAGTTCTACGAGCACTGGCTCCATTCCGAAGGGCTCCGCGACGGCAATATCGGCCTGTCGCCGATGATCGCGGTCATCGGGTTTCTCCGCACCGAGGGGGAGGCCTACGATCGCGTCGTCGCTCGCGCCGGCGAGCTGGCCGCCGAGTGGAGCATCGCGTCGCTGTCGGGCGTCAAGCGCCGGTTCATCCTGTCGCTGCCCCGGCCGCTCCGCGTGCGCGCGGCGCTCGGCGTCGCGAAGGGCATTGCCCGTTCGATCTTCAGTGCGACCAAGGCGTCGTCGCGCGTGCGGCGGCGCGAAGCGCGCCTGTCCATCAAGGCGTCGTTGTTCTGCGATGTGCGCGAAGAGCAGCGGATGGCGCTCTGCGGGTTCTATCGCGGGGTCGCGGTCACGACGCTCGCGGCATTCGGCATGCCCGCCACCGGGCGCGTCGAGTCCTGTCACGCGATCGCCGAGGGCCCGTGCGTGATCGCCCTCGAGCTCGTCAGCACACAGGCCGCGTCAGATCCGGCCATGGCGGCCTGAGCGACGTCTTGACCTGCAGAGACGTGCGTTCGGTCGTTCTCGCGCTCATCGGCTCGGTCCTCTGGTCCAGTCTCGCGCTGGCGCAGCCTGCGTCGAGCACGCGCGTGCTCGTGATGCCGTTCGCGGTCGAGGTCGAAGCCCGGGCCGCCGGTGGGCCGGGCGCGTCGCTCTGGGTCGGCGAGGCGGCCCGGCTGCTGCTCCTCGACGATTTCGATCGGCTCGGAGTGCCCGTCGTCTCGCGCGATGAATCCAACGTCGCGTTCGATCGTCTGCAGCTGCCGATGTCGCCGACGCTCACGCGCGCGACGATGATCCGCGTGGGCGAGCTGGTGGGCGCTTCCGCGATCGTCTACGGCGATGTGCGGCTGGGCGATCAGCTGACCGTCCGCACGCGGCTGCTCCGGCTCGGGCCGGGCACGGCGGCGCCAGATGTCACGGAAACCGGCGCGCTGTCCGAAATTTACGCACTCTTCGACCGGACCGCCGCGGATCTCGCGAAGACGGCCGGGCCGTTGGGACAGCCCGCCGCGCGAACCGATCCGGCGATGCCGCTTCCGGTGTTCGAGGACTACGTGAAGGGCCTTGTCGCGCCGACACCCGCAGGACAGCAGAAGTTTCTCGAAAGCGCGCTGAAGCAGGCGCCGCACGACGCGAGGCTGCTCGTCGCGCTCTGGAGCGTCTACTCGGCGCAAGGGCAGAACGAGAAGGCGCTCTCGGTCGCCAACGGCGTCGCGAAGGACTCGACGCTCTCACGCAAGGCGCGATTTCTGACAGCGCTTTCGCTCATCGACCTGAATCGGCTCGAAGGCGCCACCGAGCAGCTCACGGCGCTCGATCGCGAGAAGCCCTCGCCGGTGCTCCAGAACGCGCTCGGCATTGTCGAGCTGCGGCGCGCGCCGCCGGCGCCGGTGGCCGCGGTTCCATATTTTTCGCGCGCGGTCAGCGCCGAGCCGTCGAACACGGACTACTTGTTCAACCTGGGGTACGCGAAGGCCCTCGCGCAGGATCCGCCCGGCGCGGTGAACGACTTGCGTGAGGCCGTACGATTCGACGCGGCCAACGGCGACGCGCACCTCGTGATGAGCGCCGTGCTCGCGTCGGCCGGCAAGACCGTGGAAGCGCAGCGCGAGCTCGATCTGGCCAAGCAGCTCGGCACGCGGCCCGACAGCTCACTGCTGACCGTGTCGACGCGAATTCCGCCTGGCCTCGAGCGTCTGCGGACGGATCTCGACATACCGCCCGCTTCGCGCTTGGACGTCGCGCTCGCGAATCCAGCGCAGCGCGACCAACAGGAGACGGCGACTTTTCACCTCGAGCAGGGACGGAGCTTCTTCAACGCGCAGCGCGACCGGGAGGCGACGAGCGAGCTGCGGCGCGCGGTCTACCTGGCGCCGTACGAGGACGTGCCGCACGTCCTGCTCGGCAAGATCTACCAGCGCGGCGGCCGGCTCAACGAGGCGATCGACGAATTCAAAGTGGCGATCTGGTGCCGCGATTCCGCGGAAGCGCGGGTTGCGCTCGCCAGCGCGCTGCTCGATTCGGGCGACAAGGACGCCGCGCGCCGCGAGGTCGACCGCGCGCTCACGCTGGACCCGAATTCGGCCGATGCGAAGGCGCTGCTGAAGAAGATCGGTGCTAACATTCAGGCGTCCGCATGAGCGATCAGGGTTTCCATGAAATCCAGCTGACCGGAAAGCAGCTGGTGTTTCTCTTCATGGCCGCCGTCGTGTTGGCGGTATCGATTTTTCTGCTGGGCGTGTCGGTTGGCCGAGGCGTGCGCTCGGCGGCCACCGCCGCGGATCTCGGCGCCCCGAGCGATACGACGGCGTCTGCCAGCACCCCGCCATCCAACGTCAAGCCGGCTGACCTCGACTATCACCAGAAGCTGCAGAGCACGCCGTCGACCGGCGCGGCGGCGGGGGCTGCGGTCGTCGGCGCGGCGGCAGGTGCAGCCGCCGCGACGGCGTCGGGCGAAGCCAAGCCCGTCGAGCCTCCGCAGCCGCCACCCGAGCTTCCGGCCGATTCAGGAAAGAAAACCGATCTGAGCGCGATGGCTAGCGATCCGAACGCGGCGAAAGCGACGCCGAAGTCGACGCCAACGCCCGCCAAACCGGCGCCGACGCCTGCGAAGCCTGCGGCGACACCGACGCCCACATCGGCGCCGGCGGCATCGCCCTCGACGTCTAAGCAGATACCGCCCGCGGCCGAATCCGGCTGGATCGTCCAGCTCAACGCCTTCAGCACCAAAGGCGCCGCGGACTCGTTCATCAAGGAATTGAAAGGCAAGGGCTACACGGCCTACTCGGTCCAGTCGGCGACGCTGTTCAAAGTGCGCGTGGGGCCGTTCACGAATAAGGCCGACGCCGACAAGATGGCCAACCGTCTCAAGAAGGACGGGTATACGCCGTTAGTTTCGCGCTAGCCATCCTCTCTGGCGTCCTTCTGGCCGCCAGCTTTCCGAAGTTCGGACATCCGGCGTTCGCCTGGATTGCGCTCTCGCCGCTCATCGTTGCAATCGTCCTCGTCGGCGCATCCGGCGCGCGTCAGCTTCGTCGTCAATTTCTCCTGGCGGTCACGACGGGCTTCGTCTGGTTCGCCGGCATGTTGTATTGGGTCGTCGGGACGATGGCGGCCTACGGCGGCTTGCCGGGCTGGGTCGCGTTCCTCGTCGGCGTCCTGATGTGGGCGTATCTCGCGATCTACGTTGGGCTGTTCGGGGTATTCCTCGGGTTCGCCGTGCGGCGCTTCGGCGTCGCGGGCGTCTGGCTGGCGCCGGTTTCGTGGGTCGCGAGCGAATGGATTCGATCGACGAACGCGGGCGGTTTCCCGTGGGGGATGCTCGGTGCGTCACAAGCGCGCGTGCTGCCGATCGTGCAGCTCGCGAGCGTCACGGGCATCTACGGCATCTCGGCCCTTGTCGCGCTCGTGTCGGCGGCGGCGGCCGCGCTCGCGCTCAGCCGACGACGAGCGCACGTGGTTGGCGCCGTGCTCGTCGGCGTGTTGCTCGTTATCGTCGCCGCGGGCGGCGCGCTGCGCCTCGCGGACGGCGAGCTCACGCGGAGCGGTCAAGTCGTTCGCGTCGGACTCGTGCAGGGCAGCATCGATCTGCTCGAGAAGTGGGATGCCGGGTCGCGTGACGCGATCCTCAATCGATATCTCACCTTGAGTCAGCAAGCGATCGATGCCGGCGCGGTGCTCGTCGTGTGGCCTGAATCGTCGACGCCGTTCTACTTTGACGCCGAGGGCCCGCTGGCCGAACCGGTCCGGCGCTTGGCCGCGCAATCGCACACGGCGTTCATCATTGGCACGGACGAATTTGAGTACGGCCCCGGAGGGAAAGGCGAGCGGATCTTCAACACGGCCGTCGTCGTCGGCCGCGACGGCAAGTCGCATGGCACGTACCGCAAGATGCGGCTGGTGCCGTTCGGCGAGTTCGTGCCGTTCAAGCGGCTCCTGTTTTTCGTCGGCCCACTGGTGCAGTCGGTCAGCGACTTCACGGCGGGCACCGATCCGACGGTGCTCGACGCCGACGGCGTGAAGGTCGGCGTCGCGATCTGCTACGAGTCGATTTACACGTGGATCGATCGCGAGTTCGTGCTCCGCGGCGCGGATCTCCTGTCGACGATCACCAACGACGCCTGGTTCGGCCGCTCCTCCGCGCCGTATCAACATTTCGATCAGGGGGCGATTCGCGCGGTGGAAGAAGGCCGCTACGTCGTGCGCGCCGCGAACACGGGCATCAGCGGCGCAGTCGATCCGTACGGGCGCGTGCTCGCGCAAACGCCGCTCTTCGAGCCGCGCGAGGTCACCGTCGACGTCCGCTTGCTCGAAGGACGGACGATCTATAGTCTGATTGGCGACGTGGTGGCGTGGGCAGCGCTCGGGATCACGGCGCTCGTGATTCTCAGCGCCGTCATGTCCGGCACCAGGTAGAAGGCTGCCCGGTGCCTGACAAGTTGCTTGGAGTGAGAAGTGACCTTCGACGAACAAGTCCGATTCTTTGATGAGCTGACCGCAAGGGCCACCGAGCTTCGGAGGGGCCTTTGACGAAGCGCGGCTGACGCGCGACCTCACCGATCTCGAAACGCAGGTCTCCGCACCTGACTTCTGGAAAGATCAAGCCACCGCGCAGAAAGTCCTTCAGCGGCGCCGCCGGCTCGAAGACGACAGGACACTGGCCGTCGGGCTTCGCAAGGGAGCCGAGGACCTTGGTGTGCTGTTCGACTGGGCGAAGCAGGGCGAGGATGTCGGCGCCGATCTCTCGCGCAGCCTCGAGACGTTCTCGCGCGACGTGCAGGCCGGCGAGATCCGCACGATGCTCTCGGGCGAGCTCGACGGAAAGAACGCGATCGTGACGATTCATCCCGGCGCCGGCGGCACCGAGTCGCAGGATTGGGCCGAGATGCTGATGCGCATGTATCTGCGCTGGACGGAGCGGCGCGGATTCAAGCGCGACATCATCGACATGCAGCCCGGCGACGAAGCCGGCATCAAGAGCGTGACGTTCACGGTGTCAGGCGAATACGCGTTCGGGCTGCTCTCGGCCGAGGCCGGCGTGCACCGGCTCGTCCGCATCTCGCCCTTCGATCAAGCGGCCCGGCGTCACACCTCGTTTGCGTCCGTCTACGTGTGGCCCGAGCTCGACGATGACATCGACGTCGACATCGAAGACAAGGACATCCGCATCGACACGTTTCGATCGAGCGGTGCCGGCGGCCAGCACGTCAACGTGACCGACTCCGCCGTTCGCATCACCCACCTCCCCACAGGAATCGTCGTCTCATGTCAGAACGAGCGGTCGCAGCACAAGAATCGCGCGTCGGCGATGAAGGTGCTGAAGGCGCGGCTCTACGATCTGAAGCAAAAAGAACAGCAAGCGAGGCTCGATGAGCTCGGTGGTGAGAAGAAGGGCATCGCGTTCGGCAGCCAGATCCGCAGCTACGTCCTGCAGCCGTATCAGATGATCAAGGATCACCGCACGAAGTTGCAGGTCGGCGACGTCAACCGCGTGCTCGACGGCGATCTCGACGAATTCATCAAGGCGTACTTGATGAAGAAGGCGCTGGGGAAACTGGAAAGCGGCTCGGGCGACGACGTCGACTAGCGAAAGGGATACCTTTTCTCGTCAGTAGCTCTTGCCCGGCTCGGTCCCCGCGATAAACACTTCCTGCCCCTTGTCGGTCATCACCAGGACGACGTTGTTCGGCTTGGTGAAGTCGGGCTTGTCGGCGACCTCGCTCTTCCGGCGCGCGATGTACGGCTTCATGATGTCCATCCAGATCGGCAGCGCGATGTCGGCGCCCTGTGCGTTCGCGCCGAGTGATTTCTTCAGGTCGTACCCGACCCACACGCCAATCGTGATGTCCGGATCGAAGCCGATGAACCACGCATCCGTGGCATCGTCGGTCGTCCCGGTCTTGCCGCCGAGCGGCCAATCCGCTTGCATCGGCTTGGCTCTGATGCCCGTCCCCTCGCGAATGACGCCCTGCAGCAGGTTCGTCATGATGTAGGCCGTGTCGGCGCGGAGCGACTCGTGCGGCTCGATGCGATGCTGTTCGAGCAGGTTGCCGTCACGATCGGTGACGTCGAGCACCATCTGCGGCGCCATGCGCACGCCCTGGTTCGGGAAGGTCGAGAATGCCGAGGTGAACTCGATCAGCGTGCCTTCCGCGGATCCGATCGCGGTGGAAAGGTACGGCGGAATCGGCGTCGTGATGCCCATCGCGCGCGCGTACGGGATGACCTGCTCGGGCCGCAGCGCGTCCATCAGCCGGATGGTCGGGACGTTGCGGGAGTCTTCCAGCGCCCACCGCAGCGACACGGGACCCTGGAACTGCCGATCGAAATTCTTCGGCTCGTAGAGCGGCTGGTTTGGCCCAACGTTGAAGCTCACTGGCTCGTCGATGAGCTCACTCGTCGTCGTGTACCCGCGATCGATCGCCGCCGTGTAGACGAACGGCTTGAAGAGGGACCCCACCTGCCGCTGCGCTTGGATCGCGCGGTTGAACTGACTTCTCTCGAAGCTCTGGCCGCCGACCATCGCGAGCACCTGGCCCGTGTGATTATCGAGTGCGACGACCGCGCCTTCGAGCAGCGGCGTCTGATCCAAATCGGCCGCGAAGGTCGCATCTTTCGTGTTCATCTTGCCGACTTTGACGTCGACGACGTCGCCGACTTTGGCGATGTCGTCGATCTTCTTGTTCGTCCAGGAGTAGCCGGGCTTGTCGATCGCCGCATGCCAGCGGCCGACGCGCACGTGAATCACTCCGGACTTGATCTCCGTGACGATTGCCTTCGCGTGATCGCCTTCCTCAGGCTCGCGCATCCACTGCGGCAGCTTGTAGCTGTCGACCGGGTGATTTTCGGCGAGAACGTTCAGCGTGGGCTTGCGATATCCCTTCAGTTTGTCGAGCCGCCGCAGCCCGGCGTCGAGGGCGGTGTTGGCCCAGCGTTGCAGCTGCGGATCGAGGCCCGTCTTCACGACGAGGCCGCTTTCGTAGACCGCTTTCGAGCCGTACGCGTCTTCGAGATGCTGCCGCACGGTCTCGACGAAATAGGGCGCGATCGACGGCGCTTGATTCGGCTCACCGTGGACGATGATCGGCTGCTTTTTGATCGCGTCGGCTTCTGACTGCTTGATGTAGCCGTTGGCGGCCATGCGATCGAGCGTGTAGTTGCGGCGCGTCACGGCCGCCTTCATGTTCACGTACGGGCTCTCGCGCACGTTGCCCTGGTGAATGCCCGCAATCATCGCGGCTTCGCCAAGCGTGAGCTCGCCGACGTGCTTTGAGAAGTACAGCTCCGACGCGGCCTCGACGCCGTACGCGCCGTGGCCCCAGTACATCTTGTTGCAGTACATCGTGAAGATTTCCTGCTTCGTGTACCGCTTCTCGATCTGCACCGCCAGGATCCATTCCTTGATTTTTCGCTCGAGCGTCTGCTCGTCGGTGAGGAAGAGCTTGCGCGTGAGCTGCTGGGTGATCGTGCTCGCGCCGCCCGAGCGCTGCAGTCCCACCGCCCGTTTGGCGGCCGTCGCGAAGATGCGCCACACGTCGATGCCGCCGTGCCTGAAGAAGTCCGCATCCTCGGCCGAGACGAGCGCGTTGCGCAGGTTGGCGGGAATCTGATCGTAGGTGACGACCTGTCGCCGCTCGGTCGCGAATTCGCCCACGACCGATCCGTCGCGTCCGAGGACCTTGGTGATCGTCGCCGGCGTATAGTCGTCGAGCGCCGAGATTTCGGGCAGGTCGCCGGCAAACGCAAACAGGACGCCGCTCGCGGTGCCGAGCAGCGCCGCGGCGAGGAACAGCGCGATGAGTCCGAAGCTGCGAACGAGACGACTCGAAAACCGAAGCCGACGCATAGAAGAGAGTGTACTCCCCGCGTCCAACTTATCGACGGCTCTGCTTTTCGACTTTTCGACTTCCCGACTTCTCGACTTCTCGACTTCTCGACTTTCTTTCTACATCCGCCCCCGTCCGCCGGAAGACGGCGGGGCGGTCGTGCGCCCGAAGGTCGCGGTTGGTCCATGGGCGGGCGGATCGGCGCCTGGGCCGCCGGCGCGTGCCGGTGCGCCAACGGTGCGCGAGGGTTGGGACGTTTGCGCAGGCTGGGGACGCCCCTCGGGCGATCGAGCCGGCAGACCGACGGCCTGTGGAGGCCGACCCGCGGGCTCGAGTGTTCGGCTCGGCATTCTCGCTGGTGTCATCGGACTCGCCGATGGGCGTGGCGGCAACCACGAACGCTCGCCGAACTCGGCGCGGCCGGGACTCGCGAGTGGCCTCGCTGGCAGTGACCCACCAGGGCTGACCGTTGTCCTCGTCGGTGATCCCAGCGCGGCGCCGCGCGGTACGGGCCGTGATGCGGCTGCCGCCGGGTCGATTTGCGAGACGGCCACAGCCACGCGCATGTTCGTCGGCGAACGGAGCGGCATCGACGCTGAGCGTGCCAGGCGAGGCGTGGCGATGGGTATCGAAGGATGTGCGCCGTTGACCGCAGCCGCCGGCGACCAGCGTCGGTCCGGTTTCCAGAACCAGCGGCCCGACGACTGACCCCAATGGCCGTAGTGCTGCGTCGGCCACGCCCAGGGCGTCGCGCCGATCCAGCACCATCCGTACACGGGAATGTACGAATAGTAGCCGTCGCTGTACGGCTGCCAGTCCGAGCTGACTTGCGGATACCACACCGAGCCGTACGTGGGGTCGCTGTCCCAAGTGCCGTAGTTGTCGAGCACGCCGCTGTACGGTCGGACTTCTTCGGGCAGATACTGCGTCGAGGTCGAGCCGACGCGCGCTTGATGCTGGTCCTCGACCCACCGGTCGAATTCGTCGCCGCTCACGTTGAATGCTGACGCCGTCGAGGGCGCGGTGTCGTCGACGGCAGACGCCTGAGCGCCCGCGCGGACGACCGATCGTCCGTGCGTGTTTGAGAGTTCGGCCGTGCCGCGGAATACCGAGAGGATGACCTCGAGCGCCGAATGCTGGTCGGTCAGCGTGACCCGGCAATCGACCGCGCTATGAATCTCGACGGACGATCCGGCCGCGTCGATGCGATAGCTCACGTCGTTGCTCAGCCGCGTAATCGCGATGCGCAGCTGGCCGCTGCGCAGCCGCACGAGCGAAGCCGAGAGCAAGTCCACGCTGGTGAACTCGTCGAGGTCGAGGGCGCTGCCGTCACCGAACAGAATCTCGGCGCGTCCACGATCCGCGCGCAGCCGATCGCCCTCGAGAAGCACAGTGTTGATGTCGGCCGTGCGCGCCTGCCCATCGCGCTCGAGCGTCACCGCGCCGTCGACGACGGCGAGGTGCGCGGGCACGTCATCTTTGGCCACGTCCGGTGGGGAAGCGACCTGGGCCGCTTCCTGCGCGCGCGCAACTACCATCGACCAGGGTCCGGCAAACGCGGCCGCGCCGACCGTGATCGAGACGCCGAGGCGGACGAGCCAATTGAGCGCGGCTGGGCGGTGTTCGTGCGAGGTCATGACGACCCTTTTCTGGCTGGCGATTCATCATACCGCCAAGGGCGTCCCGGCCCAGGAATTCCTCGTTTTCCCGGCATTATCTGGGTGAAACCTTTAGCCTGAAGGGAGCATCCTAATTGACAATGTCCTGCTAAGATTTCTATAATCTTGAGGACTCAAGATTTCGACCCTACGGGGCAAGGGGAGCGTGCAATGAGCAAGATTATTGGGATCGACCTGGGCACCACGAACTCGGTCGTCGCCGTCATGGAAGGTGGCGAGCCGGTGGTCATTACCAACCCGGAAGGCAGCCGGCTGACGCCGTCGGTCGTCGGGTTCACCAAGACAGGCGAGCGGCTGGTCGGGCAGGTCGCGAAGCGACAGGCCGTGACGAACCCCGAGAACACCGTGTTCTCGATCAAGCGGTTCATGGGCCGGCGGTTCGACGAAGTTTCCGAAGAGATGAAGATGGTGCCGTATCGCGTCGTGCGCGACGGCGACCGTGTGGCCGTCGAGGTCTCACCCGACGGACAAGCCAAGAAGTATTCGCCGCCCGAAGTGTCCGCGATGATTCTGCAGAAGCTGAAGCAGGCCGCGGAGGACTACCTCGGTCAGCCGGTGACGAAGGCCGTCATCACGGTGCCCGCGTATTTCAACGACGCGCAGCGCCAGGCGACGAAGGACGCCGGCAAAATCGCCGGTCTCGAAGTGCTCCGCATCGTCAACGAGCCGACGGCGGCCGCGCTGGCCTACGGGCTCGACAAGAAGAAGGACGAAACGATCGCCGTCTACGACTTTGGCGGCGGCACGTTCGACATCTCGATCCTCGAGGTGGGCGAGGGCGTGGTCGAAGTGAAGGCGACCAACGGCGACACGCACCTTGGCGGTGACAACCTCGATCAGCGGGTCATCGATTGGATCGTGAGCGAGTTCAGAAAGCAGGAAGGCATCGATCTCTCGAAAGACCGGATGGCGCTGCAGCGTCTCAAGGAAGCGGCGGAGAAGGCCAAGATGGAGCTCTCGACCGTGATGGAGACGGAAATCAACCTGCCGTTCATCTCGGCCGATCAGACGGGACCGAAGCACCTGGCGATGAAGCTCACGCGGGCGAAGTTCGAATCGCTCGTCGATGACTTGCTGCAGAAGAGCGTCGGGCCTTGCAAGCAGGCGCTGTCCGACGCGGGCGTGTCGACCAAGGACATCGACGAGGTCGTGCTCGTGGGCGGCTCGACGCGCATTCCGCGCGTCCAGCAGATCGTCAAGGAGCTCTTTGGCAAAGAGCCGCACAAGGGCGTGAACCCGGACGAGGTCGTCGCGATTGGCGCGGCGGTTCAGGCCGGCGTGCTCTCCGGTGAAGTGAAGGACCTGTTGCTCCTCGACGTCACGCCGCTCTCGCTCGGCATCGAGACGATGGGTGGAGTGATGACGACGCTGATTCAGCGCAACACGACGATCCCGACGAAGAAGACCGACGTCTTCTCGACGGCGGCCGACAGCCAGACCAGCGTTGAAGTGCACGTGCTCCAGGGCGAGCGGCCGATGGCGCGCGACAACCGCACGCTGGGCAAGTTCCATCTCGATGGGATTCCGCCCGCGCCGCGCGGCGTGCCGCAGATTGAAGTGACCTTCGACATCGATGCCAACGGCATCGTCAACGTCCAGGCCAAGGACAAAGGCACGGGCAAGGAGCAGAAGATCACGATCACCGCGTCGAGCGGCCTCAGCAAGGACGAGGTCGACCGGATGATGAAGGACGCCGAGTCGCATTCGGCCGAGGACAAGGAGCGCAAGGAAGAGGTCGAGACGCGCAACCGAGCCGATCAGGCCGTCTACGTTGCCGAGAAGTTCATGAAGGAGTCGGGCGACAAGCTCGACGCGTCGGATCGGATGGCGATCGAGTCGGCGACCAACGACGTCAAGAAGGCGATCGAAGCGAACGACGCGAAAGCGATCACTCGGACGCTCGAGGCGCTCACCAAGGCGCAAGAGAAAGCGGCTGAAGCGCTCTACAAGAACGCGGGCGCAGCCGGCGGCGGCCAGCCGGGCGGCGGGCACGAGCACGGGCCGGCCGGCGGCAACGGCAAGGCTGATGACGTCATCGACGCTGAGGTTGTCGAGGACAAGAAATAGGTCGTTGGAGATCAGTGATTTTCGAGTGGAGATGGCATTGAGAGATTGCGAAATCGCCCGATCGATGGCCGACCAATCAATCGATCAATGCCCTCGCCGATCGCCGATCGCCGATCGCCGATAGTTATGGATTTGTATTCTTTATTGGGCCTGACGCGCGCGGCGAGCACTGGAGAAATCGAGCGCGCGTACCGGAGACTCGCGCGGCGCTATCACCCGGGCATCAACCCCGGTGATCGCGTCGCCGAGGAAATGTTCCGGCAGATCCAGCGGGCGTACGACATCCTCGCCAACCTCGAACAGCGGCGCGAGTACGACCGCGGCGAATCGCCGGCACCCCAGCAAGTGATGGAGGCGTCGGTGTCGTTCGAGGGTTTTGATTTTTCCGCGCCGGCCGAAGGGCCGCTCGCCGCGACGTTCTCGGAGCTCTTCGCGGACGTGTTTCAGGACGCGGCGCGCGAAGCCGTGACGCCGACGCGCGGCGCGTCGGTCAACACGACGCTCGGGCTTTCGTTCGCCGACGCCGTCCGCGGCGGGCAGTTTCCGATCTCCGTCGTGCGGCAGGAACGTTGCGGCGCGTGCGGGGGAGCCGGACGTGTGGCTCGACCGGTGACGTCGTGTCCCGCGTGCTCCGGCACGGGAATGCGGCGATGGGCGCGTGGGCACATGGTGTTCACCAAGCCATGTGAGTCGTGTGACGGCAGCGGCCGCCTCACGAGCCAGGCGTGTCGCATCTGCGCGGGAACGGGCGTCGCGCCGCGCAGCGAAGTGGTGACCGTGAACGTGCCGCCAGGCATCGACTCCGGGGCGCGTATCGCGGTGCCGGGACGCGGCCAGGCCGGCGCGCGGGGCGGACCGGCCGGCGATCTTTACGTGACGATCGAGGTCATCCCGCATCCGTTCTTCCGGCGCGACGGCCGGAACTTGTTCTTGACGCTGCCGGTGGCGGCGCATGAAGCGGCGCTCGGCGCGCGGGTGGACGTGCCGACGCTCGATGGGACCGTGAAATTGAAGATTCCGCCCAATACTCCGTCCGGCGCGCGCTTGCACCTGCGCGGCCGCGGGGTGCCCGCCGCCGCGGGCGAGCCAGGAGATTTGATCGTGGACGTGCAAATCGTGCTGCCGCCGGTGAAAGACGAGCGGTCACGCGAGTTGCTTCGGGAATTCAGCCGCCTCAACGACGTGAATGTGCGGCAGCATCTCTTTCAGAACTGAAGAAGACGCAATGACCAGACGAACGAAGACCAGCAAGGGTTATTACATGATCAGCGCGGTGGCGACGAAGTACAACATCCACCCGCAAACGCTCCGGCTGTACGAGCGCGAGGGCTTGCTCAAGCCGTCGCGCACGGACGGCAACACACGGCTGTACTCGGACGACGACCTGCAGACGCTCGAGACGATCCTCGCGCTCACGCGTGACCTCGGCGTCAATCTCGCCGGCGTCGAGATCATCCTGAACATGCGCCGCAAGATGGAGAGCATGCAGAAGGAAGTGAACGAGTTCATGCAGTACGTCAAGCACGAGCTCGCGCGCGGCCTCGGCGACTGGGAGCAGCGTCTGAACACGGCGCTCGTGCCCGCGACGCCGGCCGACCTCTCGTCGCACGCGAACGAGCCGGAGTTGACTGCGCCGCACCAGGGGTGACGGTGTTATTCTCTACGCTTCACCATGGCGTGCGTGAAGTGCGAGGGAACTGGCTGGCGGGCGATCGAGCGCGACGGCGTCCGTCGTGTCGAGCGCTGCGAGTGCTGGCAGGACACGCGCACGGCGAAGCTGCTCGGTGACGCGCGGATTCCGCCGCGGTACGCGCGCTGCGACCTCGAGAACTTCGTGCTCTACCCGAACGAGCGGTTGATCGCGACCGTCACACGCGCCCGCCGGTTCGCCGAGGCGTTTCCCGCGGTGCCGAAGGGGCTTTGCCTCATCGGCCCGCCCGGGATCGGCAAGACGCACATCGCCGTCGCCGCCCTCCGGAAAGTCGTCGTCGAAAAAGGCGCGCAGGGCCTGTTTTACGACGTGCGCGATCTGCTGCGCATCATCCGCTCGACCTACAACCCGGTCGTCCGCACGGCGGAGATGGACGTGCTGCGGCCTGTGATGGAGGCCGAGCTGCTGGTGCTCGACGATCTCGGCGCCGAGAAGCCCTCGGAGTGGGTCGAAGAGACCATCAACCTCATCGTCAATACCCGCTACAACGAGCGCCGGCCGACGATTTTCACGACCAATTACGAGGACGTGCCCGACGACACCGACCTCGACTCGCTCAAGGCGCGCGTTGGGTTCCGGCTGCACTCGCGGCTGCACGAGATGTGCGAGTTCCTCGAGTACGACGGCGGCGATTACCGGATGCTGCCGACCAACGGCGGGCCGGACGACCTGGCGACCTTGTGGAAGAAGAACC
Organism: uncultured Solibacteraceae bacterium; assembly: GCA_964419785.1. GTDB lineage: Bacteria > Acidobacteriota > Vicinamibacteria > Vicinamibacterales > SCN-69-37 > DATEGZ01. Next base: position 1,482 of record CAYQRM010000298.1, on the reverse strand, counting down.
GCGGCCGCCGCGCGCTTCCCGCGCGCGCGCATGGCCAGGCCCGCGCCGAAATCCGTCCGCCGAAAGAGCTTCGGTGGCCGGGCGGCAAGGCGGGCACCAAGAACTGACGATCGGGGGTCTGCACTCGCGGATCGCGTAGATTGCCCATCGCCCGGTCGCCAATCTCCAATGCTCGGCCTGTATCTCCACATTCCGTTCTGCCAGGCGATTTGCAGTTACTGCAACTTCAATCGCGGACTGCTCGACGCTGATCTGAAGCGCAGCTACGTGGCCGCGCTCGAGCGTGAAGTTGGACGCGCCAATGTGCCGGCAGGTGATCGCGCGGCCGACACGATCTTCTTTGGCGGCGGGACGCCGTCACTGCTTGAACCAGCCGAGGTCGCGCGATTGCTGGCCGCGTGCCGCGGCACGTTCGACGTCAGCGCCGACGCGGAAATCACGCTCGAGACCAATCCCGAGACCGCCACGCCCGAGCGGCTTGAGGCATTTCGCGCCGCCGGGATCAATCGCATCAGCTTCGGCGTCCAGTCGTTCGACGATGCAGAGCTCAAGCGGCTCGGCCGGATTCACGACGCCAATCGCGCGCGCGACGCCGTGCGGGCGGCGCGCGCCGCGGGCTTCGAGAACCTCAGCTTCGATCTGATGTTCTGGCTGCCCGGCCAGACGCGTGCGTCATGGCGCCGAACTATTGACGAGGCGATCGCCCTCGCGCCCGATCATCTTTCGATTTACCTGCTCGAGCTCTATCCGAACGCGCCGCTCAAGGAATCGATGGCGCGAGCGACCACGCCCGCCGGCAGCGGCTCGGCAGCCGGCTGGGCGCAGGCGACCGACGATGACGCCGCGGACATGTATCTGGAGGCGCTCGATCGCCTCGACGACGCGGGATTCGCCCAGTACGAAATCTCGAACGTCGCGCGCCCGGGATTCGAGAGCCGCCACAATCTGAAGTACTGGCAAGCCGGCGCGTGGTACGGCTTTGGATGCGGCGCGCACTCGACCGTTGATGGTGCGCGTTGGAAGAACATCTCGTCCACGACCGCGTATGTCGAGCGGATTACCGCCGGCGCGCCCGTCGAGGTCGACCGCGAGGCATTGTCCGCCGAAGGACGGACGAGCGAAGCGCTCTTCACCGGGCTCCGCCTGACCGAAGGCATCGAGACGCGGAACTTTCAAGCGCGCTTCGGTGTCGATCCCTGGTCCAGGTATTCGGCCGTGCTCGGGCCCTTCGTGGACCAAGGACTCATGTGGGCGCGCGACGGGCGCTTTGGCCTGACGCGCCGCGGGATGCTCGTGGCCAACGAAGTGCTTGTGACGTTCGTGTAGCGTCCGGTTTCGGCTTGTCTTGGCAAGGGGGTACGGTAAAGTATCGAGTTCTTTCGCCGCCGCACGTCTCCTGGCCCTCGTGAACGGTCAGCTTGCTATCTGAGGCGCAGTGCGACTGGCGGTACGCTAGAGTTAGCAACAAGACGTGGACTCAGT
>CAYQRM010000297.1:0-4030 GCA_964419785.1 uncultured Solibacteraceae bacterium | reverse complement strand
CAGGAAGTAGCGCGACGTCTCGCCTGCCGAGGCGTTGTGCCCCAACGCCGCGGTCGCCACCGATGGCGCCTGCAGCCATCGACCCGCGATCGACGGATCGACGCCGCGAGCAGTCTTGAGCGTCCCGTCAGCGTCCGCGTTATTGCCGATGTACGCATCGAGCCCCGCCGGCGCCGAGATCAAGACGAGCTCGTGACCGACCTGCCAGTTGCGCCACGTCACCGGCGAGATCACGATCGCACCCGCGAGCGCAAATGCCGCAGCCATCGTCAGTCGTCCACCGGTCGCGGGTGCTGTCTCGCGGCGGCGGAACGCTCTCGCAATCAGCAACAGAGCGAAGACAGTGAGGACGATGAGCACGTTGGGACGATTGAGGGCGTGGAGACCGAGTATCGCGCCGGCCAGTGCCCACGCCGACGTCGTATTTCGATCGACGGCACGCGCGAGCACGTAGACATCGAGCGCCGTGAGAAACGGATCGAGCGCGGCGGGCAGGATGAGCAGTTCGAAGAACGTCGCGAGGCCGAAGAGCGCGCCGCCCATCAGCGTCCACCACGCGGCCGATTCCCCGTACCAGCGCCGAGCCGTTGACGAAAGCAACACGACGCCCGTCGTTCCGAGCAGGATCTGGATCGTGCGGACGACGGTCACCGAGCCCCCGCTGAGCTTCAGCAGAATCGCGAGAACATAGATGTAGAGCGGCGGAAGAGGAAAGACGGGCGCGGGATGTCCCGCAAAGGTCGCGGCATTTCGCAGCGAGATGTCACCCTGCGCGACGCTGTCCGCCAGATGCGCGTAGAAGCCGTCGTCGGCCGCGCCATTCGGCAGGAGCAAAGGGTGGCGCCCGAGCTCGAGCAGCACGGCCAGCTTGATGAGCAAAACGGCGACGATCGCGATGAGCGGCACAAGAGCCGCGGATCGAGTTCGCGAGGACTGTTCGGTCACGATGCTCCGGCGGCGAGCGCTTCCGTGCCCATCCGCCTCCCGAGCGCCACAAGCAGACGATCGAGCTCGCGCTCGGAGCACTGCCCCATCAAACTCACCTGCAGCCAGTTGCGCCGAACGAGGTACTCACTTTGATAGGCGACGACCAGTCCCTCACCTTTCAGCGCATCGCCGACCGTCGTCGCGTCTAGTGAAGAGGGCACGGGAATCGTGATCACTGCTGGGGACGCCTGACGCCCCTCGACGAGCACTGGAATCCCGAGAGCGTGGAGGCGCGTCCGGAACCAGGCCGAGAGCTCGACCAGTCGCGCGTACGGCGCCGTCGAATCGAAGCGCGAGAGCGCGGCCTCGAGCGCGGCCACCAGATTCGACGAGTGCGTGAACGGCACGCCGTCCTTTTGCGCGTAGTAACCGAGATCGAGATAGCGGGGCAGCCGGTCAGGCTCGGGCTGCACGTCTGCGTCGTAGAAGACCATCGACAGTCCCGCAAACGCGCCGATGGCCTTGCCGCTCGCACCGGTCGCAAAGACGACCCCGTCGAGATCGACGGGAACGGCGCCGATCGCGCTCACGCAATCGAGCGCGAGCGCGGCATCGTAGCGCGCGGCCATCGACTTGAGGAGCGTCACGTCATTCAGCATACCGGTTGACGTCTCGCTCGCGACGGCCCACAGCCAGCGCGCGCGCGATTTCTTCATCGCGCGATCGACAGCGTCAAGATCCAGCGCCTTGCCCCAGTCGTGCGCGACCGTCTCGTGGCACAGCCGCATCCGGCGCGCGTGATCCGCCAGACGCTCGCCGAATTCGCCGTTGGTCACCACCACACCCGGACCGGCCAGAAGGGAAAGTTGCGCGGCGACGACGTCGTTGGCGAGCGTGCCCGAGCCGACGAGAATTTGCACGCACGGCGCACGCGTCAGCCGCGAGAGGCTCCCCGTCACGCGCTCGAATTGCTCGGCGAACTGGCGATCGCGATGCGAAACCGGCGGGCGTTCGAACGCTGCGCGGACGTTGGGTGCAGGCGTGACGGGGCCTGGCAAGAAGCTGATCGGCTCGCGTCGATCGGCGATCACCGGCACGGCCGTCTCGAAGTGCTCGATGGTGATGAACATCGGCTGAAACGGCGCCTCCTCTGTGCCCACCAGCGGCCCGAACGGCACAAACCCAAGATGCCGGTAGAGCTTCGACTGGCGAAGCGTACCGGAGATGATCGCCAGGTCGTAACCGCGCTCGCGACCCACTTCGAGCAGCAGATCGACGAGCCCACGAAACACGAAGCCGTGTCGATAAGCCGGACGCACCGCGAGCAGCCGAAGCTCGCAGACGCGGCGGCCCGCCGGCAGGTACTTGTCGACGTCGCCGAGCTTTTGATCGAGCGAAAACGGACGACGGCCACGCAGCGCCATCATGCCGACGACAGAGTCGCCATCGACCGCGACGAGGTACGTGTTCTCCTCGTGAAAGCGATCGACATGACGTCTGGCGGCATTCGGCGGGTGCTGCGGGATCTCTTCGACAAACGTCTCGTACCCGAGCCGAAAGATCTGCTCGTAGTCCGACGCCTCCGCCGCGATTCGAAATCGAACGGACTGGGAAGCCACGTTTGGCCCGGATTATGCCACTACGAGCCGGTTGATGTCTCCGACTGAGCATCGGCGCCCGCCACACTGCAGGAGCGTATAATCCCCGGCAGCTTTTTTGGATGAGGAGGCTTTTCGATGAGAAATGCTTTGGCTCGATGTTTGGTGCTGATCGGGTTGCTGGCGCTCTACGCAGCGCCGGCCGACGCGAGACAGACCGGATCGATCGCAGGCAAGGTGACGGCGACCGATGGATCGGTCCTGCCCGGCGTGACCGTAGAAGCGAAGTCCGACGTCCTGCCCACCGCGCGCGTCGTCGTAACCGAGTCGAACGGCGAATACCGGTTCCCGACGCTGCCGCCGGGCAGGTACTCGGTCAGCTACACCCTGTCCGGAATGCAGACGGTCACGCGAGACGCCGAGGTGCAGCTCGGCCGCGAAACCCCGATTAACGTCACGCTCGATCCGAAGGGCGTGACCGAAGCGGTGACGGTCACGGCCGAGTCGTCGATGGTCGACAAGACGTCGCCGAGTCTCACCAACGGCTTGTCGTCGGATCAGATGAAGGGCCTGCCCATCGGGCAGGATTACCGCGACCTCATCCGCTTCATTCCGGGCGTCGAGTACACGCCGGACAGCACGCGCGGTCCGAGCGCGGGCGGCAGCGGCCAGGACAACGTGTACAAGTTCGACGGCGTCAACGTCACGCTGCCGCTCTTCGGGACCCTGTCGGCCGAGCCCGCGTCGCCCGACGTCGCGCAGGTGACGATCGTCCGTGGCGGCGCGCAGGCGACGCAGTTCGATCGGTCGGGCGGCTTCATGATCGACTCGGTGAGCAAGTCCGGCACGAACCGCTACACCGGTCAGGTGAGCTACCAGTTTCAGAACGCGGGGATGACGGCGAACACGGTCAACAACACGATCTCGAAGTACGACGCCATGCACGACTGGTTCAACCTCAACGGCGGAGGTCCGATCGTCAAGGACAAGCTGTTCTTCTACGCGTCGTACTACCGGCCGCAGATCAGCCGGGGCAACGGATCGAATCTGTACGGCGCGCTGCCCGACTATGACAGCACGCGCAACGAAGGGTACGGCAAGGCGACAATCACGCCCACGCACAACCTCCTGATCAACGCCAGCTACCGCGACTCGCATCGCCTCGACACGAGCCAGGGCTTCGCGGCCAACTCCTCGCCGACGACGGGAGCGGGCGCGGAAGCGTGGCTGAACGTCGGCACCGTCGACGCGTCGTGGGTGATCGATACGCTGAGCTTCGCGACGGCGACCTACACGCACTTCGTCAACCGCACGCAGGGCCGGCCGGACCATGTCTCGACCGCCGAGGTCTCGACCACGCCGGGCACGCACCTCGACATCGCGCACCTCGATCAGATGGGCCTGCTGACGGTGCCGCTGCCGGTCGCCAGCAACCCGACCTTCAACGCGTTCATCCAACCGCTCATCAATCAGTACGGCTACAACGTGAACGGCGTGCAGACGGG
>CAYQRM010000296.1:0-10439 GCA_964419785.1 uncultured Solibacteraceae bacterium | reverse complement strand
GAGGCGTCCGACATCATCTCGGGCGCCGCCCATGAGGATGCCAACATCATCTTCGGCGCCGTCGTCGACCAGAAGATGGAGGGCAAGGTCAAGATCACCGTGATCGCGACCGGCTTCGATCGCATCCGAGCGTCCGCCTCGCCGGCCGCTCAGGCTGCGGTGTCGACGCCGGTCGACCTCAGCGCCTATGCCACCGTTCGGTCGCAGACCGAAGAGCGGCTCGTCGCAAATGGCGGCCGCGTCATCGTGTCGCGCCGGCCGATGCTCGATCTGCCCCCGCTGCCGCTCCGCTCGGCCGAGGGCACAGGCGACGACGAGGCCGAGGCGCCGTCGCCGCTCGACGTGCCGGCCTTCCTGCGACGCCAGGAGAGCTAGCCTAGTCCAGCAAGTACAATCTCCAGTACCAGGCTCCTCGTCCGCGGCGCCGCCTGATTCTCGGCGCGCGGACGAGCGCCGGGGTTCGATGCCTGCACCTTCCAGATCCTTCCGCCAGCCGGCTCGAGGCCGGCTCGACGCGTACGCCCAAGCTCGCGATCTGCTCGCGCGCGAGGTCGGCGTCGTACGCAAGCCGCACGGCGGCCGGCTGCGGGTGGCGCTCGCGTTTCCCAACTCGTACTTCGTCGGGATGTCGAATCTCGGTTTGCAGACCGTCTACCGGCTGTTGAACGGCGACGACCGCGTCGTCTGCGAGCGCGTGTTCCTGCCGGCCAAGCAGGAGCTCGCGAGCCTGCTCGCGCGGCGCGAGCCGCTCATCACGATCGAATCCCAGACGCCCGTTCACGACTTCGATCTCTTCGCCTTCTCCGTTTCGTTCGAGTGGGACTACACCAACGTCGTCACAATGCTGCGTCTGGCCGGCATGCAGCCGCGCAGCGCAAAACGCCATCCGCGCGACCCGCTGGTCGTCATCGGCGGCGCGGTGACCTTCGTCAATCCCGAGCCGCTGGCGCCGTTCGCGGACGTGATCGCCGCCGGCGAGGCCGAGCTGCTCGTGCCTTCACTCGTCGACGCCTGGACGGAAGCCTCCAACCGTGACGATCTGCTCGACCGCCTTTCGACGACGCGCGGGTTCTATGTGCCGTCGCTCTACGAGGTGACCTACGACGGCCCGGGCCGGGTCGCAGCCATCCAGCCGCGGGCAGGCTCGAGCGCGTCGCCCACGATCAAGAAGGCCGCGGTCAAAGCCACGGATCGGCTCGACCCGCCGAGCACGTCAATCTTCACGCCCGACACGGAGTTCGGATCGCGCCTGCTGATCGAGGTCGTCCGCGGCTGCGCGAACCTGTGCCGGTTCTGCTGGGCCGGCTACAACTACCTGCCAGTTCGGCCGTTTCCGACGTCGCGCATCCTCGAGATCGCCGAGGCGGCGCGGCCGCACGCTCAGCGCGTCGGCCTCGTGTCGATCGCGCTCTGCGATCACCCCGATATCGTCACGATCCTCGAACGGCTCGTGGCGATGGGCTATGGCATCAGCCCGGCCTCGCTGCGGCTCGACGATCTGACCGAGCCCATCGTCTCGCTGCTGCGAGAGAGCGGCGAACGGTCGATCACGATCGCGCCCGAGACCGGATCGGACCGATTACGTCGCGTCATCAACAAGACCGTGACGAACGACGAGATCCTCGACCGCGCGTCGCTCATCTTCCGCACGGGCATCGAAAACCTGAAGCTCTATTACATGATCGGCCTCCCCTCGGAAACCGACGATGACCTCGTCGCGATTCGCGAGCTGACGATGGCGATCCACGAGCGGATGCTGGAGCACGCGAAGCCTCGCGGCACGGTCGGCCGTATCGTCGCGTCCGTCAATCCGCTCGTGCCCAAGCCCGGCACGACGTACCAATGGCTGCCGATGACCGACGCGTCGGTGATCGACGAGAAGATCGAACGCCTTCGCGCGCTCACGAGCGATCTCGACAACGTCTACTTCAATATCAAGTCCGAGCGGCACTCCTTCTACCAGGGGCTGCTGTCGCTCGGCGACCGGCGCGTCGCGGACGTGATCGAGCGCGCAGAGGCCAACGGCGGCAACTGGCGAGCGGCCGTCGCTGAGTCGGGTCTCGACGCTGCTGCCTACCTCTACCGAGACCGCACGCAGGACGCGTTCCTGCCGTGGCAGATCATCGACGGCGGCTTCAAGTCGGCGTTCTTCCGCCAGGAACTCGAGAAGGGCGCCCGCGAGGAGTGGACGCTGCCGCCGAAGCGCCGGCAGGAGAACGCGGCCCTGATTCCGACGGACTAAGGCGGTCGACTGCTGGCTGCTAGGTGCTGAATGCCGGGTCCTCGGCCATCGCGGCTTCGTGCTCCTTGTACGCGTCCAGGATCGCGTCGCGCAGCTTCTCCTGAGCCTTGCCGTCGGTGATGGGGCGCAGAAGCGCGTAGCTGCGGCGCTCGCCGTTCACCGTGTACTGACGGGCCGGAAACGTGACGTTGCGACCGCCGCCCTTGCGCTCCCACACGCTGAATCCCACGAGCTTCAGCCCGTCGATGGGGCCGCCCGAGAAGTGCAGCTCAGCGTCGGACAGCTTGCCTGGAGGGTTGCCTCGATCGTTCGGAATGAATTTCACGGTCATCATGTGCCTCCGCCGGTTCGACCGGCAGCCGGAGAAAGAGCAAGCGGAAGGCCAACGTGACGGAGAGCATGGATGTCGCGACAAGTCGAAGCGTGCGGGCAGGTTAGACTGCAGGCTGCGGGCCGGCCGCGGGAACCACTCGCGCTGGTGACGCCGGCAGTTGACGGATCGAGCATGCATCACGAGCAAACGGATACCGCGGTTGCCGAGGGCTTTGACTGGCAGGACGGACCTGCAGGCCGCACGGTCGTCGCGCGCAACCTCGCACCTCTCGCGCCACACCTGTTTACGACGCGAGACCTCGCGTTTCGCGATGACGAGGAGGGCGATTACGCGCGGCTTGGTCAGGCGCTCGACGCGCCGGCTGGCGCCATCGTGCGCGTCCGGCAAGTGCACGGCCGCACGGTGCTGGTCGTCAAGCCCGGGACGCCGCTTTTGGCGCTGGTCGACGCCGACGCCGTCGTTTCGGTCGATCCTGCCCGCGCGGTTTCGGTGCGCGTCGCGGATTGCGTGCCGATCTTGATCGCGGACCGACACGCCCGCGTTGTCGCCGCCGTGCACGCGGGTTGGCGCGGCACGTGCGCCGCGGTGACAGCCGCCACGATCGAGGCGATCGAAGGGCTGGGCATCGATCCAGCCGATCTGGTGGCCGCCATCGGTCCCAGCATCGGCCCCTGCTGCTATCAGGTCGACGATCTCGTCCGCACGGCGTATCTGGCCATGACGCCGGAGGCCGTCGAGTGGTTCACCGAGGACGGACCCGGTCACTGGAAACTCGATTTACCTCGCGCGAACGCCGACCAGCTCGAGTCGGCCGGCGTGCCGCGTGAATTCATCGCGGTCGCGCGATATTGCACGGTCGACCATCCTGAAACGTGCTTTTCTTATCGCGCCGAAGGGAAGCGGACGGGAAGGATGGTCGGGGCGATAAAGCTCAAAGCTCAGAACTCAGACTTCAGAATTTGAAGAGATCGTCCAGTGCCTTCTTGGCCGACGACTGGCCGGACGCTGACGATGCGGAGCCGGTTTCGCGCTCGATCTGCATCCGCGCGGCGAAGAGCGTGCAGCTGTTGGCGACGTCCTTCGGACTGACGCGCGCGGGGATCGTCTCGCGGCACTCGAATCGCGCGCCGGAGTCGAATGACGCGCAGTGGATGCAGGCGTGCAGGTCGACGCCGCATTTGCCGCACTTGCTCGCCGACCCGACCTCGGGGCTCTCGACGTGGCCACAGCGGGCGCACCGGAACACCTCGCGGAAACCGGGCATGTTCGGCGCGCGCGGGTCGCGCGGAATGCGGGGATCGCGCGGCTCCGGCGGTTTGCGTGGCGCACTCTCGCCGCGCGGCCGGTTGCCGCGGTCATCGTCTTGATAACCGCGTTGTCGGTACTTGCGGTCGCTCATCTCAGCGCATTTTCAACCAGCATTGCACGATCTGCAATGCCATCTTTCAAGGATGGAGATCTCAGGAACTTCACTGTTTTTCGATTTCGTCCATAGCCAGATTTGCCAACCGATCGGCCTCTTTGTTCTCCTCGCGCGGGATGTGCGTGAACGTCACGCGGCCGATCTTGTGCGCCAGGAGCCGCGCCTGGCCGTACAGCGGCTTCAGACCTTCGTGCTTCACCTTGAAGACGCCGCGCATTTGTTGGACGATGAGCAACGAATCCGAGCGGATCGCGAGCGCGCCCGCGCCGTGCTCGATGCCCCACGTCAGCGCCGCGATCAACCCCTGATACTCCGCGACGTTGTTGGTCGCGTGCGCGATGCCGCCGCGCAGCTCGGCAACGATCTCGCCGTCAGCGGATTGCACGACCGCGCCCCAGCCCGCCGGACCCGGATTCCCCCGCGCGCCGCCGTCGACGAACGCGACGAATTCCTTCGACGATGGCATCAGTCTATTTTCCTTGCGACGCGACGAAGAGCGTCGACAGGAATTTCTGGTACTCGTACGTGTAGTACTTGCCGTCGTCTTCCCATTGGTCGACGTTGTCGACGATCAGTCCGGACCGATCCGGCGGCGCAATCTCGGCGACGGGCGTGCGCTTGCCAGTCATAGCGTCGACGCGCACCACTCGCGCCGGCAGTGCCTGCGCGTCCTGCACGAAGCACGACCGCGCATCTCGGCTCCAGGCGATGGGTCTATCGCTCACCAGGAATCCCTTGGCCGGGCGGGTGCTCGTACTCCCCAGTTCGCCGATCTGGAATTCGCCCACGGTGGTTCGAATCAGCAGGCTCCGTTCATCGCGGGCGAGGATCGCGACGTCGACGCCGTCGCCGGTGATCGGCGTGGGCGCGCCGCCGGTGACCCGCCCCTGATAGCACTTCGACGCCTTCGAGGCCGTCGATCCGCAAACGATGAATCGCTGATCGTTCGCGAAGAACTGCCCGACGTATCGGTATGTCGCGATCTCACCGCTGTCGAGCGTCACCGGCGAGCCGGCGCCCGTCGGATACAGCACCAGTTTGCTGGACGAAGGAATCGTCGCGAGGACCTGCTTGCCGTCGTCCGAGATGGCGAGCGTGCCACCGGGGCCCAGCCGCGCCACGCCCGAGCCGTCGACGTGGCGGACCGCCACCGCGTAGTCCGAGCCTGTGCCGGGACTGAGATCCGAGAACGCGAGCAGGCCGCCGTTTCGCGAGAAGAAACCGGTGACCGAAAAGCTGAGCCAGCCCATTTCGCGCTCGGCGGCTTCGCCCGGCGCCACGCCGCGGATGCCGCGTTGCTCGATGACGCGGTCGCTCAGCAGCCGGCCTCCCGTCGCGGCGTCGTACATCGTGACATCGCCCGGAGTCGAGAATTTCGGCATGGCAGTCCCGTGTCCGGATGCCGGCACTTCGTACGGCTGAAAGTCCGCCTGAGCGACCGAACCGGAAAACGTGAGCGAGCGGCCGCCAGGCAGCCACGTCAGCCCTTCGAGGCCCGAGTACTCTTCGGAGACCGTCCGAACGTGGCCCGATCGATCGACGATCCTCACGAAGCCTCGGTCGTCGATGGGAATCGCATGATCGAAGAACGCCACTTCGTCGCCATCCGGCGACACGCGAACGTCGCTGAAGTAGCCGTTGGTTTCGAGGAGCACATGGCCGATCGGGTACTCGAGCTGGTTCTTGCCGCCGACGACGTGAACCACGGCCATCGTCGATCCGTCAGGCGACCAATCGGCATCGCGCACGTTCTCGAGCCACGGGCGCGGCGAGCTCTCGGTCGTCATGCGCGCGAGCGTGCCAATAAAAACGCGGTGATAGAGGTATTGAGGCTCGGTGAGGATCGCGAGCTCCCCCTTGCTCGACACGGCGAGCAAATGCGCGACGGGCGGGCCGAATTTCTGCGGCACGACGGCGTCCGGACGGATCACGAACAGGCTTGGAGTGTTTCCGGCAAGTGCGGCGCTGTAGACGATCGTCTGGCCGTCGGGGCCGAATCGCGCGTTCGACACCCACATTGGCTCCCAGGTCTTGGCGTCAAATGTGACCGGCGCTGGCGGGTGGGTGAACAGCCGCCACCCGGCGGCGAGCCCGAGTGCCGCGCCGGCCACGAGCCCGGCGGCGATCCATGGAGCGCCCCGGCCGCGACGTGCGGGCGGGACGACGGCCGCCGCGCCCGAGCTCGATGGCGCGCCCGACAGCGCTTCGAGCGCGAACGCGACGTCGCGCGCGGACTGAAATCGCTCAGCCGGATTCTTCTCGAGGCAGTGATTGACGATGCGATCGAGCGCGGCGGGGAAGTCGGCGCGGGAGGTCGCGAGCGCCGGCGGCTCGTCCTTCAAAATCGCGGTCATCGTTTCGGCGGCCGTGTCGCGGCGGAAGGCGCGCTGGCCGCTCAGCATCTCGTAGAGGACGACGCCGAGCGCGAACAGATCCGTGCGCGCGTCGACCGTCTCGCCGCGCACCTGCTCGGGCGACATGTAGCCGACGGTGCCCATGACCGTGCCGGGGTCGGTCGCCGCGACGGTCTCGGTCGCGCCGGAGCCCGATCCGGTCGCGGCCTGACGTGCGAGACCGAAATCGAGAATCTTGATCTGTCCGTCCGCGAGCAGAAAGATGTTCTCGGGTTTGAGATCGCGATGAACAATGCCGCGGGCGTGCGCGGCCGCGAGGCCGCGCGCGATCTGCACGGCGACGTCGATCGCCTTCCTCGGTGCGAGCGCGCCGCGTCCGGTCAGCCGCTCGCGCAGCGTCTCGCCGTGCAAGAGCTCGGTGACAGCGTACGTTACGCCGTGGTGTTCGCCGACGTCGTGAATCGCGAGGATGTTGGGATGTGAGAGTGCGGCGACCGCTTTGGCCTCGCGCTCGAATCGGGCGCGACGATCGGGATCGTCGGAGACGGCGGCCGGCAGCACCTTGATCGCCACGTCGCGATCGAGCCGCGTGTCGTGCGCACGAAACACCTCGCCCATGCCGCCTTCGCCCAGCTTTTCGAGGACGCGGTACGGACCGAGCGCTTGTCCGATCATCTCTGGGGCCGCATGTTGGGCGTCGCCGAGACGGTCACGGCGGAGTCGCCTTGAAGTACAGGATGCGCTGGCAGCTCTCGCACTGCACGATCGAGTCGTTGCGCCGCACTTGCTGGGCGGCGCTCGGGCGCTGGCGGACGTGGCACGCCGTGCACATCTCGCCGTTCATGGCCGCGACCGCGATGCCGCGGCGCTGCCTGAGGAGCTGCTCGTACTTTGCCAAGAGCGCCGCACCGACGTCGGTCGTTTCGCGCTTGCGCTCGCCGGCGAGCCGCAAGAGCTCCGTCTCGATGGCGGTCCGTTCCTTTCCGAGCGAGGCGCGCGCTTCTTGACCCTCGCGCTCTGCCTGGGCGAGCGTTGCCTCTGCCGCTTTGCGATCCTTGGTCAACCCATCGGCCGCTTCCATCAGGCCGAGGATCTTTTCTTCGATCGCGTCCTTCTCGGCCTTGGCCGTGGCGATCTCGTGGAGCAGCGCGGTGTATTCCTGATTGGTCTTGACCGCGGCCTTGTGGTCGTCGAAGCGCGCCAGGCGCGTGTCGACGCCGGCGACGTCCTTCTCGAGCGCCCGCCGCCCGTTCTGATTGTCGGCGAGCTGCGCTTTGATCGCCTCGACGCTCAGCGCCGCCGCCGCGATGCGCGCGCGGATCGCCTCCTCGGCCGCCGGAAGATCGGCGAGCCGTTTACGCGCCTGGTCGGCGAGGGTGTCGAGCTCCTGGAGCGAAATCAGGGCAGCGAGGGCCGGCAGCACCGCGCTAAGTCTTCCACGTTCCGGGCGCGCGGTTCAAATCACGCATAGTTGACACACCTCGCTACTTGGTGATCGACGTCCGCTTCGGGTTGAGATCGCGCGACAGAATCAGCTTGATCGTCACCTTGTCGGACGCATCGGTCAGGCCAAACCCGACGCCGAACTCGATGTCCAGATTGCCGACGGTCTTGTCGACCACGCCGTAGAGCTGGTGCGCTTGCTGGTTGACCGGCAGAAATCCTTTGATCGGTCCGTAATCGGCGTAATGTTCGATCGCAATCGCGGCCGTCTTGGAAACGTTGTACGCGAGGCGCACGCTCGGCGCGAAATCGAGATTGCTGAAGCCATCGTACTCCGTGTCCAGAATGGGATTGACGATGAGGTCGACTTTCTGCAGGTGCCAGCCGACGATCGGCCGCACCTCCGACGAGAAGCGATTCTCGTCCCAGCGCTTGGAGTTCACACTGAACTCGAAGTTGGCGCCGTACACGAACCTGCGGTCGTCGGCGTTCGGCACGACGAAGAGCGAGCGGAGCTTGAAGCCGTCGATCCCCCAGCCCATGTCCTTGTCGAGGCTATAGAGCGGCAGGTAGAGACCCGCTTCGAACCAGCTCGTGATGCCGTAGGCCCACTCGGGCACGCCGTTCCACGACTTGTCGGCGGTCACCGCGCCGGGAAACGCCGGTTCCTTCTGACCGCTCGGCGTGAAGTTGTTGTGGAGCGTCAGGTTGAAGACGCCCTTGTCGGCGATCGCCGCGGTGTACACCTGAATTTCGTCGGTTTGGGCGAACGCCGGCGTGGCGATCGCGAGCATGCCAAGAGCGGTGGCAAGTATCCAAGCGTGGAATCGCGTCATGGTCGAGGGCAAATACTATCGTGTTCGCCCGATCGTTTCTGAGCGACCTCGGCAATTCTACCCGCTCGGCTTCACGATCGACGTCTCGGGCACCCAGCCCGCACAGCTGCCGCCGCTGTCAATCTTGTAGTACCAGCGCTTGTCGCCCGTGTTGTATTTCGAGTCGGTGATGGTCACCGACGTGTCGTGCTGCAGCGTGCACACGGCCTCGCTCGGCGGCACCGTGTTCCAGACGTTGATTACGGGAACGACGACGCCGTCTTTGCGGCCGTTCATTTTGGCCTGCATGCCGACCGTGAAGGCGGGCGTCGGTGATCCCGAGGTGTCCGGCGATGAGGAGTCGCAGCCGGACGCGATCAGGATCACCGAGGCAAGAGCGCTCGCGACGAGCGCGCGTCCGATCACGCCGCGTCCACTTGGATGCCGCCGGTGATCTTGGCGGCGATGTTGTAGATGAGCGCCGAGATCAGTGTCATGACGAAGCCGAGGATGCCGTAGCAGATCGGCATGATGATGATCGCGCCGGCGCCAAACAGCATGCCGACCAACGCACCCGGGCCGCTGCTGCCCTGATCGGACGAAAGCGACGACATCATTCCGCCAAACGCCATCGCGCCAAGCGACACGAGCGCGCCGATCACCAGCCCCAACAACGCGTAGAGCACGCCACCGATCTTCGCCGCCGACATCGGGTCCACCCGCTTGATGACCATCGCATCCTCCAGGGCAGGGCACAACAAGATCAGGTCCCAGGCACTGGGCCTCAGGCCGCGGGCCCGGGCCAAAGCTTCGGACCGGCTCCCATGCTGATTGGTTGAGTGCTCCGCCGCGTGTAAGGCTAGGGGAGGGGGGCGGGTAGATCAAGTTAGAAGTGAGAAGCCAGAAGTTGGAAGTTCGGGGCAAGTTGATCCGTTTGCTGACGAGAGGGAATGGGCCCCCCAGGATTCGAACCTGGGACCAACCGGTTATGAGCCGGCAGCTCTCGACCGCTGAGCTAGGGGCCCCCGGACAGATAAGAACACTTGTACCTGAGAACTGCAAACTGCGCGCTCAGAACGCGCGTGCGTAGACCGCGAGGCTGCTGCCGACGGCGCGCCCCGCAGGACTGTCGGACGACGTGTTGACGAGCCGGGTCTCATGCGTCTTGGGATCTTCCATGGCCATCGACGTCGATCCGCCGCCGTCGAGGTTGAGCGCGTTCCAGACGGCGAACTCGCGAACGAGCAGCGCCGCGACCTCGCGCACCGACAGGCCGAGACTGCCGCCGCGCACGTCCACGGTGAACAGCGTCACCGTGCGCGCGTCCTTCGACAATCCGATCGCCGTCCGCGCCGTCACTGAGTCGTACCACGAGTGCGCGTTCGAGAAGTTGGTCGGTCCGCCGGGCGTGAGCGTGCCGTTGGGGTGTGCGTCGTCTTTGTACTCCGGAATGGTCGCGGCGCCATCGGTCACGATCTGCGCCGATCCGGCGACCGTCGTCCAGAGCGCGGCGTGCTCGATTGTGTGCTTGCCATCTGGCGCGCCGCGGTCATCGTGCACGATGGTCGCGTGATTCGCCTGGTCGATGTTCAGGCCGGGCGCGTTCGGCAGAAGCGCGAACGATTGCACGGGCGTTTCGAACGTCGAATAGATCGCGCCGTCGGACGCCGCGATGCCGAGCACCTGCGAATTCGCTTCCGTCGTCGGCCACGGATAGAAGAAATGCGCGTTGATGGCGACCTGCGCGTGCTCCTGCTTCAAGAACTCGAGCGTCGTCTGGCGGACGACCTCGAGCGGGCCGGCGTGGGGCGAGAGCTTGAAGCGGATG
>CAYQRM010000295.1:0-21830 GCA_964419785.1 uncultured Solibacteraceae bacterium | reverse complement strand
GTTCCTCGGTGAAATGCTGACCGCCACGGCCATGCAGGGGTTCTCCGGCGTCATCGACAAAGCGGTCGTCCTGACGTACTTCCTGCCGCTCATCATCTCGAGCGGCGGCAACTCGGGATCGCAGGCGTCCACACTCGTTATCCGCGCGCTCGCGCTTGGCGAGATCGGACTGCGTGACTGGTGGCGGATCATGCGACGGGAGATCCTCGCGGGCCTCGCGCTCGGCTCGATCCTTGGCGCGATTGGCCTCGTCCGCATCACGATCTGGTCGACCGTGCCGGTCTTCGGCAGTCCGTACGGCGAGCACTGGCCGCTCGTCGGGCTCACGGTCGGCATCGCGCTCATCGGCGTCGTGCTCTGGGGCACGCTCACGGGATCGCTCCTGCCGCTGCTGTTGCGGCGGCTCGGCTTCGATCCGGCGACCTCGTCGGCGCCGTTCGTCGCCACGCTCGTCGACGTCACGGGCCTCGTGATCTTTTTCTCGGTCGCGCTCGTCGTGATGCGCGGCGTGCTCGTCTGAGCTGACGCGGCAAGTCGTAAGAAGTCCGTAAAGGCCCGTCATCGCGGGACTTGGCCCGCTAGAATCGCCGAATGGAAGCCTCTCGGCCCTCGGCCGACGACCTGCTCGCCAGAATTCGCGCGGAGGGCCGCGCGCGGCTGCGCGTGTACATCGGCGCCGCCCCGGGCGTTGGCAAGACGTACCGAATGATCCGCGACGCCCGCCAGCTTCGCGCGCAAGGGCTCGACGTCGTCGTCGCGCTCGTCGAGACGTACGGGCGCGCGGACACGGAGGCACAGCTCGGCGATCTCGAGATCGTCCCGAAACGGCAAATCGAATATCGCGGGGTGATGCTCGAGGAGATGGATCTCGACGCCGTGATCGCGCGCAAGCCCGAGGTCGCGGTCGTCGACGAGCTCGCGCACTCGAATGTGCCCGGCAGCCGGCACGAGAAGCGCTATCAGGACGTGCTCGAGATCATCGTTGCCGGCATCAACGTCATGACCGCGGTCAACATCCAGCATCTCGAGACGCTGAACGACGCCGTGTCGCGCGTGACGGGCGTGCGCGTGCGCGAGACCGTGCCCGACACGTTTCTCGATCGCGCCGACGAAGTCATCAACGTGGACGTTACGGTCGAAGAGCTGCGCGAGCGGCTCAAGCAAGGAAAGATCTATCGTCCGGAAAAAGTCGAGCAGGCGCTCGGCAATTTCTTCAGGAAGGGCAACCTCTCGACGCTGCGCGAATTGGCGCTGCGCGCGGTCGCCGACGAGGTCTCCGATCAGGCGGCGACCTACCGCGTGCGCGAGGGGCTCGAGCCGGCGATCATCCCCGAGCGCGTGATGGTGTGCATGAGCTCGAGCGAGGACGCGCCGCGCGTGCTGCGCGCGGGCGCGAGGATCGCCGGCCGGCTCGGTGCGCGCTGGTTCGCCGTCTATGTCGAGACGCCCCGCGAGACGCCCGATCGCATTTCACCCAAGAGCCGCGACGCGCTCGGCCGCAATATCGCGCTCGCCGAGTCGCTCGGCGCGACGGTCGTCCGCGTGCACGCCGATCGAGCCGCCGACGGGCTCATCGAGTTCGCACGCCGCGAGGGCGTCACCCACGTCGTCTTCGGCCAGAGCCTGCGGTCGCGCCTCGAGCTGGCTCTGCGGGGATCGGTGATCGACCGGTTTCTGCGCGAAGTGCCCGACGCGGCGATGCAGATCGTCCCGGTTTAGAACGTCAGCCCGAGCTCGACCTTGTACGCGCGGGGTGTGACGAAGTGCGTGCCGCTGAAGGTCGACAAGAAGTTATACAGCGCGTCCTTGTTGGTCAGATTGATCACGCTGAATCTGAGGCGCAGCTTCGTCCGCGTCGTGTGGAGCAGGTTGTCGGCGCCCAACGCGAGGTCGAAGAGGTGGCGCGGCGCGATGCGCGGCGGATTGGTGACGTCGTCCTCGGTGCCCTCGGCGGGAATCCGCAGTCGCGTCGCGCCGTAGTTCGAGGTCGTGCACTGCTGGTCGGTGAGCGCCTGGTCGCGCGTCGCCACCGAGCTTCCGCAGTAGAAGCCGATCGCGGCCTGTTGATCGGCTGTGAGCGCGAGTGCATCCTCGAGGCTTCCAACCGAGCCCGCCACGAGGCCCGAGTCGTACCGCCACACGATCGCGGCCCACGCGCCGGTCGCCTTGTTGAACATGTACTGGAGATTCGTCGTCGCGTTGAACTTCTGATCGTGATCGATCCGGAAGTCGCCTGCGGGCTGTTCGAGGAGAATTCCGCCGACGCCCGGCGGCGAGAAGATCGCGTTGGTGTGCGCCATCACGACGAAGGCGCTGAAGCCCCGGCGCTCGAGGAGATTGATCCGGCCCGTGAAGCCGTTGATCCGCGAGTGATCCCAGGCGACCGGAAACGCAATGGGCGTATCGAACAGCACGCCGAAGTCGTAGCCGTTGGTCGTGTGCTTGTTGAAGTAGCCGAAGTCCGCCACCGCCCACTGGCCGATCGACTGCTGCACGCCGATCTCTCCTTCGTTGCGCGTGCCGACGGGCACCGCGTTGCCCTCGCCGAAGAGTCCGTTCAGCCCGTAACCACCTGAGAGCAGCAGGTTCTCGTTGTACGGCGTCTCCATCGTTCGTCCGTACGACGCGCGCAGCACCGTGCCGCTGTTGGGCACCGAGTAGGACACCCCGAGCCGCGGCTCCGCCTGCGTGCTGGTCACCAGGCCGTCGTAATGGTCCAGGCGCAAACCGAGCTTGAACGTCGCAGCGCCGGCGGTGATCTCGTCCTGGATGTACGCCGCCTGCTGCTTGATCGTGAACGACTGGTTGTAGAGGAGCGGCGATCCGCCGTTGGTGAGGTCGAACGGCGCCAGGGCCTCATTGAAGTTGCCGTTCTCATCCTGAAACGCCGGGTCGGTCGGATCGGTGATGCCCAGGGTGAAGGCCTCGTGGAGCTTCGTTGCGGTGATGGTCCCGCCGAGCTTGAGGTTGTTCCGGCCCGCGAAGTAGCTGTAGTCGGCCTTGAAGCCGGAGTTCGTGAGGCTGCGATCCTGACTGATCGTGGCCGGCGTGTCGTCGAATGGATCCGGACTGGGCGAGTACGTCAGGTGGTCGTGACGGACGAATCCGTTCATCGAGAGCACGGCCCTCGATCCAATGACGCGCGAATATCCCGGGGCGACGTTGTAGGTCGCGATGTCCTGATGCTGTAACTGGGCAATCGTGTCGTACGTGTTCGGCACGTCGAATCCCGACGATCCGCTCTGGACGTTGAGGAAGATCGAATCGGCGTCGGTCGGGTGAAGGTCCACCCGATTGAAGACCGCCACGTTGTGCCCGTGATCGTGCAGCGCCTCCAACTCCGGCGGATCGAGATAACGGTCGGTGCTCGCGCCGGTCACCGACAGGAAGTCTCCGATGGTGTGCGAGCCCGCGCCGACGTTGACGTCCGCTCCTGGACTGCGGAACGAACCGTAGTTGAGCGTCACCCCGCCGGTCGGCTTGGGGTGATCGAGCCCGGACTTCGTCACGATGTGCACGACGAGGCTGCTCTTGTCGCCGTACTCGGCCGGCGCCACGCCAGTGATCACCTCCATCGCCTGGACGGCGTCAGGTGAAATCTGGTTCGAGTAGATGCGGCTCTGCTGATCGGTCACCGGCTGGTTGTCGATCGAGAACTGCGTCTGCGCGTGGTCGCCGATCGGATGGAAGAAGCCGTTCGAGTCGGCCACCACTCCGGGCGAGGACAGCGTGATCACCTGGTTCAGTCCAGAGGAGCTTTCGATCGGCAGCTTGCTGATCAGGCTTTGATCGATGTCGGTATGCGCCGTCGGATCGCGCTCGACGAGCTCGCCGTGGCCGACGACCTCGACCGACGTACTCACGGCGGCTGCGAGCGTCAGGCTTCCAAGATCGATCGGCACGGACGTACGGACGTCCACGTCCTTCTCGAGCGCCTTGAATCCCTGCAAGCTGACCTGCAGGCGGTACGCATTGGGTGGCAGGTTCCGGAAGGCGAACTGGCCCTGCGCGTCGGTGACGGTCTCGCGCTTGAAGCCGGTCACGGGATTCGTGATGACGACCGTCGTGCCCGGCAGCACGCCGCCGGTGGCGTCCTTGACGACGCCCTGGATCGTCCCGGCGCCGCCGAGTCCCTGCGCCGCAGCGACCGTGCCAGTGGACACGAACAGTGCCGCGGCAAGCAGCGTGCATGTACGGAAGATCGAACGCATTAGCACTCCCCGAGGCCGCGATTCCCGACTCTTGCCCGGACGACCTCAATCGCGACGGTAACAACCGTGCTTCGTCTTCGCCACGAGGGATCCACCAATGGCGCCGTCGATGGAATGACTGGTTCCGAGCGCCCGCCGACCGGCGTTCAGGGATCGACGCCCGCGTCGGCGCCCACTCATATCCGTGCATCGACCATTCGTCGGTGTGAAGCCACCACTGCGCGTCGCCGCGTCGCCGACGGGCGCGCCGGTGATTAGAATGACGACGTGCCGCCTCCTGTCACGGGACAGCTCGTGGACGTCCTGGGCTTTCTCACGGGCACGGTCCTCTACGTGATGCTCGTCGTCATGGTCTGGCGCGAGCGCGCGGCCGAGGGCAAACCGCTGTTCGCACGGCGCGGGCGACTGCCGCTGCTCACCGGCGTCGCCGGTCTGGTCTGGAACGTCGGCGCGCTCCTCTCATTCGGGACGCGAATTGTCGGTGGCGCCGATCCGAATCCCGTCGTCGTCGCGATCGCGTTCGGCGCCCTCGGCGCGCTGCCGGCGGTAGTCGTGCACTCGCTGCTTGAAGGGCGCGAAACGGCCGCCGGCCGCGTGGTCACTGGTGCGGTGATCCGCAGCGCCTACGCGCTGAGCCTCGTTGCGGCCGCGATGCACCTTTGGGCGGCGATCGACGGCCGCGTCGTTCCTTCTCGGGCGGCCCTGTGGTTGTTGACGGGTGGGTTCACCGCGTTGACCGCGGCGCTGCTGTTCATGACGCGGCGCCAGCCGATCGGCCGGCGCGGCGTCTGGGTGGCGGCGCTCGCGATCTTCGCTGTGTCGGCGTTCCACTTCGGCCGCCATGGCGGCGAAGAATCCTGGTGGGTCGAGCTCATGGGCCACCATGCCTCGCTTCCACTGGCGCTCGCGATCCTCCACCAGGACTACCGGTTCGCGCTGGCGGACCTCTTTCTCAAGAACGCGATTGCGCTGCTGCTCCTGATGGCCGTGTCTCTCGCGCTGTTCTCCGGCCTGATTGTGCCGCTGTTGCGCTGGCAGGATCCGGCCGGCGTGTGGGACCCGCGCGCGATCGCGTTGTTCGTCGTGATGTGGATGACGACAGCCCTCGTCTTCCCCGCGCTGCGACAGATCGCCGCCCGCTTCGTCGATCGCGTCGTGCTCCGCCGGCCCGACTACGCGGCCGTGCTGCGCCGCTTCGTCGTCGCGCTCGACGCGGCGGAGACCGAGGACGCCGTGATCGCGCGCGTTGGCGACGCGCTCACGGCCTCGCTCGGCGTGAGCGAGCCGCAGGTCGTCGCCGATCCCCTCGCCGCCGACGATCCACGAATCGTCGCCAGCGGCCCGCAGGTGCGGGCGTCGCTCTCGGTGACCGGCCCGGTGGTGCTCCTCCGTTTATGCACCGTCGAGCCGCCACATCGGGCGATCGCCCTCGGCCCATTCACGGCCGGCCGCCGGCTGTTGTCGGACGACCGCCGACTGCTCGAATCGATCGCGCAGCAGGCCGTGCGGCGAATCGACTCGCTCCGCGTCGCTCAGGAGAGGCTCGAGCGGAACCTGCGCGAGCAGCGCATGCAGCGGCTTGCGACCGAGGCGGAACTGCGCGCGCTGCGCGCCCAGCTCAACCCGCATTTCCTCTTCAATGCGCTGACGACAATCGGGTATCTGATTCAGACCGCGCCCGTGCGTGCTGTCGACACGCTGCTGCGTCTGACCCATGTCCTTCGCGGCGTGCTCCGCCGGTCGACGTCCGAGTTCTCGAGTCTGGATGACGAGATCGATCTGATCCGTTCCTATCTCGAAATCGAACGGGCCCGGTTCGAGGAGCGGCTCCTTGTGACCATCGACGTGCCTCCTGATGCGGGACGGCTCAGCCTCCCGACGCTGTTGCTCCAGCCGATCGTCGAGAACGCCGTCAAGCATGGGCTGGCGTCCACTCGCGAGGGCGGATCGCTTCGGGTCAGCGCCGAGCTGACGGGCCGTCGCCTCTGCCTGCGCGTCGAGGACTCGGGTATCGGGTTCGATCCGGCGTCGGCGCGGGCCCAGAGCGGAGTCGGCCTGGCAAGCGTCGCCCAACGCCTCTCGGCCCACTACGGTGCGGACGCCACGCTCGAGATTACGAGCGCGCCCGGCCGTGGCACGACCGTACTCGTCGATCTTCCGGCCGAGCGCCGCGCGAAGCACCCGCTCAGCTTTCCGCACAGGCGCATCGGGTGACCGCCGCCCGCCTGCGAGTGGTGATCGCTGACGATGAGCGGCCGGCTCGCTCGTTTCTTGTCGCGGCCCTGCGATCGATCCCCGACGTCGCCGTCGTCGCCGAGGCGGCCAACGGCGCCGACGCGATCCAGCTCATCGAGCGTCACAAGCCCGACGTGGCGCTGCTCGACGTCCAGATGCCCGAAGTCGACGGGCTGAGTGTCGTCAAGCTCCTGCGCCGCCGGTATCTGCCGCTCGTGATCTTCGTGACGGCCTACGACGAGCACGCCGTCAAGGCGTTCGAGGTCAACGCCGTCGACTATCTGACGAAGCCGGTGAGCGATGCACGCTTGCGGGAGGCGCTCCGGCGCGCGCGCGAGCGCCTGGACCGCGATGACCTGCGCGACGCCGCCGCCTCGCACGTCCGCGACGCCGTTTCCGACTACGAGCGATCTGCTCCAGCCGCACGACTCGACCGCATTCCGATCCGCCAGAAGCAGGACATCGTCCTGGTGCCGACCGCCCAGGTAGCATCCATTGTCGCGGAAGGGGAGTTGCTCCACCTGACGACGGCCCGACAGGAGCGGTACACGATCACGTACCGCTTGAAGAACCTCGAGGCGCGCCTCGATCCCGCCAAGTTCATCCGGCTGGGCCGCGGCGTGCTCGCGAACGTGGATTTCATCGTCCGGGTCACGCCGCTGCCGGGCGGCATGTACACCGTGAAGCTGCGCAACGGCCAGGAATTGGACGTCAGCCGTATTCAATCGCGCCTGCTTCGCGGTCGCCTCCTGCAGCTCTAGGCACCCAACGCGCATCGGGTCCATCGCCCTCCACCTCGTTTTCTGGTGCATTTTTGGGTACTACCGGGCGGTTCCAGCCGGTGAACGGCTTGACGCTCCGTCACCCACCCTTTACAGTGAGTTGGATGAGGTCGCTCGCTTTGCGGCTGCGGGCCTGGGTCGCGCTGTGCTCCTTCCTCGGGGGCCTGACGCTGCCGTTTGTCGCAGACCGCTCCCTCACGTTTGCGGACGATGCGGCGTGCGGGTTGGAGGTGCTGGCGGTCGGACCCGCCGGCGCGCATTTCGACGCGACCTCGACGCCGGCCCCGTCCGGCCACTGCGCGCTGTGCCACTGGCTTCGCGCCGTGTCGGGCGCGCGCCCTGGTCCGGCCATCCTCGTTTCTGCTCACCTCGACGTCGTTCCGTTCCGCGTGGCTCTCGTTCGCCAGGGCCACGGCGCGGTGGTCTCCACCCACCGCGCATCGCGCGCGCCACCGGCGCGCGTTGCCTGATCCGCTAATTCGACAGTAAGGCCCGGCTTCGCCCGCTCGCGGTTCGTCCGCGCGGGCCGCGCGTGTATGTCACGCGAGCTGCGCACGGGAGGCGCGGCGCCGGGACGGCAGGTGACAGGCCGCTCAGTTTGGAGTGTGGATTCATGCGTGCACGACTCTCGCAGGCACCGCTCGCGATCGCGCTCGCCGCGACGATGACGGTGGTGCTCCGCGCGCAAGTGCAGCCGGCCGCGCCGCCGCAGCCGGCGACGCTCACGATGGCCGATGCGGTGCGCCTGGCGCTCGAGCGCAACCAGTCGCTCCGCGCGCAACGCCTCAACATCGAGGAGTCGAAGGCCGACGAGATCACCGCGTCGCTCAAGCCGAACTACACGTTCTCGGGCGGCGGGGACGGGTTTCCGATCTTCTCGCCGAGCCTGATGAGCGGCGACTACTTCGCGAATGTCTTCCAGTACAGCGCCGCCGTCGATCACGTTTTCGAGCGCGGCGGCAAGCACGACAAGCGAATCCTCACGGCACGCGACGCCACCGACGTGACGTCCAAGACCGTGCTCGACAACGAGCGGCAGCTGCGCTTTCAGGTCGAGCAGGCCTTCATCTCCGTGCAGCTCGCCAAGTCCGCGCTCGATCTCGCCAATCAGGACCTCCAGAGCTTCTCGGACACCGTCGAGGCGAGCCGGCTGCGCGTCCAGGCCGGCGATCTCGCCGAGGGCGACTTCCTCAAGATCTCGCTGCAGAAGCTCCAATTCGAGCAGGACGTGTCGGCCGCGCAGTTGAGCCTCGTCCAGTCGAAGGCCACGCTTCGACAGCTCCTCGGCTACGAGACGGTGAGCGACAACTTCGACGTCGCGGGCGAGCTGACGCACCAGCAGGTCAACGTCTCGCTCGACGCGTTGAATCAGATGGCGCTCGCGTCGCGGCCGGATCTGCTCGCGGCGCAGAGCGGCGTCAAGCTCGCGAACGATCAGGTTGAGCTCGAGATCGGCAACCGCGCGCGGGACATCGACGGCGGCGTCAATTATTCGAAGAACGCGATCGGCCCGCTGAGCACGCTCGGCGCGAGCCTCTCGTTCGACTTGCCGTTCGGCAGCCGCAACCAGGGCAACATCGCGCACGCGAAGATCGCGGCGCAGCAGGCGCAAGAAACCGAGGCCGCGGCGCGCGCTCAAGTGCTCACCGATGTCCTGAGCGCGTTCTCGCAGTATCAGACCAACGAGCAAGTGCTTCAGCTGTACGAGTCGGGCTATCTCGATCAGGCGACGCAATCGCTCGACATCGCGCGGTACGTGTTTCAGCGCGGCGCCGGTAGCCTGCTTGATTTGCTCGACGCCGAGCGCACGTATCGATCGATTCAACTCGCATATCGGCAGGCATTGGCCGCGCACGCCACCAGCGTGTTCCAGATCAATTTCGTCGTCGGAAGACAGGTGATTCCATGAGGCAGACATTCATTCTGGCGGCGCTTGCGTTGACGGTCGCCGGCTGCGCCGCGCCGGCGCCCGATCCGTCCACCACCGCGGCGGCTTCGACGGGCGGGTCCTTCACGGTGCCCGAGGCGCAGAAGAGTCACGTCGAGATCGCGACCGCGCGCGTGACCGACGTGCAGGGCACGCTTCAGCTCACCGGCACCGTCGACTGGGATGGTGATCACACGACCCAGGCGATCACCCAGGTCAACGGGCCGATCACGAGAATCGTCGTCGACACCGGCGCGCACGTGAAGGCCGGCGACCCGCTGTTGTACGTCGCGAGTCCCGACATCTCGGGCGCGGTCTCGGCGTACCGCAAGGCGAAGAATCGGTTGGACCAGGCGCAACGGACGCTCGATCGCAACAAAGACCTGCTCGCGCACAAGGCGATCGCGCAGAAGGACCTGGACGACTCGCAGTCGGATTTCAACGACGCCGCGACGGACCTGCAAACGGCACTACAGACGCTGAAGATCCTCGGCGTATCAGATGCGGACGTGGCGGCTGACGGCACGCAGACCGGCGCCGTCCAGGCCGAACTGCCGATGCGCGCGCCGATCTCCGGCACCGTCGTGCAGAAGCTCGTGTTGCCTGGCCAGTTCATTCAGGCGGGGACGACGCTCGCGTTCGTGATCAGCGATGTGTCGTCCGTGTGGGTGCAGGCGCACCTGTACGACAAGGACCTTCGCGCCGTGCACGTCGGCGACGCCGCGGAGGTGCGCGAGGCCTCGTATCCCGACGTGTTCCACGGGCGCGTCGCGTATGTCGGCGATCTGCTCGATCCCGCCACGCGCACGACGCTCGTGCGCATCGTCACGGCCAACCCGTCAGGACTCTTGAAGAAAGACCTGTTCGTCGACGTAACCGTGCACGGTCCGGTGCGGCATGACGTGCTCGTCGTCCCGACGAGCGCGGTGCTCTACGACGAGCAGAACCTGCCGTTCGTCTACGTGGACCAGGGGCAAGGGAAGTTCGCCCAGCGCCAGGTGACGCTCGGCGCGCAGCAGGGGACCGATACGGAGATCACGTCCGGACTCAAGGCGGGCGATCAGGTGATCGGGCAGGGCAGCCTGTTCCTGCAGTTCGCCAACAGCATCGGCAAGTAGGCGCGACTCATGATTGAACGCATCGTCTCGTTCGCGCTCTCGCAGCGCTTCATGGTCATCGTGCTGATGCTATCGCTTGCGCTGTACGGCGCCGTGTCGTTCCGGAACCTGCCGATCGACGCGTACCCGGACCTCTCACCGCCGCAGGTGCAGATCGTCTCCCAGTGGCCGGGCCACGCCGCCGAGGAAGTCGAGCGGCAGATCACGATTCCGCTCGAAGTCGAGATGAACGGCATTCCGAAGCTCGACGCGCTGCGCTCGATCTCGCTCTACGGGCTGTCGTCGATCACGATGAACTTCGAGTACGACACCGACCCGTACTTCGCGCGCGCGCAGGCGTTCGAGCGCATCCCGAACGCCGAGGTGCCCGATGGCGTCGCGCCCGGAATGTCGCCGCTCTTCAGCCCGAGCGGGCTCATCTATCGCTACGTCCTGCAGAGTCCTGACCGCTCGGCCGAGCAGCTCAAGATCCTCGAGGACTGGGTGCTCGAGCGGAAATATCGGTCGATCCAGGGCGTCGCCGACGACTCGGGACTCGGCGGCACGACGATGCAGTACCAGGTGCTGATCGATCCGCACAAGCTGTTCGCACATGGTGTGTCGGTCGCGCAGGTGCTGCAGCAGCTCGGGGCGAACAACGCGAACGCCGGGGGCGGCTTTTACTCGCAAGGCGGGCAGTTCTACTACGTCCGCGGGCTCGGCCAGGTCAAGACGCTCGGCGACATCAACAACATCGTCGTCGCCACGCACAACGGGATTCCGACCTACATCCGCGATATCGGCACGGTGGCGATTGGCCACGCGCCGCGGCTGGGACAGTTCGGGTTCATGAAGCAGGACGACGCCGTCGAAGGCGTCATCCTGATGCGCACGGGCGAGCAGGCGCAGGTCGTGCTGAAGCGCGTGCAGGCCGTCACCCAGGAGCTGAACAGCGGCGGTCTGCCCGCCGACGTGAAAGTCGTGCCGTATTACGACCGCACGTCGCTCATCGAGGAGACGACAAAAACGGTCGAGGCGAATCTCGGCCGCGGCATGGTGATCGTGCTCGTGATTCTCGGGCTGATGCTGTTCTCGGTTCGATCGGCGTTGATTGTCGCGATCACGATTCCGTTTGCGCTGCTGTTTTCGTTCATCTGTCTGGACTGGGCGCACATCCCCGCCAACTTGCTGTCGATTGGCGCGATCGACTTCGGGATGATCGTCGACGGCGCGGTCGTGATGGTCGAGAACATCTTCCGCGAGCTTGCCGAGCATCGGGACAGCGATCGATCCGTCACGAACATCATTCGCGCCGCGGCACACGACGTCGAGCGGCCGATCTTCTACGCCATTGCCGTCATCATCGCCGGGTACTTGCCGATCTACGTGCTGACGGGTCCGTCGGGCCGGCTGTTCCGGCCGATGGCGGACACGATGTCGTTTGCGCTCATTGGATCGCTGCTCTGCACGCTCACGCTCTTGCCGGTGCTCTGCGCGTACTTCCTGCGCAAGGTGGTCAAGGAGCCGAACGTGCCGCTGTATGACCGCTTGCGCGACGCCTACGGACGCATGCTGCGCCTCTGTCTGCGCCATCGTCCGGCGACGCTCGTGGTGTCGCTCGTGATCTTCGGCGCCTCGCTGCTGCTCGTCCCGTTCATCGGCGCGGAGTTCATGCCGCACCTCGACGAAGGCGCGCTCTGGATTCGAGCGACCATGCCGTACACGATCTCATTCGACGAGGCATCGACGCTCGCCCCGCAAGTGCGCGGTCTGCTCCTGAGCTTCCCGCAGGTCACGACCGTCGCAAACGAGCTCGGCCGCCCGGACGATGGCACCGATCCGATCGGCTTCTACAACGACGAGTACTTCGTCGGTCTGAAGCCGTACGACGACGCGTCGTGGCGCGGGTCAATTCGCACCAAGCCGCAGCTCATCGACGCGATCCAGGACAAGCTCGCCGCGTTCCCCGGGATCATCTTCAACTACACGCA
This sequence comes from uncultured Solibacteraceae bacterium, assembly GCA_964419785.1. Lineage (GTDB taxonomy): Bacteria > Acidobacteriota > Vicinamibacteria > Vicinamibacterales > SCN-69-37 > DATEGZ01. The sequence goes on along the minus strand of CAYQRM010000295.1, from coordinate 9,587 downwards.
GCCGGCCGAGGACGCGGTCGACGAAGCGGAGACCGGACTCAAGAGTTCGCTTGCGGTCAAGATCTTCGGCGGCGACCTGCAGACGCTCGAGGACAAGGCCGAGGCCGTGCGCAAGACGATTGCCGCCGTGCCTGGCATCACCGAGATCACGGTCGTGCGCGAGCTCGGGCAGCCGAGCCTGGCGATCACGCCGGACCGCGAGAAGATCGCGCGCTACGGCCTCAATGTCGCCGACATCAACACGCTGATCGAGACGGCCGTGGGCGGCACGCCGGCGACGCAGGTCATTCAAGGCGAGCGCGAGTTCGATCTCGTCGTCCGGCTCTCAGAGCCGTACCGCGCGAACATGGACGCGATCAAGAACCTGCTCGTCGCGACGCCGGACGGTCAGCACCTGCCGCTCAGCCAGTTCGCCGACGTGCGCGTCGAGAAAGGCGCGTCGTTCATCTATCGCGAGAGCAACTCCCGCTTCATCGGCGTGCAGTTCAGCGTCGAGGGGCGCGACCTGGCGAGCGCGGTGCAGGAGGCGCGGCGCAAGGTCGACGCCGCCGTGCCGCTGCCGCGCGGCTACTCGTTCGACTGGGGCGGAGAGTACCGCGACTATCTCGCCGCCAAGGATCAGATGCAGGTGATTCTGCCGCTCACGATCGTGCTGATTCTCGGGATCCTGTTTGCGCTCTACGGCAATCTGAAGTTCCCGCTCATCATCATGTTCAGCGTCCTGATCACGGTGCCGGTCGGCGGACTGCTTGCGCTCAAGCTCACGAACACGAACTTCTCGGTGTCGTCGGGCTTCGGGTTCGTCGCGTTGATGGGCGTCGCCGTGCAGACGAGCGTCATTCTCTACTCGTTCATCAACAAGCTGCGACAAGAGGGCCGCGACATCTTGTCTGCGACGTTCGACGCGTCGCTGCTGCGCTTGCGGCCCATCATCATGACCGCGCTTGTCGCGTGTCTTGGTCTCCTGCCGGCGGCCATGTCGACCGGCATCGGCAGCGATTCACAGAAACCGTTCGCCATCGTCATCGTCGGCGGCCTGGTGTCCCGGTTGCTGATTTCGGTGTTTCTGGCGCCCGTCCTGTACGCGCTCGTCGCCCGCGAGGACGACTTGTTGAAGGTGTGAGAAGAAAAGCATATCGGGAATACTTTCCATAAAAGAGGACAGGAAAGTATTCCCGGTATCCTTTTCGCCGTCTTTCTCTGGTGCTACACTGGCCTCGTGCGGGGAGACTCTCGGCAAGATCTCTACGCCAAGTTCCTGGCCCTGGTCGCCCTCGGGCTGTTGGCGGGCATGGGCGCGCTCGTCGATTACTGGCCCACGGACGTCCGTGTGCCTCGCGCGGCGAACACGATCGTGCGATTGCCGGCGCTCGCGCGCGCGCTGAGTGTGCCGCGCAACCCCGTCACGACGCTCGCCCTTGCGGTCACGCCCGCACGACCCGCGCGACGTCCCGCGTCAGACGTTCAGATCAGCGCCTCCGTCTTCTCGATGTCCGATCTCGTTTCGACGCCCGGCGCGACGCCGGTCTCGTTTGTGACGCCCTCTGCGCCTGCCCGTCTCGACGTCGCGTCCGGCGTCGCGAGCACGGTACCGGCGCAGCCGGTCTCCCTTACCGATCCGGTTCGCTACTCGGCATCGGATGACAGCTTCGCCGAACCCCTGCGGCAGTTCTCCAACGGTCAGCAAGTAGCAGACACGTCCTTCTTTGGCGACGCGTTCAGAGCCGCGGGCGGATCGATCGCCACGGCGGGTGGATCGATCGCCACGGTCGGCGCGAAGGCGGGCGAGTCGGTCGCCGGCGCGTTCCGCGCAGCCGCCGGCGCCGTCAAGAAGCTGAAGTTCTTTTAGCCTTCCCTTGGACTTCGTCCATCTTCCGGGCTAATTCAGGGCCTGCATCACGTCCCAGCGCGTGATGATGAACGTATCCTGGCTCTTGAAGTCGCGGACGAGCACGGCTGGCGTATCCGGCGTGATCATCGTCGCGAGCGCGTCGATGCCGGCCGAGATGTCGACGAACGGGAACGCCGGCTGCATGATGAGGTCGATCGCCTTCGCCTTGATCTCCGGGTTCTTCACGATCGCCGAGAACAATCTCGTTTCGCTCACCGAGCCGACGATGCGGCCATCGTCGGTCACGGGAATCTGCGAGTAGTCGTGCGCGGTCATTATTTGAATCGCGCGCGTCACCGTGTCGTGCCGCTCGAGCGTCACGAGCGGCGTGTGCTGGCGTGACACCACCAGATCGCGCGCGGTGAGGCCGGACTTCTCGAGAAAGCCCTTGTCGCGCATCCAGTCGTCGTTGAACATCTTGCCGAGATAGCGCGTGCCGTGGTCGTGGAAGATCACGACGACGACATCGTCCGGTCCGAACTTCGAATGAAGCTGCAGCAGCCCCGCCATGGCCGCGCCGGCCGAGTTGCCCGCGAAGATCCCTTCCTCGCGCGTGATGCGTCGCGTCATGATCGCAGCGTCCTTGTCGGTCACCTTCTCGAAATCGTCGATGACGCTGAAGTCCACGTTTTTCGGCAGGAAGTCCTCACCGATGCCCTCGGTGATGTACGGATAGATCTCATTCTTGTCGAAGATGCCCGTCGCCTTGTATTTCTTGAACACCGAGCCGTAAGTGTCGATGCCCCAGATTTTGATCTTCGGGTTCTTCTCCTTCAGGAACCTGCCGACGCCGCAGATCGTGCCGCCGGTGCCGACGCCGCAGACCAGATGCGTGACGCGGCCGTCGGTCTGATCCCAGATCTCCGGTCCCGTCTGCTCGTAGTGCGCGGCCGTGTTCGAGAGGTTGTCGTACTGATTGGCCTTCCAGGCATTCGGCGTGTCGCGCTCGAGCCGCGAAGAGACCGAGTAATACGACCGCGGGTCCTCGGGATCGACGTTCGTCGGACAGACGATGACCTCGGCGCCGAAGGCTTTGAGCGCGTCGACTTTTTCCTTCGACTGCTTGTCGGTCGTCGTGAAGATGCACTTGTAGCCCTTCACGACCGCGGCAATCGCGAGTCCCATGCCGGTGTTGCCGGACGTGCCCTCGATGATCGTGCTGCCCGGCCGGAGCCGGCCGTCCCGCTCGGCGTCCTCGATCATCTTCAGGGCCATGCGGTCCTTGATCGAATTGCCAGGGTTGAACGTCTCGACTTTGGCGAGCACCGTCGCAGGAATGACGCCGCGCGTAATCCGGTTGATTCGGACGAGCGGCGTCTGCCCGATGGCCTCGAGGATCGTGTCGCAGATCTTCTTGGTCGTCACGATCGCGATTATAGACTCGCGCCGAGAAGGGCCGCGATCAGGCGCGCCGTGCCAGCGCCCGCGTGATCTCGTCCGCGGTCAGAAAGCGCCGAAACAGGCTGGCCAGCTTCCGCGGCGTCACCGGTGGCGCGGCTGAGAGGTAACGATCGAGCCACAGGTCGGTGGCGCGCTCGACGGACAGCTTGCGCGCAGCGCCCGGCAAGTCGTCATGGCGTTCGACGAGCAGGTAGTACGGATAGCCCTCCGGCGGAAGGTACGGAATGCCCGTCTTCGGCATCTCGAATGGGCCGCGGGTCACGAGCAGCGCGCGCTGAAGCTCGGCGAGCGCGTCGTACGCGGGATCGTTGCGTGGCTCGCTCTTGAGTCCAAGATGCTTGCGGAGATCGCCAGCCGAGATCTGACGGCGCTGTCGAAGCAGCGCGTACGCAGATCGCGCGTGCATGCCGAGTCCGTCGAGATCGTCGGCCGCGCGACCGCGACGAACGAGCACATAGAGCGAGGGCAGAAGCGAGCGGTGGACGAGCGCGAGCCGGTCAGCGACGACACTCACTTCGATGCCGATTGCCGTGGCGAGCAGATGATTCGTGAGCTCGATCGAGAGCGCGAGCGCGGCTTTGCTGTCGGCCGGACCGACAGCCGACCGCAGACTGGCGAGTGGCACGCCCTTCGTCTCGGCGTAGCGCAGGGCCAGGCCGTGGTGGTCCAGAAACCGCTCGGCGTCCTTGACGGTCGTGAGACGATCAGCGGGCTTGCGCGTCGCCATCGCGCGCGATGATCGCGGCGCCGACTACCTCGAGTCAACTCACTCTCGCAGCACGCTCACGGGATCGACACCGAGGACGCGCCGCGCCGGCACGTAGGAGGCGAGGGCAGCGACGATCAGCAGCAGGACAGCGATGACCGCATACGTCACCGGATCGGTCGGTGGCACCCCGAAGACCAGGCCGGCGAGCAGCTGCGACAGCGCTCGCGCCGCGACAAGGCCGAGCACGAGCCCGGTGGCGGTCATGACAAGTCCTTCCGTCATCACCGCGCCGACGACGCGAAGCGGGCGTCCGCCCAGCGCGAGCCGGATGCCGATCTCGCGCGTGCGCTGCGCGACGAGATAGGACATCACGCCGCCCAATCCGACGGCGGCGATCGCCAGCGAGACGAGGGCGAAGATGGTCAGGAGCAGCGCGTTGAATCGGTCGCGCGCCATCATGCGACCGTTGAGCTCGTCGAGCCAGGCCATGCGCGAGAGAGGCAGCGCGGGATCGAGATCGCGCACCGACGTCCGCACGGCTGCCGGAAGCGACGCGGCCTCGCCCGATCCTCGCGCCACGAAGAACAGCGACGACTCCGGTACCTGCAATGCCGCGAGGTACACGAGCGCTTCGGTGTCGGCCCGCGGGCCGAGCGCGTGCACATGTCCAACCACGCCGATGATCGTGTTCCAGCCGTCGCTCTTGGGCGTGCCGAACGGTCCGATGCGTTTGCCCACCGCCGATTCGCCCGGCCAGAATTTCCTGGCGACCAGCTCGTCGACGATCGCGACGGGCGGCGAGCTGGCGGCGTCGGCGATCGAGAAATCCCGGCCCTCGACAATCGGCACGTGCAGCGTCTTGAAATAATTCGGCATCGCGACCGCGTACGCCGCGTGCGGCTCGGGTTGACCCTGCGGGATCGGCTGGCCTTCGATGAAGAGCGAGCCGCTCCAGCCGTCACCGCTCGATGGCAATGGGTACACGGCCGAGGCCTCGGCGACGCCCGGCTGCGTGCGAAGCCGTTCGACCATCGCCTCTTGGAATCCGAAGATCTTCGCCGGCGAATCGTACGATGCACGCGGCAGGTTGAGCTGGACGGCGACGGTGCCGCTTCCGTCGAATCCGAGCGGCACTCGCGTCATCGCCAAGAAGCTGCGGACGAGCAGCCCAGACGCGACGAGCACGACCACCGCGAGGGTCACTTCGGCGACGACGAGCAGGCGACGAAGACGCTGACGAACGATCGCCGTTCCGGAACCCCGGCCCGCGTCGGCGAGCGCACCTTGCGGATCGACGCGCGACTGACGAAGCGCCGGCACGAGGCCAATGATCAATGCCGTTGCGAGCGTCAGGCCGATCGCAAACGCCAACACGTTCATGTCCACGCCGGCCGATTGAAGGAGTGGAATGTTGCCTGGGTCGAGACGCACGAGGCCTTGGACGCCGGCGATCGCGAGCGTGAGACCGAGGAGGCCGCCACCCGCGACGAGCAGGAGCGCTTCGATGAGCAGCTGTCGCACGAGCCGGCCTCGTGCGGCGCCAAGCGCGTTGCGCACGGCCAGCTCGCGCCGGCGTGCGCTGCCGCGCGCAAGCATGAGGTTGGCGACGTTCGCGCAGGCAATGAGCAGCACGAGGCCGACCGCGCCAAGCAGCACGAGCAGCGCCGGGCGCGTGTCGCCGGCGACCTGCTCGCGAAGCGAGATCAGCTCCATTCGCCAATGACGGCCAGCGCCCGCGTAGCGGTCCGGAAAGCGCTCGCGAAACGTCTCGGCGATCGCATCAAGATCCGCTTGTCCGCGCGCGAGCGATGAATCCGGACGCAAGCGCGCCAGCACGCCGAGATTCTGGTTGCCGCGCTCGGTGTCGCCGGTCTCGAGGAAGAACGGAATCCATACGTCGCCCGGCGCTTTCAGGAACTCGAGCGGTGCATCGGGGAAGCGCACGGTGGGCGGCATGACGCCGATGACCGTGCGCGGAATCGCCGCGAGCACGATGGTCTTGCCGACGATTGCCGGATCCCCGCCGAACCGCCGCCGCCACAGCGCATCGCTGAGCAGCACGACCTTCGTCGCGCCCGCCGCGCCGTCCGCGTCGACAAATCCGCGTCCCTGGGCGGGTACGACGCCGAGCAGATCGAACAGATTCGGCGACACGACGTACGCGGCCACGCGCTCGGGCTCGCAGCCGGCGTCGCCGCCGCACGCGCCGGTCAGGCTCGATGCCTGCGGCCGGATGGCCGCGACCCCATCGAAAGCGCGCTGCTGGGCGCGAATATCGCCGAACTCCGGCGCCGCCACGGCTGCGTGCTGGAGCGACGCGCCGTACGAGTTCCAGATAAGGGTCAGGCGATCGGCGGCCGGGTACGGCACGGTCTTGATCAGCACCGCATTCACGACGCTGAAGATCGCGGTGTTCGCGCCCAGACCAATCGCGAGCGTCACGAGCGCGGTGAGCGTGAATGTCGGCGACCGGCGCAGCACGCGAAGGCCGTAGCGGACGTCCTGGCCGATCCCCTGCCACCAATGGGTCTGTTCCACGTCCGTCTCCATCTGATCGGTAATCGAGCGACAGGCGTTGCGCGCGTGCTCGAGGTTGCCCAGCCGGGCGCGGGCGCGCTCGCGCGCACGCTCGCGATCCAGGCCGGCCGCTTCGTAGCGGCGCGTCTGCATCTCGAGATGAAACTCGAGCTCGTCGTCGACGTCGTGCTTGCGGCTCATGGTGTCAACGCGCCTTGAGCACTTTGCCGACGGCCGTGGTGAGATGGGCCCAGCCGGCGGTCCGCGCGCGCAATTCCGAGCGCCCGGCGTCGGTGAGCGCGTACACCTTGATGTCCTTGCCGAGATCGGATTCGCGCCACCTGGCGGCGATCCAGCCGCGCCGCTCCATGCGATAGAGCGCCGGGTACAGCGATCCTTCTTCGATGCTGAGCGCGTCGTCCGTCGCGTCTTCGATCCAGCGCGCGACGCCGTAGCCGTGGCGAGGTCCCCGCGCCAGGGTTTGCAGAATCAGCAGGTCGAGCGTGCCTTGGGGCAAGCTGCGCGCCAAGGGTGCGGGCATCGGTCCTCCCTAAAGCTTCTAGGCATCATACCCGCAGTTACCTAGCGCTTCAAGGTATCTCTCGAATCAGCGTCCGAGTTGTGCGCGAAGACGGACAGCGGGCTCGTAGCCGGGTTGCGCGCGAACCGCGGCGTCGAGCTCCGCGATGGCGCCCGCGCGGTCGTCGCGGCGGACGAGCAACACGGCGAGGTTGTAGTGAAAGTCCGGCCGATTCGGCGAGAGCCGCGCCGCGGCGCGAAGCTCCCCGATCGCGGCGTCGAGGGAGCCCGTGCGTGCGAGTGCGATGCCGAGGTTGTTGTGAGCGAGCGCAAGATCGGGCGCGAGCCGCAGCGCCTCGCGATACGCGACGATCGCGTCATCGAGTTGACCGTGCCGTGCGAGCGCCGCCCCGAGATTGTTGTGCGCGTCGGCGTACGCCGGTTCGAGGCGCACCGCTTCGCGGAGATCGACGATCGCTTCGTCGAGACGGCCCTGGTCGATGAGGAGCGCGCCGACGGCGTTCCGCGCCCGATAGTTGTCCGTCGTGGCGTCGAGCGCGCGCGTCCAGAGCGCGAGACTGCTGCGCCAGAACTGGAGTTGATGGTGCGCGACGATCCCGCAGCCGGCGATGGCGGCGGCGGCGACCGTCGCCAGACCGACGCGTCCGACCACCGAGTCGCCGACGAGATCCCGGGCCAGCCAGACGATCGCTACGAACACGCCGACGAGCGAGAGATACGTGTAGCGATCCGCCATGCCTTGGCCGCCGACCTGGACGATACCGATCACCGGCAGGAGCATGACGATGTACCAGGTCCAGCCCGTCAGGACATAGGGCCAGCGCTGGCGGAAAAGGACGGCCGCGATCGTGAACGCAGCGATCACGACCAGCGACGATACGAGCCGCGTCGTCTCAGCGCCGATCGGCAGGGGATAGAAGACGGCCAGGTTCACCGGCCAGATCATCTGACGGAGGTAGTCGACGTACGCCGTGGCGGCGTGCGCGAGCCGAGCGCCGATCGGATACGGAGTGAATGGTGCCACCGCGCCACCCTCGCGCTGCACGACAACCGTGATCGCCATCGTCGCGCCGGACAGCAGAAAGAGCGGCAGCTTCTCGCGCACTAAAGCGATCGTCATCCGTCGTTCGAGCGGCCAGCGATCGATCGCGAGCAGCACAATTGGCAGCGTCACGAGCATCGGCTTCGCCATCAATCCGAGAGCGAAGCTGCCGTACAGCACGGCCGTTCGCCCGCGGCTCGGCGATCGAACTTGCGCGACATACGCGAGCATCGCGATCAAGCCGAAGAACGTGCTCAGTACGTCCTTGCGCTCGGAGATCCACGCGACCGACTCGACGTGCAGCGGGTGCGCGGCAAACAGCGCGGCGACGACGGCGCTCGGGCCCAGCGCGCCTGTCGTTCGTCGCAAGAAGGTGAACAAGAGGACGGTGTTCGCGGCGTGCAGGACGAGATTGATCACGTGCGCCAATCCTGGCGTCGGACCCGCCAGTGTGGCGTCGAGCATGTGCGAGAGCCAGGTGATCGGATGCCAGTTCGCGGCGTAGCCCGTCGTGAACGCCCACCCGACGTTGGCCCAGCTCAAACCGTTTGCGACGTGCGGATTCTCGATGATGTACCGCGGGTCGTCGAAGTTGACGAAGCCGTACGACCACACGCCCGCGTAGACGATCACGGCGAACGCGACAAGAAATAACGCCGCGAAAAAAGGATACCGGGAATACTCTTCTGTCCTCTTTTGTGGAAAGTATTCCCGGTATCCTTTCTTCGTGCCGCTCATGGGCGGGCTCGCGGCGGCTGGTTTCTGGGCGGAAACCTCGGCGACGTCAGCCATCCCCAGCGCGCCAGCCGAAACGCGAGCGCCGTCGCGAGACATCCAAAGCCGTATCGCACGCTCCGCCAGAACGAGATCGACGAGGCATCCTCTGCGTACCGGGTGGGGCAGGACACCTCGCCGATCTGATGACCGAGCCAGATCGTCTCAGCCAACACCTGGTTGTCGAAGACGAAGTCGTCAGAATTCGCGCTGAGCGGTAGTTGCTCGAGCAGCTCGCGCGAGTACGCGCGATAGCCGGTGTGGAACTCGGAGACTTTCGATCCGAGTAGCACGTTGCCGGCCAACGTCAGCCCGCGGTTGGCGACGTAGCGCCACCAGGGCATGCCTCCGGCGAGTGCCTGGCCGCCGAGAATTCGCGAACCGAGCACGCACGGATACAGGCCGCTCGCGACCAGTCCGGCCATTGCGGGAATCAGCTTTGGCGTGTACTGGTAATCGGGATGAATCATCACGACGATGTCCGCGCCATGCTCGAGGGCACGCGCGTAGCACGTCTTTTGATTCGCCCCGTATCCGCGGTTGGTCGGATGCGCGTACGCGACGACGCGATCGAGGCCGCGCGCGACCGCCAACGTCCGATCGCGGCTCGCATCGTCGATCACGATGACGAGATCGACGATGTCGTGCGCGACGACCTCGCGCCAGGTTTGGACGAGCGTGCGCTCCGCGTTGTAGGCGGGCATCACGATGAC
>CAYQRM010000294.1:0-10796 GCA_964419785.1 uncultured Solibacteraceae bacterium | reverse complement strand
ACTGGCCGCGATCATCTCGAGCGTCGGGCCCGGCCTGGGCGTCGCGCGATCTGATACGAACGCCATCCTCAAGGACGATACGCGCGGCGCGACGAGCCTTCGCATGGGTCGCTTTGGACGATGGCTGGTGATTGTCGAAGTCGTCGTCTCCTGCACGTTGCTCGTCGTCTCGGGCCTCACGATTCGCAGCATCCTGATCACGAACCGGCTGGACTATCCGTTCGCGACCCGCGACGTGTTCTTCGCGAACACCACGTTCGAGCAGCGCCTCCATCCCGACCTGCCGGCTGTCGTGCGCGCGATGGACCGATTTGAAACCGGACTCGCGCAGCTGCCGGGCGTGCGCCGCGTGGCGCTCGCGAGCGCCGTGCCCGGCAACGGGCCAACGCTGTCGTTCAGCAACGAGGGCGAGACGTACGCGTCGGCCGAAGCGCAGCCGCGGGCCCAGCAGATCGTCGCTACGGCGGGATACTTCGACACGCTCGGCATTTCCCTGCGTCAAGGCCGGTTGTTTACCTCCGCCGACAATGCCGGCGCCGACCCGGTCGCGGTCGTCGACGAAGCGTTTGTCGCGCGCCATCTGTCCGGCGGCGCGGTACTCGGCCGGCGAATTCGTTTCGGCGATGAGAAGTCGCCGTGGCTGACGATCATCGGCGTCGTGCAAGCGGTCGTCGTCGCGCAACGGCCGGATCAAATCATCGAATCGGTGTACGTGCCGTTCGCTCAGCTTCCGCAACGATCGTTCACGATCCTCGCGCGCGCGGGTGGCGACCCGACGACGTTGACGTCGGCTGTGCGCGGCGTGCTCGTCACCGTCAGCCCGGAGACGTCTTTGAACTCGCCCAACTCGCTCGCCGGCGAGCTCTGGCGGCAGGGCTGGGCGTTCCGATTGTTCGGCGGACTCTTTCTCACGTTCGGCGCCGCGGCGCTCGTGCTCGCCGCCGCCGGGCTCTACGGGGTGATGGCGTTCACGGTCCGCCGACGGACGCACGAGATCGCGGTCCGCATGGCGCTTGGCGCGAACCGCCGCCGGATGCTTGGCACAGTGTTGTGGCAGGGTTGCTGGCGTGTTGCACTCGGCGTCGCGCTCGGTCTCGTGCCTGGTTGGTACCTCGGCACGTTCATGCGCGCGCTGCTCGCGAACGTCTCGCCCACCGATCCGATCGTCTTCGTCACGACAGCCGTGACGCTGCTGGCGTCTGGCGCGGTCGCAAGTCTGGTGCCGGCAATAAGGGCGTCGTCGGTCGATCCGCTCACGGCCTTGCGCACGGACTAGCTCCAGATCATTCGGACGATCAGCAGGGCGATTCCGCCGACGAATCCAGCCACCGTGCGCAGCTCGCGATTCGCGACCACCCGGTGCGGATCGAACGAGCGATCGACGACGGCCACCTGCCCGTCGCGATAGGCTGCGTACTCGCGGCCGAACTGACCCTCGAGCTCGGCTTCTTCAGCTTTCATCGCCGCCGGAATCGTGATCGCGAGGTACGCGATGACGATGAGCGCCGGCACGACTTGCCACGTGGCGATCGCAAATCCGATCCCGAGAATCGTCGATCCCAGATACAGCGGATGACGCACGAGCTGGTACGGCCCCGAGCGCGTTACCTCGCGTCCTTTCGTAATGTGGCCGGACGCCCAGATGCGAAGCAGCTCGCCGGGCAGCGCGACGAGCGCGCCGGCGATGAGTGAGACCGGCGTCGGTCGCGCGAGCCAGAAGACGGCGACTGCGAGCAGAAACCCGATGGCGACGCGCTTCCGCTGCAGAAACTTGATCCAGGCGGGAACGGCTACGACGTCCGGTGCCCGGCGTCCGGGGGCCAGAATCCCCGGGTCGTCTGGAGTCCGGGGTCCGGAGTCCGCGAGCTTCTGTAACAGCGCTTTCGTCGAGTGGTTCTTCGGATCGCCGACGATGGCAATTCGGCCGCCGTAGCCCCGCACGGTCTCGCGCTCGGGCACGGTGTCGGTCGTGTAGTCGGTGCCCTTGCAGTGAACGTCAGGATGAAGACGCTCGAGCAACGGCGCGACCGTCGGCCCGGAAAACACGACGACGTAGTCGACGCCTCGGAGCGCAGCGACGAGCTCTGCGCGCGCGGCCGCGGGCAAGATGGGACGCCCTGGCCCCTTCAACTCCCGCACGGACGCATCGTCATTGATCGCAACGATCAGGCGATCGCCTTCGCGGCTCGCGCCCTCGACGTAGCGCACGTGTCCGACGTGGAGCAAGTCGAAGCAGCCGTTGGCGAACGCGACCGATCGGCCCTCGCGACGATCGGCCGCAACACGCTCGGCGAGATCCGCCTCGCTGAAAATAACGCCGGGTGTCATTTTACGAATTCCGTAAAAAAACACCCGGCGTCTTTTTGATCGCGTCCAGAAGTTCCGTGCCGGTGACCGTCGCGGTGCCGCGTTTCATGACGACGACGCCGCCGGCGAAATTGGCGAGGCGTGCGGCGTCGGCGAACGACGCGCCTGCGGTAAGCGCGAGCGCAAACGTCGCGATCACCGTATCGCCGGCGCCGGTCACGTCGGTCACCTGATCGGATCCGACGATCGGAATGTGGACGGTCGGCGCGTCCCGCTCGAAGAGCGCCATGCCACGACTGCCCCGCGTGACGAGCACGGCCGGGCACCGCAGCCGGCCGAGCAACTCGCGGCCGGCGCGCTCGAGGACGTCTCGATTCTCGTCGATGCGAACGCCGAGCAGCGCTTCGACCTCCGACTCGTTCGGCGTCGTCGCGGTCATGGCACCGGCGTAGCCGGTCAAGCCGTGGCGCGAATCCACGAGCACGATCGGACGCGCCTTCGGGCCCGCCGCCGCGAGCGCCTTCTTCCAGATGCCCGGCGTGATCAACCCGTAGCCGTAATCAGAAACGATGACCGCGTCGGCGCGGCGAATCGCGCGCACGAGTGCGTTCTCGATGTGCTTGCGCACGGCCGGGCCAATCGGTGTGCCGGCGCGATCGATCCGTACGACCTGTTGCTTGGCGGAGTGCACGCCGCCCGCCAGGATGCGCGTCTTGATCGGTGTGACGTGGCCGCGCGCCACGGTGACGCCGCGAGCGTTCGCGCGCCGCCCGAGCGAGCCAAGCAGACGCCGCCCGGCCTCGTCACGGCCGACGACGCCGATCACGTCGACGCGCGCGCCAAGTGCGGCCACGTTATTGGCGGCGTTGCCGGCGCCGCCCGGCACGACTTCGGTGGCGTCGTATCGAACGATGAGCACGGGCGCTTCACGCGAGACGCGCTCGATCTCGCCGTACAGAAATTCATCCGCGATGAGATCGCCAACCACGGCAATCCGCGAGCGGCCGAAGCGGCTGATCAGCTTTCGGTACCGCGCAATCGACGACTCCCCTGTCATACGCCTCCCGCCGGCCCGCGATGCTGGGCCAGAATCCACGACGTCGCTTCCATGAGCTCCGCCGCGACGTGCGTGGCGTCGGCGATCGTTCCGCCGGCTCGCGCGAGCTCGACTTCGCCATACCCGGTTCGTACGAGCACGCCGCGCGCACCGACCGCACGCGCGAGTCCCAGGTCCGCGACCTTGTCACCGACGACGAACGAGCGAGCGAGATCGATCGCAAACTGTTGCTGCGCCTGCCGCACCATGCCGACGCCGGGCTTGCGGCAGTCGCATGCAAGCCGCAAGGCCTCGATTCGCGCCCGCGGATGATGCGGACAGTAATACCACCCGTCGACGTGGCCGCCCGCGGCCGCGAGCGTCGCCGCCATCTCTGCGTGCGCCTGCCTCACAAACGCTTCCGGATAGAACCCGAGGCCCACACCGCCCTGGTTGGTCGTCACGAACACGAGAAACCCGGCGCGATTGAGCAGGCGAATCGCGTCGATTGTGTACGGAAACCACTCGAGATCTTCGAGGCGGCTGAGATAGCCGACGTCGCGCACCATCGTGCCGTCCCGATCGAGGAACACCGCGGGTCGCATCGCTCAGCCGGCCGCGGGCGCCGCCAATTGGTGCATCACGGCGTCGAACACGCGATCACTCGAAATCCGTTTCATGCAGCGATGGTCGATCGGACAGTCCCGCAGGTGACACGGCCGGCAGAACACGGGCTCGGTGAGCACGTCGTGCCGGCCGATCGGGTGCGTCGCGCGCTCGTCGGTCGGTCCGAAGATCGCGACAACCGGCCGTCCGACGGCCGCGGCGACGTGCATCGCGCCCGAATCGTTCGACACGAATACTGCGCATCGCGTGGCCACGCCCGCGAGCATGCCCAGGCTCGTGCGCCCGACGAGATCGACGACGTGCGCGCGCGCGGCGGGCGCGTGCGCGCGCAGCCAGGATTCTATCTCACGGGCCGCGGCCCGATCGTGCGACGCGCCGACGATCGCGCACGTCGCGCCGCGCTCAGCGACGAGCCGCGCCATCGCCGCGGCGACCCGGTCGGGTGGGTATTGCTTCGCCTGTCCGTACGCAGCGCCCGGCGCAAAGCCGATGAGCGGACCGCTCGCCGAACGTCCCATGGCGCCAAGCAGCGTATCGGCGCGATCGAGGCTCGCGGCGGAGGCCATGAGCCGCGGCGGCATGTCGCCGCACGGCATATCGAGCCCGCGCACGAGCGCGCGAAAGTACTCCGAGTGGTGATGAACCCCGCCGCCGCTCGGGCGAGGCGCCTTGCGCGTCAGCAGAACACCGCGGCCGGCAGTCGCGTAGCCCCAACGCTCCGACACGCCGGCGCGACGAAGCTCCCACGCCGTGCGGAACGAATTTGGAAACAGGATGCCCGTATCGAACTTGCCAACAGCGAGCGCGGCGATCGACGCGCGACGCCCCTCGGGCAGATCGAGCACGTGATCGGGACAAGCGTCCGTGTGCTCGCGGAAGAGCGCGGCCACCGACGAGGGTCCGGCGATCGTGATCTCCGCTCCGGCGAATGCCTGGCGAATCGCCGCGATGGCGGGCAGCGCGAGCACCGCATCGCCCAGCCAATTCGGCGCGCGGATCACGAGACGACCGGCCGGCGGGCTCACTCGGCCGGCTCCTCGCGCTCGTCCGACGCCGCCGCGGGAAACATGCCGCTGAGCGGCGCGATCTCGTCGCCTTCCTCGCGCCAGCGACGATGCATCCACAGCCAGAGGTCGGGGTATCGACGCACGTACATCTCGAGCACGTCCGTGCACCGCTGCGTGAGATCGCGCACGGGATCGTCCGATCCCGGCGGCGGCAGATCGATCGGATGCTCGTAGATGAGCCGATACCGCCCGTGCGCGAGCGGCAAGGCAAACGCGGGAATCAGCGGCGCGCCGGTGCGGAGCGCGAGCGTCGCGAGCGCGGCCGTCGTGGCCGCCGTGCGATTGAAGAAATCGACGCGCACCGCGTCGCTGCCCTGAATGTGCTGGTCGATGAGAATCGCGACGCACTCGTTGGCGTTGAGCGCGCGCAGCACGCGCCTGAGCGCGCCGCGCCGGTAGATCACGCGATTGCCCGTCGCCATGCGCATCCGCTCGAGCATCACGTGCAGAAACGGATTGTCGAGCGGCCGCGCGAGGACGGAGAGCGACGGCATCACGAGCGGCTGCGCCAGTCCCTGCAGTTCCCAGTAGCCGAAATGTCCTGTGAAGATGATCGCGCCATGACCGCGCGCGAGCGCCGCATGCACGCGGTCCTCGCCCTCGTACTCCACGCGCTCGCGAATCTGGTCGGGCGTGAACGTGCTGAACTTCAGCAGGACGACGAGCAGCCGGCCGAAGTGCGCGAAGGTCGCGCGCGCAATCGCGCGGCACTCGGCCTCCGAGCGCGTCGGGAACGCCCCCTGCAGCTGTCGAACCGCCAGACGCCGGTGCGATCGATCGATCGCATAGAACGTGAGGCCGACCAGACTCCCCAGCCCGCGCGCCGCCGCATCGGGCAGCAGCCGCACGACGCCGCGCACCGAGGCGACAAGCGCGTACTCGAGTCGATAGCGCAGCGTCGCGGACCTCACGCGCGCGCCTCGCGAAGCCGATCGAACAGCCACGAGCGAAATGTCGCGGCGGGTTCGATGGAGACTGTCAGCGGAACCGCGGCGATCGCGACCGGCAACGGTCGCATCCACCGCAGCCGCACCGCGTCCTTCTCCGTCGTCAGCACGCCGATCGCGCTCGTCTCGCGAACGACCGAAGCGACCCGCTCCAGATCGGCAGGCCGATAGCGGTGGTGATCCGAGAAGCTCAGGAGCCGCGTGACCGTCCACCCGGCCGCGGCGAGCGACGCTTCGAAACGCCGCGGTTGCGCGATGCCGGCCAACGCAACGACGCGGCCTCGGCCTGGCGATGGCCACGGCCGATCAATCTCGAGCGACGCCGGCTCGCCAAGCGGACGCGCGAGAGAAAACGTCGGACGGCCCGCGCGTTGGCCGAGCTCGTCACGTGCGCCATCGTCGACTGCAATGAGGGCGTCCGCTCGATCCAGCGCGCGCACGGACTCGCGCAGACGACCGAACGGGAGCGGGCGGTCGCGAAGATCGGCGGAGGACACGAGGACGAGATCGACGTCGCGCTCGACCTGCCGGTGCTGAAAGCCATCGTCGAGCAGCGTCACGGTCGCACCGAAGGCGGAGGTTGCGAGCGTGCGCGCGATGGCGCGCTGTTCGCAGACGAAGACGCTCGCGCCGGGAACGCCGCGCGCGATGAGGAGCGGCTCATCGCCGCTGCGATCGAGATCGGCACGGAGGTGACAGCCGTCGCTCACGACAACGACGCCGGGTTCAACGATGCGCCGGCCGTAGCCGCGGCTGAGTACCGCGGGCCGCTCGCCGGCGTCGAGGAGCACGCGCGCGAGGTGCATTACGGTCGGCGTCTTGCCACGGCCGCCCATGGCGATGTTTCCGATGGAGAGGGACGGGGCTTTTTTCCACAGATCGGGCCGATTTGGGGACGGAGGTCTCACCGGGACCTCCGTCCCCGAGTCGGCCCGATCTGTGGAAAAAAGCCCCGTCCCCTATCCACGCTTGAACGGCCTCACGACGCCGCGGCCGGCGGGCGCGGGCAGGAGCGCGAAGATCGCGTCGAGCGTCCGTGCCTTCGCGCCGCGGTTCGCCTCGACCAGGGCGCGGGCCGCTGCCCCCAGCCGCGCGCGCTCGACCGGATCACCCGCCAGTCGCACCACCGCGTCGGTCAGCGCGGGGCCGCTCCCCACTTGAATCGCCGCCTGGCTCTTCAGGAACGTCGCGGCGATCTCGGCAAAGTTCTGCATGTAGGGTCCGAAAATGATCGGCTTACCGTGCACGGCCGGCTCGAGAATATTGTGTCCGCCCTGATCGACGAGGCTACCGCCGACGAACACAATCGTCGCGACTTGGAACAGCGGCGCCAGCTCGCCAATCGTGTCGAGCACGACGACATCCGCGCGCGGCTCAGCGTCGACGGCGAGCTGGGTCCGCCTCACCACGCGAAATCCCTCCGCGCGAGCCAGCGCTTCGGCCTCGCCAAATCGCTCGGGCTTGCGCGGCGCGATGATGAGCAGCGCCGACGGGTGCAGCCGCCGCAAGGCCGCAAATGCCGTCAAGACGGGCGCTTCTTCCCCCTTCAACGTGCTCGCCGCCATGAACACCGGCCGCGAGGATGGGATCCGGAAGTAGCGAAGCACGCGTCCCGCTCCGCGCCCCGCCGCCATCGCCGGCATTTCGAGCGAATCGAACTTCAAACTGCCGGTCACGATGATCTTCGCCGGATCGGCGCCAATATCGACGATGCGCCGCGCGGACTCGTCGCTCTGCATGCAGAAGCGGTCGACGTCGGCCAGCACGTTCCTGAAGAACCCGCGCGCCAGCCGATACCGCGGGTACGAGCGCGACGAAATTCGGCCGTTCACGAGCATCGTCTTGATCCCTTGCCGGCGACACGCGCGCAGCAGGTTCGGCCAGATCTCAGTCTCCATCATGATGAAGAGCCGCGGCCGCACCAGTCGCAACGTCCGTGTGACGAACGGCGGCAGGTCGAACGGAAGGAAAAACACGTCGTCGGCGTCGGTCAGACGCGTCCGCGCCACCTGCTGACCGCTGAGCGTGGTCGTCGACAGAAAGATGCGCAAGCCCGGGTAGCGCTCGCGCAGCGCGGGCAACAGGGCGCGCGCCGTCAGCACCTCGCCGACTGACACCGCATGAATCCAGATGGATTCGTCCCCTTCGAGATTGAAGCTGATGGGCAGATAGCCCATCCGTTGGGCCAGATTCGCGACGTATTTGCGATACCGGAGCGCCTGATACGCAAACCACGGCGACAGCACCACCGCGAGGATCACGATGGCGAGCGTGTAGAAGACGTGCACGTCAGAGAATAATAGTCGGGTTCCTCTGTTAGAATAGCGAGTTTTGATCGACTGGTTTTGGTGCGTTCAGGAGGAGTGTCGCGCATGGCTCTGAAAGTGGGCATCAACGGCTTCGGCCGAATCGGGCGCAACATCATGCGGGCGGCCATGCCTCACAAGGACATCGAGATCGTGGCCGTCAACGATCTCACCGACGCGAACACGCTGGCGCACCTGCTCAAGTACGATTCGATCCTCGGCAACCTGCACGCGGACATCCGCGCGGCCGGCGACCGCATCACGGTCGACGGCGACGAGTTCCAGGTGCTCGCGAGCAAAGACCCGGCGCAGATTTCCTGGAAGGCTCTGGGCGTCGACATCGTCTTTGAATCCACCGGCAAGTTCACCAAGCGCGATGACGCCGCCAAACACCTGGCCGGCGGCGCCAAGCGCGTCGTCATCACGGCGCCCGCCAAGGGCCCGGACGTGACGATCGTGATGGGCGTCAATCAGGAGTCGTACGATCCGGCGAAGCACCACATCGTGTCGAAC
This sequence comes from uncultured Solibacteraceae bacterium, assembly GCA_964419785.1. GTDB lineage: Bacteria > Acidobacteriota > Vicinamibacteria > Vicinamibacterales > SCN-69-37 > DATEGZ01. The sequence continues at coordinate 1,993 of CAYQRM010000294.1, read as the reverse complement.
GCGTCGTGCACGACGAACTGCCTCGCCCCAGTCGCCAAGGTCCTGCACGATACGTTTGGCATTACCAAGGGCTGGATGACGACCGTGCACTCGTACACCAACGATCAGCAGCTGCTCGACTTGCCGCACAAGGACCTGCGCCGTGCTCGGGCGGCCGCCCTGTCGATGATTCCGACGACGACCGGCGCCGCCAGCGCGCTCGGCGAAGTACTGCCGGCGCTCAAGGGCAAGCTCGATGGCATCAGCATTCGCGTGCCGACGCCGAACGTGTCGCTGATCGATCTCAACGTCTTGCTCAGCCGGAAGACGACGACCGAAGAAGTCAATGCGGCGTTCGAGAAGGCCGCGACGGGCGCGTACAAGGACATCATCGAGTACGTGACTGCGCCGCTCGTCTCGATCGATTTTCGGGGCAACCCGCACTCCGCGATGGTGGACGCGCCCTACACGAAGGTGCTCGACGGCGATTTCGCGAAGGTCATCGCCTGGTACGACAACGAGTGGGGCTACTCGAGCCGGTGCATCGATCTGATTCGCTACATGGCGACGCGCGGGATATGAAGACCATCCGAGATTTGTCGCTCGACGGCCGACGCGTGTTCGTGCGCGTCGACTTCAACGTCCCGATCGAGCAAGGACGCATCACCGACGACACGCGAATACGCGCGGCGCTGCCGACGATCCGCTACGCCCTTGAACACGGCGCGACGGTGATTCTCGCGTCGCACCTCGGCCGGCCCAAGGGCAAGCCGAAGCCGGAGTTCAGCCTGAAGCCGGTCGCCGACCACCTCTCGACCCTGCTCGGCCGGCCGGTCGCGTTCGCACCGGATTGCATCGGGCCCGCAGCGGCCGATGTCATCAAGGCGAATCCGCATGGCGTGATCCTGCTCGAGAACTTGCGCTTCCATGCCGGGGAAGAAGCGAACGATCCCGCGTTCGCCAAGGCGCTTGCCGCGATCGCGGACGTTTACGTTGACGATGCCTTCGGATCGGCGCATCGCGCGCACGCGTCGACGGAAGGCATCGTCCACTTCGTCAAGGAATCCGCGGCGGGATTTCTGCTCGCCGCCGAAGTCGAGTATCTCGGGCGCGCGCTCGGCTCGCCCGATCGACCGTTTGTCGCGATTCTCGGCGGTGCGAAAGTCTCCGACAAGCTCGAGGTCATCGAGAACCTGCTCGCTAAGGTCGACGCGCTCGTCATTGGCGGCGCGATGGCCTACACGTTTTTCAAAGCGCAGGGCCTCCCGGTCGGCAAGTCGCTCGTGGAGGACAATCTCGTCGACACGGCGCGTGACCTGCTGGCGCGCGCGAAGACGCGCGGACTCGACCTCGAGCTGCCGGTCGATCACGTCGTCTCAGCCAGGATCGACGGTACGGCGCCGGTCGCGACGCTCGCCGTCGGCGACGCCACGATTGGCGATCGCATGGGGCTCGATATCGGACCGAAGACGATCGCACGCTACGCGGAAGTCATCGGCCGCGCGAAGACCGTGGTCTGGAACGGCCCGATGGGGGTGTTTGAGATCGATGCGTTTGCCGCGGGCACGATCGGGGTCGCGCGCGCGGTGGCAAACGTGCGCGGCACGACCATCATCGGCGGCGGCGATTCGGTCGCCGCGGTCGCCAAGGCCGGCGTCGCCGATCGCATGACGCACATCTCGACCGGAGGCGGCGCCTCGCTCGAATTTCTCGGTGGGCGTAAACTGCCGGGAGTGGAAGTACTCAACCAAGTTAAAAGCTAGAAGCCAGAAGTTCGAAGTTCGGAGGGACCTTCGAGCCCCGGACTTCGGACCTCGGACTCCGGACGACGGAGATTCAGATGCGCGTTCCCCTGTTCGCCGCGAACTGGAAGATGCACAAGACCGCCGCCGACGCGCGGGGGTACGTGCGCGAGTTCGCGGCGCTCGCCAAGGACGTGTCGGGCGTCGAGATCGTGCTGGCGCCGCCGTTCACGGCGCTCGCGGCCGTCGCCGACGCGGTGACGCGGACGCCG
>CAYQRM010000293.1:0-4046 GCA_964419785.1 uncultured Solibacteraceae bacterium | reverse complement strand
CGCGGGGTCGCATACTACTGCTTCTGCACGCCGGCCGAGCTCGAAGCGGAGCGCGCGGCCGCGGTTGCTGCCGGCCAGCCGCCGAAGTACAGCGGCAAGTGTCGCGCGCTCGATCCCGTCGTCTCCGCGCGCCGTGTGCGTGAGGGCGCGCTGGCTGCGATTCGGTTCGCGGTGCCGGCCGGTCGTGACGTGACCTTTCATGATGAAGTCCGTGGCGACGTCACGTTCACGAGCGACGTCATCGGCGATCCGGTCATCGTCCGATCCGACGGCCGGCCCGCCTACAACTTCGCGGTGGTCGTCGACGATGCGCGGATGGCGGTGACGCATGTGATTCGCGGCGAGGATCACATCTCGAACACGCCGCGACAAGTCTTGATTTACGAGGCGCTCGGCGCGACGCCGCCGTCCTTCGCGCACCTCTCGCTCGTGCTGGGTCCCGATCACGCGCCCCTCTCGAAGCGGCACGGCGCGACGAGCGTCGCGGAGTTTCGCGAGCGCGGGTATCTGCCGGAAGCGCTGGTGAATTATCTCGCGCTGCTGGGCTGGTCGCCGGGCGAGGGTGAGGAGATCCTGCCGATCGACCAGATGGCGCGGCGATTCGACCTGACGAAGGTCACGCACAGCGCCGCCGTGTTCGACTTGCCGAAGCTGGCCTGGATGAACCGGCATTACATGAAGGCGGCGCCGCCGGCGCGGCTGGCGCGCGAGGCGCTGCCGTATTTCGCGCGCGCCGGCTACGTGATGCCCGGGACGGATGGCCCGCTCGACTACATCGCCTCGCTCCTGCCGATGGCCGTCGGATCGGTGGATCGAGTGGCCGAGATCCCCGAGCGCGTGGCGTTTGTTTTTGCGTGGGACGCGGCCAAGGCGGCCGAGCTCGTGCGGGCGGAACCGGATGGGCCACGCGCGGTCGCGGCGTTCGGCGACGAGATTGGCGGCGCCGGGACGCTCGATCGCGAGGCCTTTCGGGCCGCGGCCCAGCGCGCCCGCGAGCGGACGACGCTCAAGGGACGCGCGCTCTTCCATCCGATTCGCGTCGCGATCACGGGGGCGGAGTCCGGCCCAGAGCTCGATCTCGCGATCCCGGCGATCGATCGTGGCGCGGTGCTGGGTTCGGCCGCAGGTCTGGCCGTCATCCCGTCGTGCGCGGATCGCGTTGCGGCGGTCGGGCGACACCTGCAGCGGCAAGCGACCATCTAACGTCATGCCCTTGATCTACGGAGTCCACGCAGTCGGGGAGGCGCTGGCGGCGAGACGCGTCGCGCGGGTCGTTCACGTGCGCGGTGCCGGTCCACGCGTCGACGCGATCGTGGCGCGCGCGGGCGAGCTCAGAATTCCCGTCGAGACCGTCGACCGGCGCGCGCTCGACAGGCTGACGCACGGCGGCGTGCACCAAGGCGTCGCCGGCGAAGTGCAGCAGATCGCCGCCTATACGCTCGAGGAGATCGTCGCGGCCGCCACGGGCGCGCCGTTGCTCGTCGTCCTTGACGGAATTGAAGACCCGCAGAACGTCGGCGCGATTCTTCGCAGCGCCGACGGCGCGGGCGTGGATGGGGTCATTCGCCAGGCTCGTCACGCCGCGCGGCTCGACGGCGCGACGGCGCGCGCCTCGGCGGGCGCCGTGCATCACGTGCGAATCGCGACGGTCGTCAATATTTCGCGGGCCCTCGAAGAGCTGAAGGAGCTGAATGTCTGGACCGTCGGGCTCGATGCCGCGGCCACCGAGCGATACGACGAGGTCGATTACACCCAGCCGACGGCCTTCGTGCTTGGATCGGAGGGTACCGGCTTGCGCCGGCTGGTGCAGGAAACGTGCGACCGACTGGTCGCGATCCCGATGGCGGGGGAAGTATCGAGCCTGAACGTCTCAGTTTCGGCCGGAATCGCGCTGTTCGAGGCCGCACGGCAACGCCGGGCCGCGTCAGGTGGTCGGTCGGGTGGGCCGAAACGGTGAGGTCGGTTGGCTCAGCTTTTGTACGGCAGCAAAGGGGGCCGGCCAATCGCGAGATTTTGAGGTCTGAGAGGGTTGATGGATTGGCACGGAGCGTGCTACCATTTCCGTTTTGTCTGGCTGGCGTAGCTCAGTCCGGTAGAGCAGCTGATTTGTAATCAGCCGGTCGGGGGTTCAAATCCCTTCGCCAGCTCCAAGTTCCGGGCCTCGCCCCGCAAACGCAACGTCAGGAACCGAACGATTCACAAGTTGATGGCGGAGTCGGTGGTTGCTGTCGATGCGGGTGGGCGCGCGCGGCCTGACGAACAGGAGCTGAAGACGAAGGGCGATTCATCGGCGAGGTAGCGAAGCGGTCAAACGCAGCAGACTGTAAATCTGTCGCCCTCGGGCTTCGAAGGTTCGAATCCTTCCCTCGCCACCAGCCTTCGCTCGGCGAAGGCCGTGTCCAGGCAGGTCGCCTTCACCGAGCTCGGCCAGGCAGGCCCAGGTATCTGGTATGAGGTGGTCGGAAGGCAAGCTTGCCGCGACGAAGCTACGAGCGAAGCGAGTGCTGAGCGAAGTCGGGCGGGAGTAACTCAGTGGTAGAGTCACAGCCTTCCAAGCTGTTGGTCGCGGGTTCGATCCCCGTCTCCCGCTCCAGTTTTGGCTGGGGGACTTCGTCCCGCCAGACGCCCTCTCGCGTCGCTTGCGGGGGCCCGCCGGCCCCGCGCCGGGAAGTGTGAAGTGAGCCGGCTGATTTGTCGGGCCGAAGCTGCGAACGGAGTGAGCCGGCCGACTTGTCGGGCCGAAGCTGCGAACGGAGTGAGTCGGCCGACTTGTCGGGCCGAAGCTGCGAACGGAGTGAGCGGGCCGACTTGTCGGGCCGAAGCTGCGAACGGAGTGAGCGGTTAGCGAAGGCCGATGTAGCTCAGTTGGCAGAGCGCGTCCTTGGTAAGGACGAGGTCACCGGTTCAATCCCGGTCATCGGCTCCAGAGAGTACGCGGGCTGGACCCGCGAAGAACACCGCGAAGCCCGCGACGACCAGGAGCGGTGCTGAACGGCGAGTGGGGGTGGGGCCCCACGGGCAACTAAAGAAGACTTACACGGAGACCTACAGCAATGGCGAAGGAGAAGTTCGATCGTTCGAAGCCGCACGTGAACGTGGGCACCATCGGCCATATCGATCACGGGAAGACGACGCTGACCGCGGCGCTCACCAAGGTGGCCGCCGACAAGGGCTGGGCCAAGTTCGTGCCGTACGACGAGGTTGCCAAGGCCTCGGAGTCGCAGGGCCGCCGCGACGACACCAAGATTCTGACGATCGCGACGAGCCACGTCGAGTACAGCACGCCGAAGCGCCATTACGCGCACGTCGATTGTCCGGGTCACGCCGATTACATCAAGAACATGATCACCGGCGCGGCGCAGATGGACGGCGCGATTCTGGTCGTCAGCGCGGTCGACGGCCCGATGCCGCAGACCCGCGAGCACGTGCTGCTCGCCAAACAGGTCAACGTCCCGTACATCGTCGTCGCCTTGAACAAGGTCGATGCGGTGGACGACCCCGAGCTGCTCGACCTCGTCGAGCTCGAAGTGCGCGACCTGCTGAAGAGCTACGGCTTCCCCGGCGACGACTTGCCGGTCGTGCGTGTGTCGGCGCTCAAGGCGCTGCAGGGCGATCCGGGCGGCGTCGACACCGTGCTGAAGCTGATGGATGCGATCGACACCTATATCCCGCTGCCGCAGCGCGAAGTCGACAAGCCGTTCCTGATGCCGATTGAAGACGTCTTCTCGATCTCCGGCCGCGGCACTGTGGTCACCGGCCGTGTCGATCGCGGCAAGGTCAAGGTCGGCGAGGAAGTCGAGATCGTCGGCTTCAAGCCGACCGAGAAGAAGGTCGTGACGGGCGTCGAAATGTTCCGCAAGCTCCTCGATGAGGGCGTCGCGGGCGACAACATCGGCGTGCTGCTCCGCGGCGTTGAGAAGGAAGACGTCGAGCGCGGCCAGGTGCTCGCGAAGTCCGGCTCGATCACGCCGCACACGAAGTTCAAGGCCGAGGTGTACATCCTGTCCAAGGACGAGGGTGGCCGCCACACGCCGTTCTTCAATGGC
>CAYQRM010000292.1:0-4803 GCA_964419785.1 uncultured Solibacteraceae bacterium | reverse complement strand
GCCGGCGACTTCCGCGACATCAAACAGCGAGTCACACGACTGTCCAAAGTCGCCAAGGGTTGACGCCTACGCTCCGCCGTCTGCTATATATCGCGTTCTTCCTCGAAACCGGACTGCTGCTCGTTTTCCTGCCGTGGTCGTCGTTCTGGAGTCGTAACTACTTCGTCGTGCACTGGCCGGCGCTCGCCGCCTGGATCGTCAACGACTTCGTCCGAGGCGCCGTCACCGGTCTCGGCATCGTGAACATCGCCGCCGGCATCGCCGATCTCGTCCCCGTCGTCCTGAGCCGCGATCGCGACACGCCGGTATGACCATCTGCCTCGTGACCGATCGCCGGCGCCGGCCGCCGATCGAACAGGCGGCCGCGGCCGTCGACGCCGGCGTGGATCTCGTTCACATTCGCGAACGCGATCTGGACGCGTTGGCGCTGGCGGCGCTCGTGTCGCGCGTCGTCGACGTGACGCGAGGATCCCGCACGCGCGTGGTCGTCAACGATCGCCTCGATGTCGCGCTGGCGTGCGGCGCCGATGGCGTGCATCTGCGCGGCGATTCATTTCCGCCCGCGCGCGTCAGGTCGATTGTCCCGCAAGGGTTTTTGATCGGGAGGTCCGTTCACGCGACAGACGAAGCGGTCGCCGTGGCGCAGGACGTCGATTACCTGATCGCCGGCACGGTTTTTCCTACGCCGTCAAAGCCAGGGCGTCTCGATTTACTGGGACTGCACGGACTCGCGTCGATCGCGAGCGCGGTTCGCATTCCCGTGCTCGCCATCGGCGGCGTGACGCCGGAGCACGCCGGCGAAATTGCCGCGGCCGGAGCAGCGGGAATTGCCGCGCTCGGTCTCTTCGCCGACGCCAATCGGCCGATAAAAGATGTGGTTCGTGCTTTTCGAGCGAGGTTTAACATAGGCGGCGGTGCGTCGTCTTCAGCATGACTGCACAAAAAAGCGCAGGCGATTTCGGACGCAAGCTGCGCGAAGCGCGCGAGCGACGCGGTCTGTCGCTGCGCCAGATCTCCAACGCCACTAAGATTTCCGTCCCGACGCTCGAGGCACTCGAGCGCAACGACATCACGCGTCTGCCTGGCGGCATCTTCAGCCGGGGTGTCGTCCGTTCGTACGCGCTCGAAGTCGGCCTGGAACCCGAATCGACCATCGACGAGTTCATGGGGCAGTTTCCTCACGACTCCGTCACCGCCGGACATCCGACGACGACGCAGATTGAGGATCATGAGGCGGTCGAGAGCGATCGGCGGATGGCGTCGGCGTTTCTGCGTCTCGCGGTGATCAGCGTGGCCGTCGGGGGCCTCGTGATCTATTTCGCGATGCACGGGCGTCCACGCGTGGCGTCGGAACCGGCTCACACGGCAGGCCCGGCCGTACCGGCTCCGAAGCCGGTACTCGCAGCGACACCGGTGCCGGCGGCCGTCCCTGCGGCGGCCGAAGAATCCCCAGCCGCGCCCGCCGCTCAGTCCGCACCCAACGCACCGCCTGCGCCATGAGCGCTCCGACTCCGCTCCTTGAGTTCTTCAAACGAGGCGAAGTCGCTCGTGACGTGCGGCTGCTTGCCGCGCAGGGCGGGTTTGCGCCGCGTGCAGACGAACAGCTGGCCATCCTCGTACACCTGCTCGAGGACTCGGATCCTGAAATCCGGCAGACAGCCGACGACACCCTGAACAACATTCCAGTTGCCGCGCTCGCCGCGTTTCTGGCGCGGCCGGACATCTCGATTGGTCTGCGTGAGTTCTTCGCCGACCGCGGCATCTTTCCGGAGGGCGACGTCACGATCGATTTCGATCAGGCGCTCATCGACACCGGCGAAGACGACGATCCGGATGTCACGAACGAGAACCTCGATCGCGAGACGGTGACGCAAAAGCTGCAGAAGATGAGCTTCACGCAGCGGCTGAAGGCGGCCGTCAAAGGGTCCAAAGAAATGCGCATGGTGCTCGTGCGCGATACGAACAAGATGATTGCCGCGGCCGTGATGAGCAGCCCGAAGATGACCGAGCAGGAGGTCGAGGGCATTGCCGGCATGGCGAGCGTGTCCGAAGACGTGCTGCGCATCGTCGCGAACAACCGCGGCTGGATGAAGAACTACAAAGTCGCGCTGCGACTCGTGAAGAACCCGAAGACGCCCATCGCGGTCAGCATGAACCTGCTCGGCCGCATCATGGAACGCGACATGGTGGGGCTGTCCACCGACCGGAACGTCCCCGAGCCGCTGCGGATTGCGGCGCGCAAGAAAGTCCTCGTCAATCGGACGTAACGTTTCGTGGCTCGTACGTAGTGTCGGCCATTGCGAGGACGCCACGCGTCCAGGCCTGCTGGTGAGCCGGAATCGGCGCGAATTTCACATTCCTCGGCAGGAGGAACTGTGAATCCAATACTCAAGACACCTGTCGCGCTCGCCCTGACCTTGCTGCTCGCCGTGCCGGCCGCAGGAGAGAGCATCACGCATTTCCCGCACGCTAGATGTAGTGCAGGCCTTCAGGCCTGCCTGAGCCGTGTGGACATCGGCGGCGAATCTCGCGTGCTCGTACAGAACACCACCCCGTTCCGCGCACAAAGCGACGGGCTCGCAAAGAATCCGCCGGCCGCTGTCCGCCAGCCCGGCTCCCGGACCCGCGTGATTACGGCCATCGCGTTCGTCGGCGGGCTCGCCGGCCTCGCGTTGTGGCTCTGCGGAAGTGGAGGATGCGGTCGGTGACCGTTGTCCAGCGCGCGAAGGTGACTACTCGTCTATCGCGCGCGACGGTCGCTCCAGGCCGAGTCCCAGCAGCACTTCCTCGAGTTCGGCATCCACTTTCGTCAGCCGATCGATGATGCGTTCGGTCAACACGACCGTCGCACGCGGGAAAGGCGGCAGTGGGATGAGGCGGGCGCGGGCGATCACGTCATGAAACATCTTGAGGTCGTTTGCGGACTGAGCGACGACACGGAGCAGCATGTCGACCGCGGCATGAGCGACGTCGGTCGGCGTGGGTTCGGGCGTTGGTTGATCCATCCTCGCATCATGACACGCGAGCGGCGATGATGATGGATTCGGCAACTCAGCCGCGCCGGCCTTTTTTCCGCTGCCAGTCCTTGCGCATCTGCGCGAGCCCCTCCATGTACACGGTGGCGCGCTCACGTTCTTCTTCGCTGTTCATGGACTTCAGCAGGTCCAGCGCTTTCTCCAGGTCTTGCTGGATCGTTTTTGCGGTGGTTTTGAAGTACAACCTGCGGATCTCCGCGAGCTTGTCGTCCGCGCTGAGCATCGGCAGCTTCATGCGCGCGACTCGAACTTCAGGCCTTCGGCCTCGATCGTGAAGTCGAGGACCTGCGCGTCGCCCGTCGACAGCGCACCTTCGATCGCCTCGCGCGCTTCGGGCGGGCCGTAGCAGAAGAGACATCCGCCGCCGCCGGCGCCGCACACCTTCGCCGCCGTCGCGCCCGCCGCCTTCGCCCGTGCGATGAGCGCGTCGATCGTCGGCGTGGAGACGCCCGGAGCGAGCCGCTTGCGGTTGTCCCATTCCGTGGCAATTTGCCGTCCGACCTCGTCCCAGTCGCCGCACGCGAGCGCGTGACGCATCGCCACCGCCGTGTCGCGTATCCGCTCGAAGCAATCGTAGATGTGCGCGTCGCCGTCGATGTGCCGCTTGGTGATCTCCCAGTTGTTCGTGCCGGAATTCCGCGGCGCGCCCGTGTAGGCGAGCACGATGCGGCGCTCGAGCTCCCGCGCGTCCACCGCAATCGGCACGCGACGGATGACGTCGGCGCGCAGTTCGATGGCCGCGACGCCGCCGTAGAGCGCGGGCCGGTAGTCCTGGACGCCGGTCGGTACCCGAATGGTCTGGCACTCGACGTTCATGGCCGTCTGGAGCATCAGCTCCTGGTCCATCGACGCGCCGGTATATCGGGCGAGAGCCCCGCACACCGCAATCGCGAGCGCCGACGATCCCGCGATGCCGGCTCCGGCGGGGGACTCGCCGCGAGTCGTCAGCGTCGCGTTCGTCAGGCCGTAGTGCCTGGCCAGCAGCGCGAGCAACGGCAACTCGCCGCGCGGATTCAGATCCTGCCAGCGCGCCGCGGTCTGCTGTCGGTTGGTGTCGATCGATCGAAGCTCGACGCGACCGTCGGTCCGCGGTTCGATTTCCGCGTGCGCGCGCAGGCTGATCGCCGCGTTGACCGTGCACGCACGTTCGTGTTCGAGATAGAGCGGCCAGATGTCGATCGTGCCGCCCGCCAGATCGATCCGCGTTGGGGCCGAGACGGCCATGCGATTTGACACCGGGAAATTATAGAATCGTTCCCGCATGCCGTCAGGCTCGCTTCGCCGCCAGATCGGCCGGCTGCTCATTGCCGGCTTCGGCGGACATCAGGTGCCCGTGGAACTCGCCTCGCTCTCGCGCGAGTTCGGTCTGGGCGGCGTGATCCTGTTCGCGCGCAACGTCGCCGAGCCCGAACAAATCGCCGAGCTCGCGTTCGAGTCGGCCCGCCTCGTTCCCGATCTGCCGCTCTGGGTCAGCGTCGATCAAGAGGGCGGCCGCGTGGCACGGCTGAAGGCGCCGTTCACCGAATGGCCGCCGATGGCGACCCTTGGCCGTAGCGGCGACGTGACGCTCGCGGAACGGTTCGCGCGCGCGCTCGCCACCGAGCTCAAAGCGACCGGCATCACGCTCGATTACGCCCCTGTGCTCGACGTGTTGACCAACGCGAAGAACCCGGTCATCGGCGACCGCGCACTCGCCGAGACGGCGGAGGCTGTCGGGCGGCTTGGCGCCGCGATCATCGGCGCGCTGCAGGGCCAGGGCGTGGCCGCG
>CAYQRM010000291.1:0-3915 GCA_964419785.1 uncultured Solibacteraceae bacterium | reverse complement strand
CGCGATTCCGCTTCGACGAGGTGGGCGACGATCTCCGTGTCCGTCTCGGTGACGAACTTGTGTCCTGCTGCGGCGAGCTCGCGCTTCAGCTCGAGATAGTTCTCGACGATGCCGTTGTGGACGACGACGATCCGGTTCTTGCAGTCGCGATGTGGATGCGCGTTCTCTTCCGTCGGCCGGCCATGCGTCGCCCAGCGCGTGTGGCCAATGCCAAACGACCCGCTCAGCGGCTGCTGCGCGAGCACGTCTTCGAGCCGCGAGAGCTTGCCTGCACTTCGCCGCACGTGCAGCTCGCCGTCGCGCACGACCGCGACGCCGGCTGAATCGTAGCCGCGGTACTCGAGCCGCCGCAGTCCATCCATGATGACGGGCACGACCGGTTTCGGCCCGACGTAACCGACGATGCCGCACATGAACTAGCGGCCCCCCTCCGGAAGCTTTCGGGCGCGGCGCGCGCTGACCCAGCCCGGCTTGTTCTCCTGGCGGCCGCGTGAAATGGCGAGCGCATCGGGCGGCACGTCGGCGGTGATCGAGGATCCCGCCGCGACGTACGCGCCCTTGCCGACGCGCACGGGCGCGATGAGCTGCGAGTCGCTGCCGATGAACACCTCGTCTTCGATGACGGTCGGATGTTTCGACGTGCCGTCGTAGTTGCACGTGATCGTGCCCGCCCCGATGTTGACGGCGTCGCCGATCGTCGCGTCGCCGAGATACGCCAGGTGATTCGCCTTCGATCCCTTGCCCATCGTCGTCTTCTTGAGCTCGACGAAGTTGCCGATGCGGGCATGCTCGCCGACGTTCGATTGCGGGCGCAGATGCGCGAACGGACCAATCGCCGCGCCGCTCGCGACCGTCGATTCGACGATGACACTGCGATCGAGCACGGTGACCTCGTCGGCGATCGTGGCGTTGGTGAGACGCACGCCCGGACCGATTCGGCAGCCGCGGCCGACGCGTGTCTGTCCCTCGAGCACCGCGCCGGGCGCGATCACCGTATCCATGCCGACGACGACGTCTTCGTCGACGTAGGTGTTTGACGGATCCTCGATCGTCACGCCATCCATCATCAGCGCGTGGTTCTTGCGCGTGCGGAGGACGCGACTCAAGTCCGCGAGATCGGCGCGGCTGTTCACGCCGCGCAGCTCGTCAGGACGCTCGAGCAGCAGCGTTTCGACGCGGAGATTGCGACGGCGATAGATGCCGACGAGATCGGTGAGGTAGTACTCGCCTTGCGCGTTGTCCGCCGCGAGCGAATCGAGCGACTCGAAGAGCGGCGCCGGCGCAAACGCGTAGATGCCGCTGTTGACCTCGCGGATCGCGCGCTCCTCGCTCGACGCGTCGCGCTCTTCGACAATGCGCACGATCTTTCCGGATCGATCGCGGACGATGCGTCCGTAGCCGTACGGATCGTCGAGCTCGACGGTGAGCACGGTCGCCGCAGCGCGAGCCGCGTGGTGCGTCTCGAGCAGCCGCTGCAGCGTGGCCCCTTGAAGCAGCGGAACGTCCGCGTAGAGCAGCAGCACCGTGCCCGTCCTGCCCGCGAGCACCGGGCGCGTCTGAATCAGCGCGTGGCCCGTGCCAAGCTGCGGCGATTGAACGACGAACTGAAGATGTGGACGGCTGGAGAGCGCGGCCCGGACTGCCTCCGCGCCGTGCCCGACGACGATCGTCGTCGACGCCGCTGACAGCGTGTCGACCGTGCGCAGGACGTGTTCGATGATCGGACGTCCGGCCAGCCGATGGAGCACTTTGGGCTGGGCCGATTTCATCCGCGTGCCTTTTCCGGCCGCGAGAATGACGACGTGCAGGTCGCCGGTCACTGACTGACTATCTTATCGCTCGCCGCGGGCCCGCCTGTTGCGGCGAGGCAAACCCGACCCGGACGGCGACTCGGTGAGCTCGCGAAACGCCTCGTGGTCGTGCAATGGCTCGAAGTCGGGATCGAACCGCGCTTGCGCCCGCGCTTCCGGGCTGATCGCGATGGCCTGGCCAAGATACGAGAGCGCCGCGTCGTACAGGCCACGTCGCGCTTCCACTGACGCCAGGAGGTAAAGGGCTAAGTCCTGATGCGGATCCTCCGCGAGGACCGCGCGCGCGAGGGACTCGGCCGCGTCCTGATCGCCGTTGTTCAGTGCCGCGGTGGCCGCCGTGAGCCGCTCCTCAACCGTATGCGGCTCGACTGGCCGGCGGGCGAGTTCCTGTTCGGCGCGGGCGAGGAACACCCGGCCCCGATCGGCGAGCGCGCCCTCCGGGGCATGCCGCTCGAGCAGCACCCGGAATGTCGCCGCCGCCTGGCTGTAGTCGTGGCGCTGCAAGGCCTGCATCGCTTGCTCGAAGACCGCAACCGCCTCTGGAGAGGGTCCAGGCGGTAGGGGAGGCGGCGCTGGCGCCTGCACCGGACCCGCCAAGGCTCCTGCTGAGGGGCGGTCAGGCCGCCGTGCCTGCGGATCAGCCTCACGGCCCTTGGACCGCACACGCTTCGCCATGAGTGGGCACGCCAGCCATTCGACCAGCGCTCGGCCCGAAACTTAACAAAAGCTCGAAGGGTAGGTCAAGGCAGCCGATTTTGCCGCCGCTTCGCTTCGATTCTGGCCTTCTTGACGACGTTCTTGACCCGTGGTTTTGGCAGGTTGAACCGCTGCGAGACGATCGCTATAGCTTCCTCATCATCTATTGACGCACAATTGGTTAAACGATCGAATATATCTGCAACACTATTAGTATCAATGCCTTTAGTGACTTCAGTGTTCACTTTTTCGACCACTACGACAAATTCTCCAATTTCACTTAATTCAACGTTTAGCTCATTATTTTGTCTTAAGACCAATGATTCATTTATCTTGGTTACTTCACGACCGATTATAATTGGCCGTTTAACCAATTCACTCAACTCCCCGATTGTCCGGCCGATCCTATGCGGCGACTCAAAGAAGACGGCCACACGCGTTTCAGTCGCTAGTCGATGAAACCAGTCGTCGCGCGCCTCGCCCGAGGACGGCGGAAAGCCCAGGAAGACGAACTCACCCCCGCCGAAGCCGGAAGCCGAAAGGGCCGCCGTCACCGCGCTCGGCCCCGGAATCGGCACGACGCGAATGCCATGCTCGTGCGCGGCTCGGACCAGGTGCGCGCCCGGGTCGGAGATGCCTGGCGTCCCCGCGTCAGAGACGAGCGCGATGTTCTCGCCACCCTTGATCCGCGCGATCAAGCGAGGCGTTTCCCTGACTTCGTTGTGCTCGTGCAGGGACACCATCGATTTCCGGATCTCATAGTGCGCCAGAAGCTTGGCTGTCCGTCTGGTGTCCTCTGCCGCGATGAGATCGACCTCCTTTAGTGTCCGCAGCGCCCGAAACGTCAGGTCTTCCAGATTGCCGATCGGCGTCGCGACGACGAAGAGGGTGCCGGCGGACATGGGGAGGGGATAAGGCGGGTTCTATAATGAACTGTTGGACGGTTTGTCGCTATGCCCCTCTACGAATACCAGTGTCAGGCGTGCGGAAGACGACTCGAGCGTATCCAGAAGTTCTCGGATCCGCCGCTCGAGACGTGCCCGCACTGCGGCGGAAAGCTGGAAAAGCTGATCTCCTCGCCCGCAATCCAGTTCAAGGGCTCCGGCTGGTACATCACCGACTACGCGCGGAAGGGCGAGTCCTCTAATAAGGACTCGGGCTCGTCAAGCTCGAAGGCCGAGACTGACAAGTCGGCGTCGCCGGACAAGGCGGAAAAACAAGACAAATCGGATTCCCCTGCCAAGTCCGCAACCGACTCCGCGCCCGCCGCGAAGGATTCGACCAGCTCATCGTCTTCGACAACACCGAAGAAGGACTAACCGCGAAGAGATACGTTGGCATGAAGAGCATGCAGCGGATGAAGGACATGAAGTAAGAAGACCCGCCAATCGCGCATGGCGAAGCCGGG
>CAYQRM010000290.1:0-2541 GCA_964419785.1 uncultured Solibacteraceae bacterium | reverse complement strand
CGGCTCCAAGGGAGCGCTGGTCGGCGTGCTCGTCGGCGGCGGCGGCACGATTGCGTCGACTGAGGGCGCGGATGTGCAGTTGCCAGTCGGGACGATTCTGCGGATCAGACTTGACGAGCCGCTCACGATCACGAGCGGCGGAGTCTGAGTTCTCAAAGCGTCGCCGACGAAGACGAGACATCCGGCTGCTTCGCCGGCCGGTGCATCCCGTACATGTGCAGCGCCGTGCCGTCCATGATGTGCGTGCGCTCGAATGTCTCGCCGATTTTTTCCGCGACGCGAATCGATCGCAGGTTGTCGGGACGAATCAGGCTGATGACGTGCTCGGCGCGCACGTCCTCGAACGCGAATTTGACGGCTTCGCGTGCGGCTTCGGTGGCGAAGCCGTGGCCCCAGCGCGCGCGACGGATCACCCAGCCGATTTCGATCCCCGGCCAGCCTTCCGGACTCCACAATCCCACGCGTCCAACGACGTCGCCCGTTGTCTTCTCGAGCACGGTCCACTGGCCGTAGCCCCGCAGCTGCCAGTGGCCGATGAGCATCGCGAGCATGCGCCAGCCGGCGACGCGGCCGGACGACTGACCGACGACGGTCATGTACCGCATCACCTCGGGGTCTTCGTGGATCTCCACGAAGGCGTCGAGGTCTGAAGCGTGCGGCGGGCGCAGGATGAGGCGTGCGGTTTCGCGCGTGAACTTCAACTGGCACGCGCCTGTCTGGGCGTGAGGCCCCGGCGCCGGCGCTTGAGGAACAAGCCCTTGCGCGACAGTCCAAGGAGGTTGGCGGCTTCGGCGACGCGGCCGCCGGCGCACGCAAGCGCGCGCTCGATGAACGCGCGCTCCAGCTCTTCGATCGCCATCGCGAGCGTTTGATCGAGGCGCACGGTGACGGCCGGCACGTCGGGCTCGGCCGCGATCGTGCGTGCGTTCCAGCGCGCGAGGATGTCTGGTGCGAGCGCGGTGCTCCGGATCGTCTCGCCGTCGTGCGCCATCGCGACAACGCGGCGCACCTCGTTGGCGAGCTGACGAATGTTGCCGGGCCAATCGTAGAGCAGCAGCGCGGCGATGAAATCGTCGCCGAGGCGGACGTTGGTGCGCTGGGATTCGCGCGCGTAGCGCGTCAGAAACAGCGCGGCGAGCGCAGGGATCTCGTCCTTGCGATCGCGCAGCGGCGGCAGCGCGATGTGCGCGACGCCCAGCCGGTAGAACAGATCGCGCCGGAATCGTCCTTGATCGACGAGCTGATCGACGTCCGCGTTGGTCGCGGCGACGATCCGCACCGACACCTGCTGCGGCCGCGACTCGCCGACCGGATGAATCTCGGTGCGCTCGAGGAAGCGCAGGAGCTTCGGCTGGATTGACGGATCGAGATCGCCGATCTCGTCGAGGAACAGCGTGCCGCGTTCGGCGGCGCGGACGACGCCGGGGAACGAGTCGAGCGCGCCGGTGAACGCGCCGCGGCGGTGGCCGAACAGCTGGCTCTCGACGAGGTCACGCGGTAGATTCGAGCAGTTGAATGGGACGAACGGGCCGCGCTTCACGGCGCTGTGATCGTGGATCAGCCGCGCGACGACTTCTTTTCCGGTGCCGGTCTCGCCGCTGATGAGCACGGGTAGATCGGTCTCTGCCAGACGGATCGCGATCTTGAGGAGCTCGGCCATGCGCGGCGATCGGAAAATCGCATCCTCGCTCAGGTGCACGGCCGCGCGCGGCCACAGGTTCTGATCTTCGTCTTCGTTTTCCGTGTCGGCGGTCCGGTTGACGGCTGCCTGGACGAGATCGGCGACGCTCTTCAGCAAGGAGATCTCGTCGATCGACCGGACGCCAGACACGCTGATGTCGACGCGTCGGTCCGAGCCGCGGAGGCGGATGCGACACGTCCCGTCGGCGCCGGCGTCCCAGCTGGAGGTTGGGTCGGCCTGGTACTCGCAGCCGGACTCGCTGTCGACGTCGACGCGCGCGGCGAGCGACGTGCTCTGGAGCAGCGCGGCCAGGCGATGCGCGAGCAAGTCAATCGAGTGGCCGGCGCCGAGCATCGTCGCGACGTCGCTCAGGAGGACGGCGGTGTCGGTCACGTCGAACCTCGCGCGCGCGGGCACGGCGATGGTCTCGCGCGTCTCGCGGCGGAGCGCGGACTGCTGGCGATCGATCCAGGTCTCGTGCAGTTTGTGGCCGATGGCGCGGCAGGCCGCGAGCGCCCGGTCGAAGTGCACCTCGCCTCGCGTGGTATCGCCCCGCAAGGCAAAGGTCACGGCCTTGGACGCTTCGAGGGCGATGAGCGGATCGACGGCGCCGCGCGGGCATGCGCGCACCGCCACGGCGAGCGCGCTCTCGGCGTCCGCGTGTTTGCCGACCCTGGCCAACGCGCGCGCCTTGGCGCAGAGGAGCGCCGTGCGGATCGCCTTGTACTGGCGCCGCGCGAGCTCTGCGTCAGCGTGATCGGCGATGGCGATGATCTCGTTCCAGTCCTCGAGCCGCTCGAAGTACGCGCATCGCGTGAGGTCGTGGGCGAGGTCGTACCAGGAGCGAGAGGGGAGGCGGT
>CAYQRM010000289.1:0-37998 GCA_964419785.1 uncultured Solibacteraceae bacterium | reverse complement strand
ATCGTGCCGTTGCGCATGGGCATCGTGCTCGTGACCGGCCCGACCGGGTCGGGCAAGTCGTCGACGCTCGCGGCCATCGTGGATCGGATGAATCAGGAGCGTGCGATCCACATCGTCACGATCGAGGACCCGATCGAGTTCATGCACCCGCACAAGAAGGCCACGATTCACCAGCGCGAGCTGCACCACGATACGCCGACGTTCAGTCTCGCGCTGCGTGCGGCGCTGCGGCAGGCGCCGAAGGTGATTCTCGTCGGCGAGATGCGCGACCGCGAGACGATCGAGATTGCGATTGAAGCCGCGGAGACCGGTCACCTTGTCATGTCGACGTTGCACACCATTGACGCGTCCAAGACCGTCGAGCGCATCGTCGGAACCTTTCCTCCGGCCGATCAGCAGGGCATTCGCACGCGGTTCGCCAAGACGTTCCAGTACATCATCTCGCAGCGTCTGGCGCCCAAGAGAGACGGATCGGGACGCGTGGCACTGCTCGAGATCCTCAAAGGCACGCTGCGCACGCGTGACTATGTCGAGCAGGGCGAGAAGGAAGGCAAGACGCTGCTCGATGCGATGAAGGTCGGCACCGAGGACGGCATGCAGTACTTCGACGGCGAGATCGAGAAGCTGATCCGAGCCGGCACGATTTCCGTCGAGACGGGCCTCAGCTACGCCACGAATGTCACAAATCTGAGGATCAACATCTCGGACATCCTGGAAGATCAGCGGAAGTCCGAGAAAGCCGACAAGCACGGCGCGCACGTCGCCGTCACAAGGTGAGCGACCGCTCGGCCGCCCGCAGCACACGTCTTCATCGACAGCGTCAATGCAGCACTTGCAGGATCGCGCAGGTGTACAGCGGGTTGACGAGCTCTGGGCAGGTGATCTCTTTCAACGTCCCGCGTCCCGCACTGATCGTCGTCGTCGCGCCCGGCTGCACGGCGGGGTCGACGACGTAGACGAGATTTTCGACGCGAAGCGGCACGTTGACGATCGCCTGGAGCGTTTGGGTCGCGTCGTTCCAGCTGCCGGGGTATTGCTGCTCGCGAGAGGCGTTCTCGAAATCGACGATGACGCGAAACGACTCGGGCCGACCGACGGATCGAAACGTGTCGGGGCGCTGATAGCGAAGCGTGACGGTGGCGACGAGGCCCGTGTCGACGTCGCCAGCCGGCGTGGACGGCTTCTGCGCCGGCGAGCCGCTCAGGCAGGATGCGGTCAGGCCGGTCAACGCGATCGCGAGTCCCCACACGATTCGCACGCCCATCGGAGTTGACAGTAGCACGGGCCCGCGCGTCACTTCCCGGCGGCCTCGGACGATTCGCGCGCGCGAAGCGCGCTCGCTTCGATTGGCGACGTCGGCGTGTAGATCATCCGGGAGACCGGCGGCGGGATTGGCCCCCGCTGAAAGGCGTACACGCGATCGCGCACCTCGCGATCGCTCATTGTCAGACGCTCGCGCTGACGCAGATACTCCGCCCAGGATTCGACGAGAAACGTTTCGAGATAATGACGCCCGTTGGCCGCGTCGTGAAACAGGCCCCACCGCATCGCGCCGTCACGAAGTCGAATCGCGCGAAGATCGTGAATCGCGGAAATGAACGCATCCGCGTCCGCGGGATCGACCTCGTAGTCGACGGAGATCATGACGGGCCCCGTATCAGGATCGAGCTCGATGACGACCGTCGGCGCCGAGCGGCCGAGCGCGCGCGCCTGCGCGGCTGACGTGAGATCGCCCGGCGCGCCCTTCAGCACCGGATAGCGCCGCGAGAGCGGCAACGTGATCAACAAGCCCACCGCCGCGATCGCCAGGGCGGTCGGCGTGCTGGTGTGCTCGGCGATCGCGCCCCAACACGCGCTGCCGATCGCCATTCCGGCTTGAAACGTCATCTGGTAGGCGCCGAGCAGGCGCGCTTGTACCCACGGCGGCGCCGAGACCTGCACGGCGATGTTGAACGTCGAGGTCGTGCTCGTCCACGCAAATCCGCCCGCGAGCAAGGCGATTACCACCAGCCACACGTGGTGCGCGAAGGCCATCACCATCAATGTGCCGGCGAAGATCAGCGTCGACGATGCGATGATCGTGTCGGCGGACGAGCTCCGTCGAACGCGATGGAGCTGCATCGCCCCCAGCACCGCGCCGGTGCCGATCGAGGCATTGAGCAGGCCGTAGCCAAGCGCGCCGCGCTCGAGGTCCTGCTGGGCGACGACCGCAAGGAGCGCCCACATCGCGCTGACGCCGCTCGTGACGAGGAACGTGCGGATCAGAATCCGTCGGATGGGCACCGAATGCCGGATGTAGCGCGCGCCCGCGCGAATCGATCCCAGCATCCGCTCGGCCGGCAGCGCGCTCGCGTGCAGCGGCGTCCGTTTCCACGAGACGAGCATGCCGATCACGAACGCAAATGACACCGCGTTGACGAAGAACGTCACGCCGGCGCCCGTCGCAACGGTGGCGAAGGCGGCGACGACGAGACCGCCGAGCGCGGGGCCGACAGCGCGCGCGAGGTTATAGCCCGCGCTGTTGAGTGAAATCGCACCGGCGAGCTCGGATCGGGGGACCAGCTCGGGCACGATCGCCTGCCACGCCGGGTTGTTCATCGCCGCGCCGACGTTGAGCAGCAGCGTCAGGCCGAGCAACAGCCACGGGCCCATGCCGCCGACGACCGTGACGACCGCGAGCGCGACCGCCGTCACGAGCATCCAGGCCTGCCAGAAGATGAGCACGCGCCGCCGATCGAGAATGTCCGCCATCGCCCCGGCTGGCAGGCCGAGCACCAGCACCGGCAGGCTCGCCGCCGTCTGCATCAGCGCGATCAGCAGCGGCGACCGCGTGAGGACCGTCATCAGCCAGGTGGCGGACGTATCCTGCATCCACGTGCCGATGTTCGAGAGAATCGAAGCGATCCAGCGGCTGCGGAACAGCGGATGTCTGAGCGGGCTCCACGCGTCTGGTGGCGCGGACTCGGCGGGAGTCATGCCGCAGGGCTCATGAGGTCACATACTTTCGCGGCGCCGGCCCTACATCTATATAGGGGATGAGGAGCTGAAGAATGTCCGACACGATACAACAGCATAACGAACGGCCCGCGGCGGTGTGGAGCTCGGGAGGAAAGCACTACGACGAGGTCAGCCGCGGCATCGCCGACGCGATTGAGCACTGCGTCACGCGTCTCAATCCGCAGCCCGGCGAGCGGATTCTTGATCTGGCCACGGGTACGGGCTGGACGTCGCGCGCCGTCGCGCGTCGAGGCGCGCTCGTGACCGGCGTCGACATCGCGCAGGAGCTGCTCGAAGCCGCGCGTGCCAACACGAAGGCGGCAGGATTGCCGATCGCGTATCAACTTGGCGACGCCGAGAATCTGCCGTTCAAGGACGGCGAATTCGACGCGGTCATCTCGACGTTTGGCGTGATGTTTGCCACGCGTCCCGACGCCGCGGCGGCCGAGCTCGCGCGCGTCTGTAGGAAGGGCGGACGCATCGCGCTGGCGACGTGGACGCCGGATGGCGGCGTGTTCGAGATGTTCAAGGTGATGAAGGCGTACATGCCCCCGCCGCCGTCGCCCGCGCCGCCATCACCCTTCGAGTGGGGCAACCTCGATCGAATTCGCGAGCGGCTCGGCAAGACCTTCGACCTGCGGTTCGAAACGGCCACGTCGTTCTATCGCGAGCCGAATCCGGAAGCCGCGTGGCGGACGTTCGCGATCGGCTACGGTCCGACGAAAGTGCTTGCCGAGAGCCTCGACGGCGAGCGACGCGAGGCGTTCCACCGTGACTTCGTCGCGTTCCACGCGAAGTTCGCGACCGACCTCGGGATCACGGTGCCGCGGGAGTACGTGGTGACGGTCGGCGTGCGCAAGTAGCGTTCAGGTCGGTGCTCGGTGCGCTTCTTCACCTACTCGCGCGTGAGCGCGGAGAGCACCGGCATGTGGGCCGCGCGGCGGGCGGGCAGCCAGCCCGCGCCAAGCGCCACGGCCAGCAGCACAATCGCCGATCCGGCCATCGTCGTCAGATCCCGCGGCGCCAGGCCGTAGAGCATCGACCCGATGGCCGGGCCGGCGGCGATCGCGATGGGCCGGCCGAGCGCAACGCCCGCCACCGCGAGCACCAGAACCTGACGAAGAATCAGCCACAGGACCTGTGATCGTTCGGCGCCGAGCGCCATACGGATGCCGATCTCGCTGGTGCGGCGCGCGACGGCGTACGACGTGACGCCGTGCAAGCCGATGCAGGCGAGTACCACGGCGAATCCGCCGAAGATCACGAGCAGCCGCATGAACATGCGCTCGCGCGCGGTGCTCTCAGCGATCTGATCCGTCTGGGTCTTGAGGTCGACCACCGGCAGATCGGGCTCGACCTCTTTGACCGCAGGTGGAATCGCGGACGCCATGGTCGCAAACGGCGTCATCGTTCTCAGGACCACGCTCATCTCGGTTGGCGTCGCAGTCGGAAGGAACCCGCGGAAGCCAGGAAACGTCGCGAAGGATCGCTGAGCGTAGGCGTCGAAGACCGTGGGCTGCGGCTCGGTTCGAAGATCGCGGTAGCGGCTCGCGGCGACGACCCCGACGATCTCGACGTACGCCTCGCCGATGTAGAAGTGCTGGCCGACCGCCCGCTGTCCTGGAAAGTACTCGCTCGCAAAGGGCTCGGAGACGACCACGACCGGCGGTGTTTCCGCGCGATCCGCGTCGCTGATCGAGCGGCCGGCGACGACCGGAATGCCCATCGTCTCGAAAAACTCCGGACCGACGGCGTTGAGCCGGATGTTGATCTTCTTGTCGCCAACCATCCCGCTCGTGCTGGACGAGCGCCCGCTGATGGGCAAGTTCTCCACGAGTGAGGCGGAGGTCACGCCCGGTAATGCGCGCACGCGTTCGAGCACGCGCGCGTAAAGCTCGCGCGGCTCACGGGCGTCGCCGCTGCCGGCGAGCGACGGTTCCACCTTGAAAGCAACGAGGCCGGCGGTCTTGAAGCCGACGTCGACGACGGAGAGGTTGTAAATCGTCCGCAGAAACAGGCCGGCGCCGACGAGCAGAGGCACAGACACGGCGATCTGCAGCGCGATCAGGGCGCGCCCCGTGGCGAGTCGCGGTCCGGCTTGTCCGGCGCGCGTTGTCAGATCGGCCGAAAGCCGTCCGGACACGCGGAGTGCGGGCATGAGTCCCGCCAGGATCGCCGCACCGATCGCGGCCGCGGCCGTGAGTCCGACGAGCCGCCAGCTGATGCCGAGGTCGACATCAGCGGCGCCGAGGCCCACGGTCAGCATCGACGCCACGACCGGGCCGGTCCAGACTGCGATGAGCAGTCCCACGATTCCGCCCGCGATCGCGAGCAGCATGGTCTCTGCCATCAGCACGCGAACGAGACGCCATCGATCGGCGCCGAGCGCGCGGCGCACCGCGAGCTCGCGCTGCCGTGCCACGCCGCGCGCGAGCAGCAGCCCCGCAAGATTCGCGCACGCGATCAACAGCACGACGCCAACGACGGCGCCGAGGATCTCGAGGGGCCGTTCGGTATCCTTGCGAAGCGAGTCGAGGCCGCGACCGCCAGGCAGAAAGCGCACGGTGATCTGCTGTAGCTCTGGCCCTGTGGCCGCGGGCAGTTGCGCGAACGTCGATCGCAGCGCGCCGGCGAGCCGATCCTGCACTCCGGAAGATCCCGGCGGCACGCGCGCGATCGCGCGCACCCAGAACTGATTCGAGGTGAACAGCGATGGCCCTGACGCGGGCATCGCGCTCCACCGCCGCATGACGTCCGGCTGCGCGGAGAGCGGGAGCGTCACGTCCACCGGCGGGTAGAATCCGCCCTGCGACAAGCCGCGATAGCCCTCTGGCGTGACGCCGATCACTTCACATGGCGCGCCGTTGATCCGGATCGTGCGGCCGATTGCCGCACGATCTCCACCGAACGCGCGCATCCACAGTCCGTAGCTGATGACGACGACGCGCGCGGCCTCTGGTCGATCGTCGGAGGCGACGAACGGCCGGCCGATGGCCGTCGTGAGTCCCAACACGGGAAAATACTCGTACGTGGCGAGCATGCCGCCGGCGAGTCGCGGCGGCTGTCCGTCGATCGACACGTTTGCCTGTCCCATGAAGTTGAAGCCAAACAGCGGCGTGGCGTCGCCCGCGGCCTCGCGCATCGCGGTGAACATCGAGTACGTAAGGTTGCTCTGCAGGCGCTCGCCCGATTTCGGATCCTTGTACGTGTCCGAGCTGAGCTCGGTCATGCGCACTTTGGTGTCAGCGGGCCTGGTCCAGTAGGCGAGCGCCAGCTCTTCCGGCCGCTCGACCGGCAACGACTCGACGAGCAGCGCGCGGACGACGTTGTACATCGCGGTGTTGGCGCCGATGCCGATCGCGAGCGAGGCCACCGCGACGAGCGTGAAAGCGGGTGACCGCGCGAGCACGCGCGCCGCGTACCGAAAGTCCAGCGCGAGTCCCTGAACGGCGCGTGACCATCGTCCGTGATCGTCTGACGTGGCGCCGAACGTGCGCGTCTCTACCGGGCCTTCGCGGCCGGTGAGCGACGAGAGGATCGATCCCACGGCCTGACGCCAGTAGCGACGACGCGCGGTCGGAGGGGCGGTGCGCGCCTCGAGCGCGCGCGCGAATTCCTCGTCGAGATCGCCGAGGACGATCTCGCGCATCTCGCCGCGCAGAAGAACCTTCACGAGGGCGCGGGCGACCCGCGGAGGCCGGGCGGCGGGGCTCATCGTCCGCTCGCCTTCGACCGAAGCCCGCGCGTCATGCCGACCAGCACGGCTTGCGCGTCGTTGAGCGCGTGGGCGCCGGCGGGGCGGAGGCGGTAGAGCTTCTTCCGCTTGCCGCCGCGCTGCGGCGTCGGGTCGCCGAAGCTGGTGGCGACGAACCCCCGGCGCTCGAGGCGCTGGAAGCCCGTGTAAATGGCGCCGGGCGAGATCGCTCGTCTGGTGCGCTCTTCGATGCACTCGCGGACGTCGACGCCCGACGCGTCGGCGCCGAGGCGAGCGAGCGCGAGGAGGAGGAGCTGTTCGAATTCGCCCAGGTGCATCCGCATGATTTACGCGCGAGTGTAGTTAAAATCTGACGAAAAAGATACCGGGAATACTTTCCGTGAAAGTGGACACGGAAAGTATTCCCGGTATCCTCTTTGCGAGAGGCCGCCGGATATACTTGCGTCCCATGAAACCAGCGGACTGCATCCTCTTCAGCGGCGGCGCGCCCGGCGCGGAAACCGCCTTCGGCGAAACCGCCGAGCGCTACGGCATCGAGGAAGTGAACTTCACGTTCGAGAGGCACCCGATGGGCCGTGCGCGCGGGGTGCGGATGCTGAACCACGAGGAGCTCCAGGCCGGCGACGTGAGCCTCGAGTATGTCTCGCGGCTGATGAATCGTCGTTACACCGAGGCCGAGACGATTCGAAAGATCCTGCAGACGCTCTGGTATCAGGTGAATAGCGGTCAGGAAATCTATGTAATCGGGACCGTCCTCGCCGACGGCACCGTGCGCGGCGGCACGGGATGGGGCGCCGAATTCGCCAAGCTCTGCAACAAGCCGCTCCACGTCTTCGATCAAGAGAAGAACTGCTGGGAGCGATGGACCGGCACCGAGTGGTCGCTTTGCGCTGGCGCGAGTCTGCCGGCGATCACGCATCCGCATTTCACCGGCACCGGCACGCGGCGCCTGCAGGACAACGGCCGGCGCGCGATCGACGACCTGTTTCAGCGTTCCTTCAAGTAGCGCCGTTCGGCGCTAAGATGTGCGCATCCGGGGAGTCCCTTCTATGGATGCGAAGCTTTCTCGACGTCAGGCGCTGCAGGCCTTGGGCATGGCCGGCGTAGGCGCGCCGCTGTTTGCCGCGTTCGGATCGTCCACGGCCTTCGCGCAGGGTCGCTGCCGCGACGGTTACGGTACGCAGGGGTGCCCGCTCGACGAAGCTACCGCCACCAAAGCAATCACTCCGGTCTTTGCGCCGACGGGCTGGCGCACGGTGTCGCTCGATCATCTCGCGTTCCAAGTCGCGGATCACAAAAGCGAAGCGGCCTTCTACGTCGCGCTGATGGGCTGGAAGCTGCGCAGCCTCGACGACACGCAAGCCGTGATGGATCTCGGTGACTGGGGCACGGTGATCTTCAAGAAGGGAGCGGCCACAACTCCGCCTCCAGCGGCAGCAGGCGGCGGTGGTGGTCGCGGACGCGGCGGGGCCAGCAACGCGACCGTGACAGGTTTCTGCTGGGACATCGCGCCGTGGAACGCGAAGACCGTCGAAGCGGAGCTGAAGAAGCGGGGCATGACGCCGGTGGCCGACAACGACGGCAACGGCTTCGAGAGCTTCCATGTGGCCGACCCTGACGGTTTTGCGCTACAGATCAGCAATGGCAAGGGCCACGCGAAAGCGCGGAAGGCGGCGAGCGCCGCGGTGCCCGACGCGCCGCCGGCGCCGTTCGATGCGACTGGCTGGAAGACCGTGTGGCTGGATCACCTGTCGTTCAGCGCCACGAACTACAAGGAGAGCGCGTCGTTCTACATGAATCTGCTCGGCTGGAAGTCGACGTACGACGAGGGCAGCCAGAACGAGCTCATGATCGGCGAGATTGGCGACGCCATCGTCCGCGGCGGCAACATCTTCGATCCGAATTTCGGTCGCGGCGGACGGGGCGGGCGTGCTGGCGGCGGCGAGCCGGGCAGCGATGCCTCGGCACCGGCGCCGCAGCCGACGCCTGCCGCCCGCAGCGCGCGGATCGATCACATCTCGTTCGGCATCTCGCCCTGGGACACCGACGGCGTGAAGGCGGAGCTCGAGAGGCGCGGCTTGCCGGCGACCGTCGACACGTCGACCAAAGACGAGATCCACGTCGCGGCGTTCAAGAGCTATCACACGCGCACGCCGAACGGATACAACCTGCAGATCAGCTACGTGACGCACGACAATCGGCTCGCGCTGGCTAACGCGGTGCGACCCAAAGGCAAGTGAGCACGAGGGAAACCGCCGCGATGAGCGCGGGTCTGGCCACGAACGCCGCAAGCCGGGTCTGACCCGTGGCTCGATCGAGGCGATCGTCAGCGGCCGTGCGCGCGTGGCCGATCGCGCACGCGGCCGTCGTCGCGGCGTTTCTGATCGCCCTCGCGTCCTATTATCGGCCCGGGTACGGCTTCACCGAGCTCATCCGCCTGCCCGTCGATCATCACGACGAGTACGAGCTTCAGTCGATTCGCGCCGTCCCCCACGTCGAAGACATCAACGGCGGCTACGACGGGCAGTTCTACGCGCGCCTGGCGATGGATCCGCTGCTGCGCGATCCGGCGATCGATCACACGCTCGATTTCCCCGCGTATCGCGCGCGGCGCATTCTCTTTTCCTGGACCGCCTACATCATGGGCCTGGGACGACCCGCGTGGGTGCTCGAGGCCTTCGCGCTGCAGAACGCGATCGTGTGGCTCGTGCTCGCGTGGCTGCTGCTGCGATGGTTTCCGATCGGCTCTGCGCGTTCGTTCTTTCTCTGGTCGGGCTGTCTTCTGACGCACGGCATGTTGAGCTCGGTCAGCAATGCGCTGCTCGATGCGCCGAGCGCGCTGCTCATCGCGTCGGCCGTGATTGCCGCCGAGCGCGAGCGACTCGCGCTCGCGTCATTGGTCCTTGGCGCGGCCGGCCTCGGGCGCGAAACCAATCTGATCGCGATGACCCTGTTCGCGCGCTTTCTGCAGCCTGCCTGGCGATCGGTGCTGCGTCTCGTTGGCTGGGGCATCGTCGCGATCGCACCCATGGCGCTCTGGACCGACTACCTGCGATCGATCTACCGCGACCGGGCGTTCGCGACCGTCGGCGCGATCGCGGCGCCGCTCACGGGTCTCGCGTGGAAGGTGTCGACGATCGTTCGCGATCTGAAATCAGGCGGTCTCGCGGTCGGCCCGATCTCCGACGCCTGCGCGCTCGTCGCGTTCGTCACGCAGGTGCTGGCGATCGCATGGATCGCGCGATCGACGTGGCGCGATCGCGCGCCATGGCTGCTGGTGGCCGTGCCGTTCGCCCTGCTCGGACTCTGCGCGCATCAAGTCGTGTGGGCCGGCACGCCCGGGGCAATCACGCGTGTGACGCTGCCGCTCGCGCTCGCCTTCAACGTCGTCGCCAGGCGTGCCCCGTGGCCGGTGCTTCTGCTTGGAAATCTCGCCGTTCTGCCTGGCGTGCTGTCGTTCATGTTCCGGATGTGATCAACATCCACTTACAACTTCGTCACTGCCCAGAACACCCCAACATTCACGGCGCTCGATTTTCCGGCACGCCGTGTGCTCCGTTGTCTTAGACTAGCGACCCTCTTTTCCCCGACGAAAGCGTAAGCCTGCCCCGGCGCACGCGCGAGGCCGCGGCAGACGTTTGAGGAGCATGTGGCCATGAAGAAGTGGTCGGTGGCGTCGGCGTTGATCGTGGCGGCGTGGCTGCTCTTTGCGGGCGTGCGAGCCCAGCAGCCGGCGGCGCCCTCTGGAAGATACGTGCCGGGCGAAGTACTCGTCAAATTCAACCGCGCCACGAACACGATCCAGCGAGACAACATGCTGCGCGCGCGCGGTGCATCGCGAATTCGCCGGTTCGATCAGCTTGGTATCGAGCATCTCCGTCTGCCGCAGGGTGTGAGCGTCGAAGCGGCGATCGCCGCCTTCCGCGCGATGCCGGGCGTCGACGACGTCCAGCCGAACTACCTTCGCCACATCATTCAGAATGTCGCGCCGCCAAACGATCCGTACTGGCTCGACGGCAGTCTGTGGAACATGTCGCAGATTCAGGCGCCGGCGATGTGGGCCAACTTCACTTCCGGCGACGGCAGCGTTGTCGTCGCGAGCATCGACACCGGCCTCAACTACCTGCATCCCGATCTCGCTGCCAACGTCTGGCGCAACCCGCTCGAAATTCCTGGCAACGGGATCGACGACGACGGCGACGGATACGTCGACGACGTGTACGGCATCAACACGGTCGATCACACGAGCAATCCGTTCGACGATCAAGGACACGGCTCGCATACGTCGGGCACGATCGCGGCGGTCGGCAACAACGGCATCGGCGTCGTCGGCGTGAGCTGGAACACGAAAGTGCTGTCGTGCAAGTTCCTGGATTCGTCCGGCTCGGGCACGGACGCGGGCGCGATCGAATGCTTCAACTACATCACGGCGCTGCGGCTGCGCGGTGAGAACATCCGCGTCTCGAGCAACAGCTGGGGTCAGGATCGCGGCAGCGATCCGATTGACACGGTGCTGCAGAGCGCGATCGACGCCGCCGGCAACGCAGGCATCATCAACGTCTTCGGCGCGGGCAATGACGGCACGAACAACGACACGCAGCCGTTCGATCCCGCGAGCTACCCGGTCGCGAGCATCGTCGCCGTGGCGTCGTCTGGACCGACCGATCAGCGGTCGTACTTCAGCAACTACGGGCCGACGTCCGTACATCTGGCCGCGCCGGGCGAGAACATTCTGAGCACGACCCTGGGCACGGACTATGAAGTGCTGTCGGGCACGAGCATGGCGACGCCGCACGTGGCGGGCGTGGCCGCCATGCTCGCGCAGATGAATCCGAGCCTGTCGGTCGCCGACATCAAACAGATCTTGATCCAGAGCGTCGATCAACTTCCGGCGTGGAACGGCCGCGTCGTGTCGGGCGGACGCCTCAATGCGTTCAAGGCGGCGAGCGCGGTGTCGCCCTCGACGAACACGCCGCCGACGGTGGCGATCACGAGCCCCGCCGAAGGCGCGTCGGCAAAGGAACCGGCGACGTTCACCGTCTCGGCGACGGCGAGTGATAGCGACGGCACGGTCCAGCGCGTCGTGTTCTACGCGAACGGCCAGCCTGTCGGCGCGGCGCTGACCGCGCCGTACTCGGTCACGTGGAGCAACGTTCCAGCCGGCAGCTACACGCTCACGGCGGTCGCGACGGACAACCAGTTTGGCGTGACGACGTCGGCGCCCGTGCACATCGTCGTGCTCGCGAATCAGCCGCCGGTCGTGGCGATCAGCAGCCCGACAGAAGGCTCGACGTACACGTCACCGGCGACGGTCACGATCAGCGCCATCGCGAGCGACAGCGACGGCAGCGTGGCTGGCGTCCAGTTCTTCGCGAACGGCGTGCAGATCGGTGCGGTCGCGGCGCCGCCGTATCAGATCACTTGGGCAGCGGCGTTCGGTAATTACGCTCTGACCGCGATCGCGACTGACAATCAGGGCGCGACATCGGTATCGCCCGCGGTGCACATCACCGTGAATCCGCTGCCCGGCCGTACGAACATCGCCCTTGCGAGCGCCGGCGGCACGGCCTCCGCGTCGTCCACGTATAACGCGAACTATCCGCCGGCCGGCGCGATCAACGGCGATCGCAAAGGCGTCGGCTGGGGCGCGGGCGGCGGCTGGTGCGACGGCACGTCGAACACCTGGCCTGACTGGCTCGAGGTGGATTTCAGCGGGTTGAAGCTCATCGAAGAAGTTGACGTCTTCTCGATGCAGGACAATTACACGGCGCCCGTCGATCCGACGCCGACGATGACGTTTGGCAATTTTGGTCTGAAGAATTTCGAAGTGCAGTACTGGACGGGTACGGGCTGGGCGGACGTGCCTGGCGGCGCGATCACGAACAACAACCTCGTATGGCGCCAGGTCGGGTTCGTGCCGATCACGACGTCGAAGGTCCGTGTGCTCGTCGCCGGCGGTCTCGCGAACTTCAGCCGCGTGATGGAGCTCGAGGCGTACGGCATCGCCGCGTCTGGCAACCTGCCGCCGGACGTGTCGATCACGAGTCCCGCGGAAGGCGCGATGCTCGCGACGCCCGGCAACATCACGATCAACGCGACGGCGAGCGATCAGGGCGGCACGGTGACGCAAGTCGCGTTCTTTGCGAACGGCCAGCCGCTCGGCACCGACACGACGAGCCCGTACAGCGTGATCTGGAACAACGTGGCGACGGGCGACTACACGCTCACTGCCGTCGCGACGGACAACGATGGCGCGACCACGACGTCGACCGGCGTGCACGTGCACGTCGCGCCGAACGCGCCGCCCGCGGTGACGATCACGAGTCCCGCCGACGCCGCGGCCTTCAACGCGCCCGCCACGATCGTCGTCAACGCGTCGGCGAGTGACACCGACGGCACGGTCGCGTCCGTCCAGTTCTTCGCGAACGGACAGGCGATCGGCACCGATACGGCCAGTCCGTACACCGTGACATGGGCAAACGTCACAGCGGGCTCGTACACGCTGACAGCCGTCGCCACCGACAATCAAGGCGCGACGACCACGTCGCCCGCGGTGCACGTGACGGTGAACACGATCCCGGGCCGCACGAACGTTGCGCTGGCGGCCAACGGCGCGACGGCAATTCCTTCGTCGACCTACAACTCGAACTATCCGGCAACCGGCGCCATCAACGGCGATCGCAAGGGCGTTGGCTGGGGCGCGGGCGGCGGCTGGTGCGACGGCACATCGGCCGCGTGGCCCGACTGGCTCGAAATCGATTTCAACGGCTTGAAAGCAATCGACGAAGTCGACGTGTTCTCGATGCAGGACCAGTACGGATCGCCCGTCGATCCGACGCCGACGATGACGTTCACGTACTACGGCCTGAAGAATTTCGAGGTGCAGTACTGGAACGGCTCGGCATGGACGGACGTGCCTGGCGGCGCGATCACCACCAACAACCTCGTCTGGCGCCAGCTCGCGTTCGGCGCGGTGACAACGTCGAAGATCCGGCTCTATGTCACGAGCTCGCTCGGCAGCTTCACGCGCGTGATGGAGCTCGAGGCGTGGGGCACGGCGAGCTCGGGCAACCTGCCGCCGACGGTCTCGATCACGAGCCCGACGGAGGGTACGACGTTCGCCGCGCCGTCCGACATCGCAATCACCGCGACGGCGGCGGACCAGGGCGGGACGGTGGCGTCCGTGGCGTTCTACGGCGACGGCGCGCTCATCGGTACGGACACGACGGCGCCGTACGCGATCACCTGGCCTGGCGTCGCGGCGGGAACGCACACCATCACGGCCGTCGCGACCGACGATCAAGGCGCGACGACAACGTCAGCGCCCGTGCATGTGTCGGTGGTCACGAACGCGCCGCCCACGGTCACGCTCGTCAGTCCGGGCGAGGGCACGAGCTTCTCGGCGCCGGCCACGATTACGCTGATCGCCAACGCAAGCGATTCGGACGGCACGGTCGCGTCGGTCCAGTTCTTCGCGAACGGTCAGTCGATCGGTTCCGACACGACGAGCCCGTACAGCATTGCCTGGACGAGCGTTGCCGCGGGTACGTACACGCTCACAGCGGTCGTCACCGATAACCTGGGCTCGACCGCGACGTCCGCGGCCGTCCACATCACCGTCAACTCCGTGCCCGGGCGCATGAACATGGCGCTCGCGACCAACGGCGGCACCGCGCTCGCGTCGTCGACATTCAGCGCGAGCTACCCGGCGTCGGGCGCGATCAACGGCGACCGCAAGGGCCTCAACTGGGGCGCGGGCGGCGCGTGGTGCGACGGCACCTCGAATGGCTGGCCGGACTGGCTCGAGGTCGATTTCGACAGCATGAAATCGATCGACGAGATCGACGTGTTCTCGATGCAGGACAACTACCGCACGCCGATCGAGCCGACGGCGACACTGACGTTCTCGTACTACGGCCTGAAGAATTTCGAGGTGCAGTACTGGAACGGGACGACGTGGGTCGACGTGCCTGGCGGCGCGATCACGAACAACAACCTCGTGTGGCGGCAGCTCACGTTCGCGGCGGTGACGACAAACAAGATCCGCGTGCTGGTCTCGAATGCGCTGAGCTCGTACTCGCGCGTGATGGAGCTCGAGGCCTGGGGCGTGCCGGCGCAAACGCCGGCGGCGACCTCGAGTCCAGCGGGATTGCGGCGGCGGTGAATCTTGCGCGTTGACAAACAAAACGCCCGGTCGTGCCTCACGGCACGGCCGGGCGTCGTTGCGTCGTGTGTGTGCTGGGACCGAGCTGTTACGGACGGCCGCAGTAGTCGCGCTCGTACTTCACGCTGGTGGCCGTGAGCGTCGCGAGCTTTTCGGCCTTCTCCGACTGACCGGCGAGCGGCGTCGAATCCGCGAACGTGCCGGTAATCGTGACGGCCTGCGTCACGTGGTCTTCGAGGTTCACCTTGTCGGACGCGGCCACAACCTTGAAGGTCAGATGATCGGCCTTCTTGTCCTTGTTGCCCTTCTCCTGAGCGTTGGTCAAAGTGAAGTTGTTTTCACCCGTGCCAGGCTCGAGACAGCCGACGTAGGTAACTGGTTTGCCGGCCGGGGGTGCTGCAACGCCCGAGCCCGACGGTGGTGCCGACTTGTCCTGTGCTGAAACCATGGCGACGCTCACAATGGCGGCGCCGAGAATCCCGACGAACGTCCGATGCATCTTCACGTGTCTCCTCCGTGTTCTTCCCTCGTCTACGACTTAGGACGCGGGACTGTTTATCTGTCTGCGGAGTACAGACGCGGAGCTGCAAGAATCTGAGTGCGATGCGCATACCGGTGCGCACTATGCACTCGCGCTCAATTTATTTTCTTCGCGCCGCTCAGTGTGTTGACGACCCACCATAGGAATTCCTGGCCGTCGTAGAACTCTTTCACACCCATGCGCTCGTCTTTGCCATGCGCGCGCACATCGTCCATGTCGCCGAAGAGACCAGACAGGCCATAGATCGGAATGCCCGCTTGACGGAAGTACAGACCGTCGGTCGCGCCCGTGCTCATCACGGGTACGACAGGGACACCCGGCCACATTTCTTCGGTGATGCGCGTGAGCGTTTCCATCAGCTGTGGCGTGAGCGGTGACGGCGGGCTCGGCTTCGGCGGTTTGACAGAGGTGACGGACACCGCAGGATCGCCAATGACGCGCGCAAGCGTCTGCTGCACGTCGGCGGCATCCTCGCCAGGAAGGATTCGGCAATTGACGTTCGCGGTGGCGCGCTGCGGGAGCGCGTTCGCCGCGTGTCCGCCGTTGACCATCGTTGCGACGCAGGTTGTGCGGAGCATCGAGTTGTAGAGTGGAATTGCCGAGAGGCGTGCGACGGCGGCGGCGTCCGGTGTCGGCTGAAGCAGCGCTTTGAAGTCGGCCGCGATCTGGCCTTGTTCGACGCCCGCCATCTTCTCGAAGTATCCGCGCGTGACCTCGTTGAGTTTGGCGGGAAAACTGTACTTGCTGATCGCCCCGAGCGCCGCGGCGAGCTCGTAGATCGCGTTCGTCGGCTGCGGCTGCGAGCTGTGGCCGCCCTTGTTCGTGACTTCGAGGGTGAAATCTTCGTACACTTTCTCGCTCGCCTGCACGCGGTTCGCGATCTTCTTGCCGTTCTTCGCCTGTCCGCCGCCGCCCTCGTTGAATCCGAACTCCGCATCGACGAGCGATCGATGGTTCGCGAGCAGCCAGACGACGCCGTTGTCGGCGCCGCTTTCTTCGCCCGCGGTGAGCGCGAGCACGAGGTCTCGCTCTGGCACGAGGCCCTGCTGCCTCATGCGAATGAGATTCGCGACGAAGATCGCCGCCATCGCCTTGTCGTCGGCGGTCCCGCGGCCGTAGTAGAAGCCGTCCTTCTCGATGAACCTGAACGGATCGAGGTCGGGCGACCAGTCGGCCTTGTTCGCTTCGACGACGTCGAGATGCGCGAGCAGGAGGATGGGCTTGAGACCGGCCGTTCGACCGTGCACTCGCACGACGAGGTTGCCGTGCTTCGGCGACGCGCCACCGGCGAAGATGTCGGCGTCCGGAAAACCAGCGGCCCGGAGGCGCGCGGCCATCGCGCTGGCCGCCTCCGTCGTGCTGCCGACGCTGTCGGTGGTGTTGATCTCGATCAGCTGTTTGTAGATGTCGTGCGCGAGCTGCTGATGTGGTGCAAGTGGTGGCGAGGCCTGCGCGAAGAGCGCGAGCGCAAGGCCCACGGCGGCAAGCGGTCCGGTGGTGGCCATCATGCGCTCAGCTTACGCCGTCTCGCATACTATGTCGCCAATCCCATCGTGAATCCGCTCCACCAGGTCGACCACTTGATCTATGCGACGTCCGATCTCTCGGCCGGTGTCGAGCGAGTAGAGCGGCTGCTCGGCGTGCGCGCGACGGCTGGCGGGCAGCATCCCGGCCGGGGCACGCGCAACGCGCTCATCGCGCTTGGATCGTCGTGTTACCTCGAGATCATCGCGCCCGATCCGGAGCAGCCGCGACCGGCCGCGCCGCGGTGGTTCGGGATCGACGACCTGCGCGCGTCTCGACTCGTCACGTGGGCCGCGCACGGCAGCCGCCTCGAACGTCTTGCGGCCCAGGCGAAGACGCGCGGCATCGATCTCGATCCCGTGTCGGAGGGCGGGCGTCGCCGGGCGGACGGCGTCGCGCTGCGATGGACGGTGACCAATCCGCGGGCGATGCTCGGCGACGGCCTCGTTCCGTTCTTCATCGATTGGGGATCGTCGCCGCATCCGTCGACGACGGCGGCCACGGGCGCGACGCTCGTGGACCTGCGCGCCGAGCATCCAGACGCTGCGCGCGTGCAAGGGATGCTGCGCACGCTCGGCCTCGAGCTTGGAGTGACGCGCGGTTCGACGGTCGCGCTCATCGCGACTCTTGACGGACCAAAGGGTCGCGTCGAACTGCGGTAACGCGCGTCACATCAGATTTTGAAGGCCCCACAAGTTCGTCGCATGCAGCACGATCGACGGCAGCATGCTGCGGGATCGATGCGTCAGATAACCCCACAGCAACCCGAGCGGCACGATGTTGATCGCGCCCATGATCGTCTCGACGATCGCGTGGGACTCGCTCCAGTCCTTGGGTGTGTGCAGCACCGCCCAGAGCGACGAGGCGATGAGCCATCCGACCGCCGGACGCCCGAGCCACGCGCCCGCGCGCGTTTGCCACGCGAATCGAAAGAACTCTTCGGGCACGGCAGCGAGCAGCGCCGTGCCGACGAGCGACCAGATCGATCCGCCGCTCTCCGCGATCGCGCCCTGCCACGTGGCGGACTGCGGAGCGAAGAACAGCGCCGCGGCAGCGAACGTCGTCATCACGAACGGCACGGCCCGGAGGCCCGAAGCTTCCAGCCCCAGATCGCGCAGCCGATAGCCGCGCGCGAGCAGCACGATCGCTGGCAGCGCATTGAACACACATCCGATCAACAGGCCGAGCCATGCCAGGCGAAACAGTCCGGCGGGCGGTTGAACGCCCCTGACGAATCGGGCGAACAGCCAGAACAATCCGCTCGCGAACGACGCGGCCAGGATAACCAGCTCGAGTCCTGCGCCGCGCACGCGAACCACGCCGTCCGGAATCGGCCATCGAGCGAACACGAGGTCGATCCAGAGGACGCTCAGCGCGAGCACCGTCAGATACAGCGCCGCGCGGCCAAGATCGTGCTGAAAGGCCGCGTTCGCAAGGATGACGAGTCCCAGCGCCGCGAGCGTGGCCGCGACTCCCGGATGGCGACGAAGTACGCCCGCAGCGTTCGTCATCGAGGGCGACATTATGGCGTGGCGAACAGCATAGAATCGCCCCATGCCGGAGTCACGCGTGCTCGTCGCCGGCGCCACCGGCCAACTTGGCGGCGCCATCGCGCGCAAGCTCATCGCCGCGGGCATCCCCGTTCGCGCCCTGGCCCGCTCAGCTGAGAAGCTCGCGCCGCTCAAAGCTGCCGGCGCGGAAGTCGTCGCCGCGAATCTCCTCGATCTCTCCAAAGCGACCGAAGCGTGTCGAGGCGTCTCGCAGATCGTGTCGACCGTCAACAACAACATGGGCAAAGGCGCGACGAGCCCAATGAAGATCGACGTCAGCGCGCACCAGAATCTTTGCGCGGCGGCGCGCAACACCGGCGTCAAACGCGTCATGTACGTGTCGTTTCGCGGCGTCACGTCCGGCGAGACGGTCGATATCTTCCGCGTGAAGTGGTACATCGAGGACCTGATTCGGCGGAGCGGGCTGCCGAACGTCATGCTTCGCCCGTCCGCGTTCATGGACGTGTGGATCGACATGATCTTCGCGGCGGACATCCGTAAGAAAGGCGTCGCCTCGATTTTTGGCGACGGGTCGAGTGTGATGAACTACATCGCGGTGGACGACGTCGCGGAGTACGCGCTCAAGATCGTCCAACGCGACGACGTGAAGAACGAAAACGTCGACGTCGGGGGGCCCTCCGACGCGTCGATGAACGACGTCGTCTCGCTTGTCGAGCGCCGGCTGGGCGGCAAGGGCAAGCGCCGCCACATCCCCGTTGCCCTCATGAGCCTGCTGCCGCCGATCATCCGGCCGTTCAACGAAGTCACCGCGCGCATGATCTCGCTCGGTCACTACGCGGCGACGCACAACTCCGCGTTTCCGGGATGGAAGGCCAATGCGGATCGCTTCGGCGTGCGGCCGATGACGCTCGAGGACTACATCGCGCGGATGAAGTAAGCGACGCGTCCTCAGCGTCCGAGCGCGGCGAGTGCCTCGCGCGCGGACGCGGCGGTCGGATCGATCTGGAGCGCGCGCTCCAGCTCGCGCCTCGCGTCGTCCCGCTTGCCTTGCGCAGCCAGCGCGCGGCCCAGCATCTCGTGTGTCGGCGCGCTGTCGGGCGTAAGCACGACGGCTTGCTGCGCCTCGGTCGCCGCGCCCGCGGCATCACCCGAATCGAGCAGCACGCGCGCAAGATTCACGCGGAAATTCGGATTGCCGGCATCGGACCTCACGGCCTCGCGAAATGCCTCGACGGCGTGTGGCGCGTCGCCGGTCGACACGAGCGCGACGCCGAGTCCCGTCCACGCGTTGCCGTCGGCGGCGTTGGCCTGTAGATACGCCCGATAGTGCGGAATCGCGTCAGCGAGCTTCTGCTGGCTCGACAAGATGTCGGCCATCAGTCCGTGGGCGGCGGCGTCGTTCGGCGCCGCGACCAGCACGGCCTGGAGTTGCTCGATCGCCTGAGGCCACTGTTCTCGGGTCGCAAAGGCGCGCGCCATCAGCAGGCGCGCGGTACGCGTCGGCACCAACGAGGGCTCCAGGCGGACGAATTCCTGCAGTTGCTCGATACCCTCGTCGAGCTGGCCCATGTTCACGAGTTCGGTGCCGAGATAGTAGCGAGCGACAGTGCTTTCCGGGAGCGCGAGCCGCAGCTGCTTGACTGCCTCGTCGTGTTGTCCCGCGACCGCGAGCTCGTGGCCCAGCAGCTCGTGCGCGCTCGGGCTTTCCCAGCCGGCCAAAATCGTGCGCGCCATGCTCAACGACGAGGCGTAGTCGCGCGTGCGCGCAAGCGTCGAGACGCCCAGACAAGTCGCGACGACCGCAACCGACGCCAGCATCAGGCGTTCGCGCGTCGCGGGAGTCACGCTCGATAATCGCGCCCGAACCAACAGCGCCGCGCCGATGACGACGATCGTCGCGATTCCCATGAGCGGCAGGTACATGCGCCGCTCGGCGCCAACCTCCGCGGCAATCGGCGCCAGGCTCGACGATGGCGCGAGGGTGATGATTGTCCACATCGCGGGAAAGCCGAAGCGCGGCCAGCGGGCGAATACGAGGAGCGCGGCAGCGACCAGAACGACGAGGAACAACGCATACGGCCAGATGTCGCCCAACGCCAGTGTGCGCGTCCATCCGTAGTACAGCACCAGCGGCTTGGGCCAGATAACGAGGCGGAGGTAGCGTGTGACGATCATCGTCTGATTCAGCACGTACATCCACGTCGTCGTGTGCGCCGACGCGAAGCCGCCTGACGAGATCGAACCATGCGAGAGCATCGACGCGGCGAGAATCGCCCACGTCGCCGCAAGGCCGGTGTAGAAGCGCCATCGCGCTTGCCAGGCCTGGCGGATGGAGCCGAAGAAGAACACGCGGTCATACAGCGCGATGACGACCGGCGCGGTCGCCATGCTCTCCTTGCAGAGCATGCCGGTCGCGCACGCCACGACGCCGGCGACGAACCATCGCGTCGGTTTGTCGGCGCTCGCCGCCCGAAGGCCGGCGTATAGCGTGAACAGGTAGAACACCGCCATCAGCGATTCGGTGCGTTCGCTCAGATACAGCACGACCTCGCTGTTGAGCGGATGAACCACCCACAGGAGCGAGATCGCAAACGCTGCGTTCGCGCTCATCGTCGTGTTGGCGGCGCCGCTTTCCGCGCTCCAGCCCGAGACCAGCAACGTTCGCCGGACGATCGCGTAGAGCAGCATGGCGCAGATGAGGTGAAGCACGAGATTGACGACGTGGTATCCCGCGACGTCGAGACCGCCGATCGCGTAGTTGATCGCGAACGACAGGTTCGTCAGCCATCGGCCCGATACCGACGTCGCGTCGGGCGTCGAGAAGAGCGTGTGCAGATCCGTCAAGCTCCGAATCGACGGATTGCGAACGATGCCCCCGAAGTCGTCGAAGATGAACGGACCGGAAAAGCTCGTGATGTAGACGATCACGCCCGCAAGGACGACGATCCAGGGGCGCCAGTCGATCCCAGGCGCAGGTTGCTCGCGCGGCGGGGGCTTTCGTTTCGCGCGGCTCAACGGTCGACCTTACGGCTTGATCTCGGTCAAACGGTAGAAATTTCCGGTGCGCTCGAGCAGCACGCCGGCCGTACCATCAGGAAAGTTGAAGAAGCGCGGGTCGGGCCGCGCGCCACCTGCGAGTCCCTTGAATGTGATCGTCTGCATCCCCGAGTCGATGAGCTTGACGGACATCACGGGCTGATGGAACACCGTCGGTGGTCCTGTCGTGGCGAACGCTGCGCCGCCCACGAGATCCGCGAAGAGAAACGTAATCCGCGAGAACGACGTTGTGCTGTGCACCGGTCCCGAGACCGCGAAGACGGGCGACTGTTCGCGGCCGACTTCGGCAATTGGCGAGATGAAGCCCGGCTCGTCTGCTGGAGCCTTCGCCGTGGAGTTGCCGAGTCTATCGAGATAGAACGAGCCCTCGCGGGATTGACCATCGCGCGGGCTGCGGCCCCAGCCGAAATTGGGGGGCGCGGGACCGAGCAGATCGGCCAAACGAATGCTGTCGAGCTCTTCGGAGACCCAACCGCCGGGATCGACGAACGTCAGCCGAGCGTCGCCGTCGAACGTGTCGAGCGCCAAACGTTGGCACGCGCGTACGCCGACCGCGACGATCGTTGTTCGGCCTGTGGCCGGCTCGATGCGGATGAGCTTCGCCAGGTGATTCGACGGATCCTGCGAGAAGGTGCCGCCGTCTTCGTACGAATCGCCGTTGTCGCCGGCGGCAAACAACACCGAATCATCGGGGAGCACGGTCAAGCCGCCACCCGAGTGTCCGTCGACGCGCTCCTGCATCGCCGTGACTGCCCGCGGATGCGAAAGCGACGTCCCATCGAAGTCGAACGCGTAGAGCAGATACCAGGCGAGCGATTCGTCGTGCGGCGACATGCGCTTCGGAACGTCCTTCGGCGCGGTCGACGAAATGAACATCACGTAGACAGTCGTTCCGGACTTGTTGGCCGCGACGTTGATGATCGGCTCGTAGCCATCGAGCTTTACGCCGGGCGGTAGATTGGACTTCGACAGCAGCGTGTCCGCGCCCGTGCCGTTCCACACGTAGACGCTCCCGGCTTGATCGATCAGCAGTAGAGAGGAGCCGGCCACGGCCGGCGACGTGGGATTGATCTTCGTCGGGATCGCGCCGACAAGGTCGAGCCGCACCGTCAGGTCCGAGGCCTGCACCGGATCGGGCACGAACTTCTGCGGCGGCGCCTGGAATGCCGCAGCTAGAACAGCGGCGCCGACCAAGCCGCCTGGGTGACGCCAGCCGCGCATCACGGGAGACCGCCACCGCTCACGGCCCGTCCGAGCGGCACGTGCACGGGATAATCACGCTCGCCGGCCAGGATCTTCACGGGCAGGTGATTCTCTTTCAGCGGAATCGGACATGTCGTGTACGGATTGAACGCGCACGGCGGGTTGTACGCCTGGTTGAAATCGAGCACGCTCGTGCCGTCAGGCAGCAGATCCGCGTACAGAAACCGCGCCGTTTCGTACGTCTCATGGCCGCTCGAGGCGTCACGGAACACGAAGTAGAAGCGATTTGGCCTCGTCGTCCACGGCCGCAATCGCAGCGTTTGGCCGTCGAGCGTGAACTCGACGACGCCCTCGGTCTTGTACTCGTCCATGTCGCCGTATGTGTTGAGCACTTTCAGTTTCTTCGGATCCGCGTCCTTGATGAAGCGTCCCGTCACGCGGTAGGCCAGGTCGATCGGAAACCAGGCAAATCCGCGAAACCCGCGGGCGAGCGGTCCGTTCGGATCGCGCACGCGCAGGCCGAGCTCCTCGCCGCTTGCGTGGACGACGAGTCGCACGGTACCGACCGACAGCTCGTCGCCTCCCGCGCTGTCATCTTTGAGATCGATGGCCGCCGTGATGGGAGCGTCCTTGAGCGTGACCGTCACACCGGGCGCGGGCTCGAATCGCACGGCATGATTGGCGAGCACGAAGCGCCCGACCGCCGGGGGCGTTGATTCGGGCAGCACGATATCGTTGCCCGCCGCGCTTCCGGCCGTGTTGACGCCGGCTTTCAGCGGAAAGAGGCCGGCGATGCTCACCCACTCGCGGCGGTAGTCAGTTTCGTGCTTGGCGCGCCACTTCTCGGTGATCGTTATCGGCGAATCCGTCGTCGTCGCCGCCGCGGGCGCATCTTTCCTGCTGCAGGCCGCGACGATCGCAAGCGACGCGGCAACGCCGAGCGCCGCCGCACGCCGCCGGCGGGCGGAAGTGAGCATGGCTCACGATACCGTCAGCGCACGGACGCCGCAAGGATCAGCGCTGCCCGCGTCGCCGTGCAGCGTTGTACGCCTGAATGGTGTCCTTCGGGTCAGGCGCCTCGCCGCTGCTCGGCGCCGACGCTCCGGCGGCATAGCCGAGCGCCGCGAGTCGCTCGCGGACATCGGCCGACGCAGGTGCGCCCACCGTCTGCGCATCGTCGCCGCCGACGGCGACGAGCTGACCGCGCATTGCGACCGCCGTGGCCGGCCGAACGCCCGAGAGATCGTGCGCTTCGAACGGATCGTCCTGGAGATCGTAGAGCTCGGGCCGCGGCGCGTCGATGTACTTGAAGCGATCGTCGAGCAGCGCGCGCAGCGGGCTCCAGCCGAACCGCTTCGCGTACATCGACTCCGCATACACGCCGCGCCGATCCGGTTGCGGGCCGCCTTGGAGTGCCTGCAGCAAGCTGACGCCGTCGGTATGCGCCGGTTGGAGCCGGAAGAGATCCAGCATCGTCGGCGCCACGTCCACGAGGCTCACGAGACTCGACACGCGCGTTGGCGCAAGGCCGGCGGTGCGGACGATCAACGGCACGTGCAGAACGCCCTCGTACAGAAAGATGCCGTGCTCGACCTCGCCGTGCTCGCCGAGCGACTCACCGTGGTCGCCGGCGATGACGATCGTCGTGTTGTCGAGCAGATGCTTGCGGCCGAGCGCGTCCAGCAGGCGGCCGATCTGCGCGTCGGCGAACGCAATACCGCCGACGTATGAATCGCCGTAGGTCCGGCGGTACTCGATCGGCAGCGTTTGCGGCGAATGCGCGTCGTAGAGGTGCACCCACAACAGGAAGGGCGACGAGCCGACGCGATCGAGCCAGCCGAGCGCGGCATCGACGACCTTCTCGCCGGAGCGCCGGCGAGGCGGCGGCGCGTTTGGCTCGCTTCCGTCGTTGTAGACGTCGAATCCGCGCGCGAGGCCTCGGTCGGCGGCGAGCACCGTCGCGCCGACGAAGGCGCCCGTCTTGAATCCAGCGGCTCGCATCATCGTGGCGAGCGTGGGCCGATCGGGATCGAGGCCGCGATCCGCGTTGTCGCGCACTCCGTGATGCGGCGGGTAGAGCCCGGTGAACAGGCTCGTGTGCGCGGTGAGCGTGAGCGGCGCGACGGTCATCGCGCGGTTGAGAACGACGCCCTCGGCCGCGATCCGATTGAGCGCCGGCGTCGAGACGCTGGCGAAGCCATACATCGGCAGCCGATCGGCTCGTGTCGTGTCCAGCGTGATGATCACGAGCGCGTGCGGGCGCGGCGGGCGCGTGTCGCGCGCGCACGCCCCGATCGCGATGGCCAGTACAGCGGCGACGATGCCAGCAAAGGCGCGCATCACGTTACCTCTTGCGCCTCGCCGACGAGAGCAGAGTCATGGTGAACTGGTGCTGACC
Organism: uncultured Solibacteraceae bacterium; assembly: GCA_964419785.1. Classification (GTDB taxonomy): domain Bacteria; phylum Acidobacteriota; class Vicinamibacteria; order Vicinamibacterales; family SCN-69-37; genus DATEGZ01. The sequence continues at coordinate 12,888 of CAYQRM010000289.1, read as the reverse complement.
CGAGACGCACGACTCCATCATCTTCAAGGACGTCGCGTCATACACCACGATGTTGCCATTCAAGAATCCGGTGATGCCCGCCGGCGACAACGTCGCATCCGCCGTGCCCCAGAACGAGAGGACGCTGTTTCCGGCGAGGAGTTCTCTGACCTGAGGTTGGCCGACCGTGTAGTAGTAGTAATACGAGTAGCCGCCTGTATCTTGGAGTGTGAAAGACGCGTGGCCAGGCGACACACGTCCCGAGAACTGGTTGCCCGTTCCGTTCTGCACCAGGAAGTTCGCGCCGGTCAGCGTGACTTGAAGGATCGGTCCGTTCTCAGTCACCGTGGCGGTGTACGTGCGACTGCGGTTGGGAGTTGCGAGCGGCGCGAGTCCGTTCGTGACTCGGCAGCCGTTCGCAGCGACGATCGATAACGAGTACGTCCCGGCGATTCCCGGCGGCCCGCCGGTCTCCGACATGTTGGGGAAATCGAGCACGTCGTCGGTTGTGACCGAGATCGCGTTCGTCACCGGATCGTAGCCGGACTTCCTGGCTTGCACTTGCACGGCGCCGGCGACGCCGTACAGTCGATACTTGCCCTCATAGTCACTCGTCGCCGCGAGCCCGGTGCCTGTTCCGGCGACCACCGAGACCGTCGCGTCCGTCACAGGCAGGCCGACCTCCTGGACCGTGCCGAGCAGACGATACGTGCCGTCGGGGATCACCATCACGTTGAGCGCGGACGTCAGGTTGCCGAATCGCGCTTGAATCGTCGCTTCGCCAGACGACCGAACCGTAACGACGCCCGTTGAACTCACCACGATCGGCGTTGGGCCGTAGAGGCCGTATGCGTTCCACTGCACCTTGCTGGCGTAGTCCTGCTTCGTTCCATCCCTCATCGTCGCCGTGGCGGTGAACGTGGGCGAGCTCGTCGGCCCGAATCGCGTCGGGCCATCAAGCTTGAGGGCGATGACCGTGACCGCCGGGGTTGGCGTTGGGGTCGGCGTTGAGGTCGGCGTCGGACTGGTCGGCCCATGGCAGCCGACGACGACTGCGATGAAGCACCCGAGAGCAACAATGCGGAGGCGCATGCGACCTTCCAGCTACTTCTTGCGTTTCGCCGAGGTCAACGGTGTCATCACGAACTGGTGATGACTGGACGCGCACGACTCCGTGAGCTTCGACGAGCCGCTCAAGTAAGTGACGATGTTGCCGTCGAACGATCCGGAAAGACCCGCCGGTGACAGCGTGGCGTTGACCGTGCCCCAGAACGAGAGCCTGCCGTCTGTGGTGAGCTGCTCGATCACGTCAGGAGCACCGACCGTGTCGTAGTAGTAATACACGTAGCCGCCGGAGTCGCCGAGCGTGAACGACACCTGGCCAGGCGACGCGCGTCCGGCAAACTGATTGCCCTTGCCGTTCTGAACGAGGAAGTTCGCGCCGCTCAGCGTGACCTGCACGATCGGTCCGTTCTGCGTGATGGTCGCCGTGTAGGTCCGCTTGCGATCCGGAATCGCGAGCGGGGGCGTCCCCGTCGTCTGACAATCGTTCGCGGCGATGATCGAGAGCGAGTACGTGCCAGCGAGCGCGGGCGGTCCGCCAGTTTCGGACACGTTAGGAAAATCCAGCACATCGTCGGTCGAGACCGTGATGCTGTTGACCGCGGGGTCGTATCCCGACTTGGTCACCTGCACCTGCACGGCGCCAGCGACGCCGTACAGTCGGTAACGCCCGAACGAATCGGTTGTCGCCGACGCGCCCGCGCCCGTGCCGGAAATCACGGTCACTGTGGCGGCCGATAACGGCAGACCAGCTTCGTTGACAGTGCCGATCAGACGATAGGTCCCGTCTGGGATCACCATGACGTTGATCGAGCTGGACAACGGATTGAGCAATGCGGATACGGTCGCCTCGCCCGGCGACTTGGCCGAGGCCGTGCCGTCCTTCGTGATCACAAGAACACTGGAGTCCGATCCCCAGTTCACCTTGGTGGTGTAGTCCTGGGTCGTCCCGTCCCTCAGGGTCGCCGTCGCCGTGAATTTCTGGAGGCTGCCGGGCGCGAAGCGCGTCGGTCCGCTGGCTTTGATGGATTTGACGGTCGGTTGGAATATGTCGGTTGACTGTGTTGGCGTCGGCGTCGGACTCGTCGGCCCATGGCACGCCAGGACAATCGCGGCAACGCTAGCCAGCGCGATGATGCGGAATCGCATGGGACCCTCCCGGAGAACTTTGACGGTTGAGTCCGCCCCCGGTCATGAGGGATTTCCGGGGATTTTCCGAAATCTACTACCGACCTCGTATGATGGAAGGCGCTCGGCGCCATGGCTTCTTTCCGCTTCGGGTCTTGTCTGCTCGACATTGACGCGCGTCAGCTCTATCGCGACGGGCAGGCCGTCCGCCTGTCCCCGAAGGCCTTCGAGCTATTGAGGATCCTGCTCACCGAGCGGGGCAAGGCCGTGTCCAAGGCGCAGTTGCACGAGCGGATCTGGCCGGGCACGTTCGTGACCGATGACAGTCTGGCGAGGCTCGTGACCGAGGCGCGCGCCGCTATCGGCGATCACGCCCGCGCGCCCGAGTTCCTGCTCACGATGCACGCGCACGGCTACCGATTCGACAAGGCGGTCGAGACGAAAACGACCCCGCCTGCGCCGCCGGGACCGGCGGGCTGGATCATGGTCGATGGCCGTCAGATTCAGCTGTTCGAAGGCGAGAACATCATCGGGCGCGATCTCGCGGCGCAGGTGTTCCTCGATTCGGTTCGCGTCTCGCGGCAGCACGCACGCGTCGTCATCCATGACGGCGCGGCTGAGATCGAAGACGTGGGCAGCCGCAATGGGACGTCGCTTCGAGGCGCCAAGATCGCCTCGCACACACGCATCCCGCTCGAGGACGGCGACGAGATTTCGATTGGCGGATTCACCCTGAAGTTCCGGCGGCCGTCAGAGCCCGTCGAAACCGTCGAAGACACCGTTACGACGCGGAAAACGTAAAGACGAACGATCCTTTGCGCGGGTCTTGCTTGTTGGTGACCGCGATATCCACCCGACCGTTGGCTTTGAGCGTGCCGGTGCCGGTCACGGTGTCCGTGCCAGTCGCGCGCCGGCCCGTGACCTCGATGCGCGCGCCGTCACCGGCGATCTTGACCTCGCCCATGTCCCAGCGGCTCGCCGCGTCCGGCAGAGACTCGTTTCTCCCTGCGGTGCTCACGTAGTCGCGCTTTGCCACGCTCAGCACTTTCTTCCCGTCGATCGAGATGTCGAACGTCCAAGCCATCACGTTCGCGCCGCCGGTCTGAACGGCTTTGATCTTCTCGAGCTTCGCGTGCGCGGCCGCGGGCGCCGGCCAGTTGTTGTCGAAATTGAGGTTGTAACTCGTTTTCGCTTCGGTGCCGTTCGTGTAGTGAATCGTGATGACGATGCGAAACGTGCCCCAACCGGAAGCGACGAGCTCGAATTGCTTGTCGCGATCGCGAGATGTGCGGAACGGATCGGGGAACGTCGGGTGCAGCAGGTAATCGACCTGCGCGATTGTGTTGAGCACCTCCGGCTTCTCGTCGACGAACACGCGCCACTCCCAGTACGGACGGCCGCCCTGATTGCCGATCGATCGCGCGTAGTTGTTGAACTTCACGTCGGCTTGCCGCTGAAGCGCCGGTGCCGATCCGGGCTCGGCGGCGAACACGACGGCCATCGCGATCGGCACGCGCGGCGCAGGTGAGGCGTCCGCCGCCGGCGTCGTTTTCTGACCTGCGCGCATCTTCTGCTGGATGTAATTCGGATAGAACGGCCCGGCCACCCATGGGTTGCCCGCGGCGTCCTGGAAATTCAAGCGCACGGCTTTGTCCGACACGTCGCCGGGCAGCCGCACCTGCCATGAGTTGTCGTCACCGGCGACGGCGACGAGGTCGCCGTGCTGCGTCGCGACTTTTCCCGCCTCGTTGACTTCGTCGTATTGATACGTCCCGTGATCGAGCACGAGCGGCGTCGCCGCATCAGGCGGCGGCACGAGCGTGACGGTGATCAGCGCCGGTGTGGTGAGAAACGACAGACGGAACAGTCCGATGACCGCCGTCGTCACCGCGCCGAGGAATCCGCCGACCGCCCATTTGCGGAACGCGGGGTCGGGGCGTTTGATGAATCCAAGCAGCGACATGAGCGAGCCGATGCCAATCAGGCTGAAGAAGCCTGTGAAGACGTAGAACAGGACTTCCCGCTGGACGTTGGTCATGGCTCTGCGCGCTGGGGTGGGATGATGCTACACCCTGAGGCTGACTTCTATCCGCCAAAATCCATCGTCCAGTAGGCGTGATAGGTCGAGTTGTTGCTGAAGGCGTAGCCGACGCCCACGGCGGTGAAGCTGCCGGTCATGATGTTGACGCAGTGGCCGGTGCTTGCCATCCACGCCGCGACAACCGACGCCGGTGTCGGCTGGCCGGCCGCGATGTTCTCGCCGAGGTACGAGCCGAAGTAGCCCGCGTTGTGAATGCGCTGATCGAACGTCCGGCCGTCCAGGCTCGTGTGCGAGAAGTAGTCGTTTGCCGCCATGTCGAAGCTGTGCTCCTGCGCGGCCGCGCGCAGGCTGCTGTTCATTGTGAGCGCAGCGACCGGCGCGTACGGCGTGCCGCCGCATGACGCGCCCGCCGCGCGCTGCTGATTGACGAGGATCACGACTTGGTCCTCGAATGACGTGTTGCCCGACACCGAGGACACGGTGATCGTTGCCGCCGCGGAATCCGCCGAGCCGTACCCGTTCGACACGCGCACCCAATAACTCGTCGTCACCGACAGCGCCGGCGTCGTCATGCTTGCGGACGTCGCGCCGAAGACGGGCGAGGACGTCGACCCGCTCGGCCCGGTGTACCACTGATACACGAGCGGCGCGGTGCCCGTCGCGGCCACAGAGAGTGTCGCCGTCTGGCCAGAGCTGATCGACTGGCTTTGCGGCTGAAGCGCGATCGCCGGCGCCACGCCGCCAGGCGGCGTCGGCGTTGGTGATGGTGACGGCGAAGGCGTTGGCGTCGGACTGGGCGACGGTGACGGCGACGGTGCGGGTGCAGACGACGTGATCGTGATCGTCGCCGTCGCCGAATCCACCGATCCCGCGACGTTCGACACGCGCACCCAGTAGCTCGTCGTCGACGTCAGAAGAGGCGTGTGGTAGCTCGACGACGTCGCGTCCGGAATTGGTGATGACGTGACGCTCGAGGCACCCACGTACCACTGATAGCTGAGCGGATCGGTGCCGGTTGCCTGCACCGAGACGATCGCTGTGTGACCGGAGTCCTGCGTCTGATTGAGCGGCTGTGTCGTGATTGTCGGTGCGACGGCCCCTGGAACCGGCGAGGGCGCAGGCGTGCCGCCGGGCGGCGCGGGCTGCGCGCCCGATGACGGCGGCGTCGTGGTGTCCGGCGACGTCGGAGCGCTGGCCGTGCAGCCTGCAAGCACGGCACAGGCGGCGATCACAACAGCGAACAGGCGCATCCGGTCTGTGAAGTCCAACTTGCGTGCCACGGCAGAGGCGGGGAAGCAGCCGAAAATCAGGCGTCGGCGGGGGGCGGGGGCGTCGGCGGCTTACAGGAATGTTTGGCCGGCCGCGCTCCTGAACTCGTGCTAAGGTGTCGCCAATCCGTTCAGCTCGAAATCCGGTCCGTCGGCGAAGGCGCGGGGGGACTACTTATGTCGCGACGTTTTCTGGCGTTGCTCGTTGGTGTCGTGGTGTGCACGTTCGTTCGCGTTGGCGCGCCGCTCATGGCCGCGCAATCGAAAGACAAGGATCAGGAATACGCCGCCATGCTCCAAAAGGGCGACGCCGCGCTCAAGGCCGGTCAAGTGAGCGACGCCATTGACGCGTACAAGAAGGCCAACAGCGATCACGGCCAGTCGTCCGTGGCCGCGTATTTCGGATTGAGCCGCGCGTACTACGCGAGGCATGAGTACGACCAGGCCGTGCAGAACTGCACCGAAGCGCTCAAGTACACAGCATCCGACAAACGTCTCGAAGCGCAGATGCACTACATGCGCGGCATCTCGGAGCTCGCGCTCGGCACGCAGAAGGAGACCGACAGCGAGCTGAAGCCAGCCGAGGCCGATTTTCGCGCGACGATTGCGCTGACTGATCAGATTGCCATCGCGCAGTACAACCTCGGCGTCGTCCTGCTCAAGGAGAATCAGGACGCCGAGGGCGTGAAGGCCCTGCAGGTGTACGTCGATCACAATCTGCCGACGCCGGAGCGTGAGGAAGCGCTGAAGATGATTGGCGATCCGAAGCGCGCGCGCTTGACCGTGGCGCCGAACTTCACGGTGCCGACGCTGCAGGGGCAGCGCATCTCACTCTCGGATTATCGCGGCAAGGTTGTGCTGCTCGACTTCTGGGGAACGTGGTGCGGCCCGTGCCGCGACTTCACGCCGACGATGGTGGAGATCAACACGCGGCTGGCGAAACAACCGTTCACGACCATCGGCGTGGCCGTCGGCGAAAAGAACGACAAGGCCTGGAAGGAGTACATCGCCGACAAGAAGATGGTGTGGCCGCAGTATCTCGACAGCAGCAACCAAATTGCCCGGCTGTTCGACGTGCACGAGTTCCCGACTTACATCCTCATCGATCACGAAGGCATCTTGCGCGAGCGCAAGATCGGCTATGGGCCCGACAACGCGCAGTGGCTGACCTACCAGCTCAAGAAGTGGGTCGACGCGGCGAACGCCGCCTCCGGCGTGCCGCTCGCCATGCCGCAACCCCTGCCGCCGCGCTGACGCTTTCGTCATCGATCGGCAAGATTTGTCGACGCCGCGCGGCCGATTCATCAGGTGCGCGGGCATTTTTCCACGCTCCGCGGCTTGGAATTTGCACTTCCCACGAGTCGCGTGGTCACGTTTCGATGCGGCAAGTGCGCTGAAACCGTTCGGGCGAACTCCGCCGCCGGCGGCCGGGCGGTCGCCTGCCCGCGCTGCGGCCACCTCAACGTCTGCCCCACGCCGACGTTTCCTCCTCAGAGCGTCCGGTCGACCACCCGCCCCGGGCGCAGCGGCGTGACGCCGCGCGGTCTCTGGATCGCGTTTGGGATTGTCACGCTCGTCGGCACGTCGTGGATGGCCTACACGCAGCTCATCGACGAGCCCGGCGCGAGCGCAGCCGAGGCCCTGTCGCCGAGCGACGCGCTGCAGCACGACCTGCTCAAGCAGGATCTCGAGAAGCCCTCCGATCCGGCGCTGGCCGCCATGTATGCGGGCATCAACGCGAAATATTTTTCCGGCACGCTGCCCGCCCTGGCGGTGATGTGGGAGCCCGGTCTCGCGCGCGAGACCGCGCTTTCGAATCAGCAGTTCTCGCTTCAGGGGATGTTCGGTCATATCGGCAAGCGATCGGCGATTCTCCTGAACCCGTCGCTGCAGGACGACGACGCCGCGCTTCAGCGCGCGTTGTGCCACGAAATCGTCCACGCGTACTTGTTCTCGACGGGCGTCAACTCTTCCGACCACGGACCGAACTTCCAGGCAGTCCTCAAGCACCTGTCGGATGCGGGCGCGTTTCAGGGCATCATGGCGACCGACGCCGATCGCAGCAACCTGCGCGCGTGGCTCGACGCTGAATCGAAGCGTCTCGACGAAGAGCGGCAGTTGATGGATTCGCTCGAGCCGGATCTGAATCGCGAAAAGGCCGAAGTCGAGCAAGCGCTCGCCGATTACAACACGCGCGTCGCGGCCGCCAAGGCGGCCGGCGCGACCGTGCCCGACGACCAGAGCGACGTCAATTCCCGCCTCGACGCCTACAACCGGCGCGCCAACGACGCGAACGCGCGGCTCGCCCAGGACCGCGCCGACCTCGAGCACTTCAATCAAGAGGTCGCGCGCTACAACCTGATGCTCGTCTATCCCGACGGGCTCGACGAGAGCGCGGCCGTCAAGCCCAAGCCGACGCCCACACCCAGGGGCTGACGTCAATTCCCGCTTCGAGGCCGGAACCTCCCGGGGGAGTCTGTTGCCGGACGCGCGTTCCCGATAGGATCAAGGTTCGGGCACGCCGCCTGAACCCCCGTCATGTGGATTGTTCGCCTAGCTCTCGACCGGCCCTTGACCTTCATCGTCATGGCCATCGTCATCACGCTGATGACGCCGGTGGCGCTCATGCGGACGCCGACGGACATCTTTCCGGCGATCAACATCCCCGTGATCAGCATGGTGTTCACGTTCGCCGGGCTGCCGCCCGAAGAGGTCGAGCACCGCATCACGTCGAACGCCGAACGTGGCGTGACGACGCTCGTGAACGACGTCGAGCACATCGAGTCGCAGTCGCTGCAGGGCATCGGGCTCATCAAGATCTTCTTCCACCCGAACGCGAACATCCAGACGGCGATGGCGCAGACGACGGCAATCGCGCAGACGTCCATCCGCCAGATGCCGCCGGGCATCACGCCGCCACTCGTGGCGATCTACTCGGCGTCGACGGTGCCGGTGCTGCAGATCGGCCTCACGAGCGATCGGCTGTCCGAGCAGCAGCTGTTCGATGCGGGCAACAACTTCATCCGCACGCAGCTCGCCACCGTGCAGGGCGCGGCGCTGCCGTTCCCGTACGGGGGCAAGCAGCGGCTGATCTCCGTTGATCTCGATCCCGAGGCGCTTCAGGCCAAGGGCCTCACGCCGGTCGATATCGTCAACGCCGTCGCGGCGCAGAACCTGATCCTGCCGTCGGGCACGACGAAGCTCGGACCGCTGGAGTATGCGGTCGAAATGAACGGCAGCCCGCAGACCGTCGAGGAAATGAACGACCTGCCGGTGAAGACCGCCAACGGCGCGACGATCTTCATGCGCGAGGTCGCGCACATCCGCGACGGCTTCTCGCCGCAGACGAACATCGTGCGACTCGACGGCCAGCGCGGCGTGCTGATGAGCATCTACAAGACCGGCAACGCCTCGACGCTCGACATCGTCTCGCGCGTGAAAGAGACGATCGAGCGCACGAAATCGTCGCTGCCGGAAGACCTGAAGATCTCGTCGTTCTTCGATCAGTCGGTGTTCGTGCGCGCGGCGGTGCAGGGCGTCGTCCGCGAAGCGCTCATCGCCGCGTGTCTGACGGCGATGATGATCCTGCTGTTCCTCGGCGACTGGCGCAGCACGCTCGTGATCTCGATCTCGATCCCGCTCTCGATCATGGTCTCGGTGATCACGCTCGGTCTGATCGGCGAGACGATCAACCTCATGACGCTCGGCGGATTGGCGCTCGCCGTCGGCATCTTGGTCGACGATGCGACGGTCGCGATCGAGAACATCGATCGCAACATCGCGATGGGCAAGCCCGTGCGGCAGGCGATCCTCGACGGGTCGCAGCAGATCGCCGTGCCCGCGCTCGTCTCGACCTTGTGCATCTGCATCGTCTTCGTCCCGATGTTTTTTCTCGCGGGCGTGGCACGGTATTTGTTCGTTCCGCTTGCCGAAGCGGTGGTGTTCGCGATGCTGGCGTCCTACGTGCTCTCACGAACGCTCGTGCCGACGCTGGCGATGTACCTGCTCAAGGCCGAGCACGAAAGCGGCGCGCACGGTGACGCGCGCGTGGGGCTGTTCCGCCGGTATCAGGCGGCGTTCGAGCGCGGGTTCGAGCGGTTCCGCGGCGCGTACGAACGCGCGCTCACGGTGACGCTCGATCATCCGAAGGCCTTCGTGGGCGCGTTCCTGCTGTTTTGTCTCGGATCGGCGACGCTTGCGCCGCTGCTCGGGCGCGACTTCTTTCCGCAGGTCGACGCCGGCCAGATCCGCCTGCACGTGCGCGCGCGCACGGGACTGCGCATTGAAGAGACCGCTCGGCTGGCGGACCAGATCGACGGCGTGATTCGATCGACGATTCCGCCTGGCGATCTGATCACGGTGCTCGACAACATCGGCCTGCCGTACAGCGGCTTGAACCTGAGCTACAGCAACGCGGGCACGATCGGGACGGGCGACGCGGAGATCATGGTGCAGCTCAGCCCGGAGCGCCGGGTCTCGACCGCGGACTACGTCAAGACGCTGAGGCGCGAGCTCGCGACGCGATTTCCCGGCGTGCAGTTCTTCTTTCAGCCAGCCGACATCGTGACGCAAATCTTGAACTTCGGCGTGCCGGCGCCCATCGACGTCGAGATTCTCGGCAACGACCGCGTGGCCAACTTCGCGCTCGCCGAGCGCCTCGCGGCGAAGATCGGCCAGATTCCCGGCGCCGTCGACGTCCACGTTCATCAGGCGTTCGACCTGCCGACGCTCAAGCTCGATTTCGATCGGTCACGGGTGCAGTCCGTCGGCTTGAGCGCGCGCGACGTCGCGCAGAACGTCCTCGTGTCCCTCAGCTCGAGCTTCCAGACGGCGCCGTCGTTCTGGCTCGACCCGAAAAACGGCGTGAGCTACAGCGTCGCCGTTCAAACGCCGCAGTACCGTATCGACTCGCTTCAGGCGCTGAACAATACCGCCGTCGGCGCGGGCAACTCGAAGACGCCGCAGATTCTCGGCAACCTCGTGACGACCGGCGTGACGACGCGCACGGCGGAGGCGTCGCACTACAACGCGCAGCCGATGATCAACGTGTACGCCTCGACTCAGGGACGCGACCTCGGCGCGGTGGCCGCCGACGTCGGCAAACGCATCGACGAGATCCGGTCGTCGCTGCCGCGCGGCAGCGAGATCGTCATGCGCGGGCAGGTCCAGACGATGAATTCGTCGTTCACGGGCCTCGCGATCGGCCTCGTGGGCGCGATTCTGCTGGCCTATTTCCTCATCGTCGTGAACTTCCAGTCGTGGCTCGATCCGTTCATCATCATCACCGCGCTGCCGGGGGCGCTGGCCGGCATCCTCTGGACGCTGCTGCTCACGCGCACGACGTTGAACGTGCCGTCGCTCACCGGCGCGATCATGTGCATGGGCGTGGCGACGGCGAACAGCATCCTGCTCGTGTCGTTCGCGCGCGAGCAGATGGGCCTGGGGCACAATGCGCATGCGGCCGCGCTCGAGGCCGGCATCGTCCGCATTCGGCCCGTACTGATGACCGCCATCGCGATGGTCATCGGCATGCTGCCCATGGCGATCGGCATGGGTGAGGGCGGCGAGCAGAACGCGCCGCTCGGCCGTGCCGTGGCGGGCGGCCTCGTGATTGCGACGTTCGCGACGTTGTTCTTCGTGCCCTGCGTGTTCGAGCTGATTCATGGCCGCGAGCGACGCGCCGCGGCCCGAGGCGTAGAGACCGACTGATGGCAGACCCGACGAAACCCGCCAGCACGCGTTTCTTCTTCGTGCTTGGCCTGATCGTACTTGCGCTCGTCGTCGCCGGCGCGTTCACGCTGCTGGCGCGACGCACCGAATCGCGCGCGCTCGCCGAGGAGACTGCGGCTGCATCGGTGCCGACGGTCTCCGTGATTCATCCGAGCGGCGAGGGCGCGAGCGAAGAAATGGTGCTCCCATCGACGCTCGAAGCCGCGGTTGAAGCGCCGATCTACGCACGCACGTCGGGCTATCTGCACTCGTGGACGCACGACATCGGCGCCCACGTCGAGCGAGGCGACCTGCTCGCCGAAATCGACACGCCCGAGGTCGATCAGGAGCTCGCGCAGGCGCGGGCGACGCGCCAGCAGATATCAGCCAATCTCGAGCTGGCGAAGTCGACGGCCGCACGTTGGGAAGAACTCCGCAAGGCCGACGCCGTGTCCCAGCAGGAGCTCGACGAGAAGAAGAGCGCCTACGCGCAGCTGCAGGCGAATCTCGCGGCGTCCGACGCGAACGTGCAGCGGCTGGAGCAGCTCGAATCGTTCAAGCACGTCTACGCTCCATTTGCCGGCGTCGTCACGCGGCGCAACGTCGACGTCGGCACGCTCATCAACGCGGGCAACAGCGGCACGCAGCAACAGCTGTTCCATCTGTCGCAGACCGACCCGATCAAAGTCTTCGTGCAGGTGCCCGAGGCATCGGCGCCCGCGATTCACAAGGGCTTGCCGGCGAGCATCGAGCTCACGCAGTTTCCCGGTCAGTCGTTCGTCGGTGAGGTCGTGCGAACGTCAGGATCGATCGATCCGACGACCCGCACGCTCCTGACGGAAGTGGACGTGCCAAATCGCGACGGCCGGCTGCTGCCGGGCGGCTACGCCCAGGTGCATTTGAAGGTCGCTGGCTCAGGCGCGCGGCTGCGCGTGCCGATCAACACGTTGCTGTTCCGCGCCGAAGGCGTACGGGCCGCCGTTGTCGACGACAACGGCCGCGTGCATCTGCGCGCGGTGGAGATCGGGCGCGATTACGGCACGACGGTCGAAGTCGTGAGCGGCCTCACCGCGAGCGATTGGATCATTCTCAATCCAGCGGACGCGCTCGAAGACGGCCAGGCCGTGCACGTCCAGAAGACAACGGCGCCGGCCGAGAAGCCCGAGAAATCTGGAGGCACGAAGTGAAGCGCGTCGCCGCGGCGATCGCGCTCGTCGCGCTCTCGGGCGCGTGCCGCACCGTCGGGCCGAATTATCAGAAGCCCGAGGCGCAGGTCGCGCCGCACTGGGACACGCCCGCGCCGTGGCGACCGAGCGATCCAAAAGACGCCGTGCCGAAGGGCGACTGGTGGGCCGTGTTCCACGACTCGCAGCTCGACGCATACGAAGCGCAGGCCGTCGCCGCGAATCAGACGCTGGCCGCCGCGGCCGCGCGGTACGAGCAGGCGCGCGCGCTGGCGTCGGTCGCGATCGCGGGACTCTATCCGACGGTCACGGTCGATCCCGCGGTCGCGCGTCAGCGGCTCTCCGGCAATCGTCCCGGCAACGCTGAGCCAGGCGTGGCGACGACGCAGAGCTCGTTCATTCTGCCGCTCACCGTGAGCTACGAGGTCGATCTGTTCGGCAGGCGGCGGCGATCGATCGAGGCGGCGGCGGCGTCGCTTCAGGAGGGCGCGGCCGATCTCGAGAACGCGCGGCTCGT
>CAYQRM010000288.1:0-11068 GCA_964419785.1 uncultured Solibacteraceae bacterium | reverse complement strand
CGCGCTGCAGTCCTTCTCCGGCGACGCGACCGTCGTCGCCGACGCCAGGTCGCTGCTCGAGAGCTGCCTGGAGATGCGGTACCGGGCCGAAGAACGAAAGCCGCGGCCAAAGGCGGCGTGGCTGCTCATCGGCGCGATCGGTGTGGCGCTCGCCGCCTGGGCGGTCGTCGCGTACCGCGCGCAGCTCCGATGGACACAGTATCTGGACGCCGTGCGCGGCGAGCCCGGCCTCGTGGTCGTCGACACCTCGCGGTCAGGCGGCAAATACGTCGTCACGGGCCTGCGCGATCCGCTCGCGCGCGATCCAGAGACTCTGCTCGCCGCCGCCGGTCTGGCTCCGGCCGCGGTAGATGGCCGGTGGTCGGCGTATCAGTCACTCGATCCGCGGCTCGTGCTGGCGCGGGCGACGGCGCTGCTGCACCCGCCGGCGGGAACCACGCTGGCGCTCGAGGCGAACGGCGTGCTTACCGCGAGCGGCGCGCCGCCGATCGCGTGGATCGCCGAGACGGCGCGCCTCGCGCCGCTTGTCGCCGGCGTAACGAGCTTCGACGCGGCGCGCGCGCTCGAGGCCTCCGTCCGTGACACAATCGCCGCCATCGAGTCGAGTCCCATCCTCTTCGTGAAGGGCGTCTCCCGGCCGGCCGCCGACCAACGCGCGGCCATCGATCGCGTCGTCGCGGCGGTCCGCGCACTCGAGGGCGCGGCTTCGGCCACCGACGCGCGATATCGCCTGGCGATCGTCGGCCACACCGACGCCGACGGTCCTCCCGAATCGAATGTGCCGTTGAGCAAAGCGCGCGCTGATGCGGTGGCGGCGGCGCTCTCCGGGGCGATCGGATCGCACGTCACCGTCGAAACGTCCGGCGTCGGCAGTGCCGAGCCGGCGGTGACGGGTCAGACCGAAGACGACAACCGGCAGAATCGGCGCGTCACGATCCGCGTCGCCGCGCTCGCGGGGCGCTGAGGCCGGGATGATTCAGAAGAAAGTGTGCATGCTCGGCGGCTTCGCGGTGGGCAAGACGAGTCTCGTCGCGCGATTCGTCAGCAGCATCTTTTCGGAGAAATATCTCTCCACCGTCGGCGTGAAGATCGACAAGAAGGTCGTCACCGCCGACGGGCGCGAGACGATGCTGATGATCTGGGACATCTACGGTCAGGACGATTTCCAGACCGTGCAGTCGTCTCAGTTGCGCGGCATGTCCGGGTATCTGCTGGTCGTCGACGGCACGCGCCGCGCCACGCTCGACGCCGCGCGGCTGCTGCACGACAAAGCCAGGGAGGTCGCGGGCGACGTCCCGTTCGTCGTTGTCCTCAACAAGGCCGACCTCGCGTCAACGTGGGAAATCGATGACGTCGCATTCTTCAAGCTGGCGGAGCAGGGCTGGCGCGCCGTGAAGGCCAGCGCCAAGACCGGCGAAGGCGTCGAGCACGCGTTCGACGTGCTGACGCGCGCGATGCTGAACGCGCCGCCCCAGGCCTGACGAGGCTCCGTGACCGACACGCTATTCGCTCATCTCTTTCAAGCGCTCGACCTCGCGATCGTCGAGCGGTTGTCTGACGGTTTGTTTCAGCTGCTGACACCGGCGCCCGTTTGGTTCGAGCGCGCGTTCGAGGCGGCGCCGGCGGGCGCGCGCGCGTCGGTGGACGGCGCGTTTCCGTTTCTCGAGGACGTCGTCCACCAGGCGCGTTCCGCGTGGCGGACCGACGCGACACCTCAATCGTTCGGCCCGTTCGCGGCGCCCGTCGGCGACGAAGAACTGCTCGTGCGCGCGACGGCCCTCAACGTGGATGGCCGGACGCTGCTCGTGATCGAGCGGCTGCAAGGCGTGGCTGATGCGCGGCCGATGCTGCAGAAAGCGCGCGAGCGGATGCTCGAGGGCGAAGCGCTCGTCAAGCAGGTCCACGCGCTGCATCCGCCAGCTGTCGCGATCGACAAGGCGATTGCGTCGCTGCGCGGCGCGCCGCTCTCCGCCGATCAGCGGACGCTGGTCACCGCGCTGTACGACGCCAACGAGCGTCTGCGCGACGCGCTGGCGAAGCTGCCGGCGCCGCCGACGAGACAGCGCCGGTAGTCTTTCCTCACTTCTTCCGCTCGGCCCGGGCCTTCGTCACCATGTCCTTCACTTCTTTCATCAGTGTGGGGACGTGGTACGGGATGCCGTCCTTGATCGTCCACTCGATCCCGCCGCCGTGGACCATCGTGACGTGCGGATCCCCAGGCTTCACCGTGCCCGAGTAGTTGTTGATGATCTTGCCGTCGTACGCCATCAAGTCCGTGCCGTACGCGTTCATCAGCCGCAGGTTCTCGAGCGGGTTGCCGTTGACGACGAGCAGGTCGGCGGTGTAGCCGACGCGCACGCGTCCCAGGCGATCCGCGAGGCCCAGCACTTTGGCGCCGTTCATCGTCGCGTGTTGAATCACTTCGAGCGGCGAAAAGCCCGCTTCCTGATGCAGCTCGAGCTCGCGTGAGATCCCGAAGCCGTACATCGATCCGTAGAGGTACCCCGCGTCGTCGCCGGTTGTGACGACGCCGCCCTTGCGAGCGAAGGCGAGCACGGTGGCCATCCACACCTGATAGTTCTTGCGCCATTTCGCTTCCTGCGTGGCGGTCCAGCCGATCCAGAACGTGCCGTGACGCGTCATCGACGGCTTGTAGTACTCCTCGAGCGACGGGTGCAGGTAGTCGGCGTACCACGGCAGGTTTTCGGCGCGGATCAGATCGCGCGCGGCCTCGTAGGTCGACATTGTCGGACTCCAGGCGATGCCTTTCGCGACCATGTCATCGAGCAGCTTGTCGAGCTTCGCCGGATCGAGGTTCGCCTGCGTGTAGAGCTCGCCGGCGCGGCCGAAGCGATGAATCTCGTTCGAGAGATTCATCTCCGGCGGAAAGTCCTGCACGCCGTCGAGCGCCGCATCGGCGATGCCGTAGAAGTGCTCGATGCAGTTCACGCCGTCGTCGACGAAATCGCGCGCGGTCGCTTCGCCCACCGCGATGTGCACGGTCGTCGGCAATCCCTGACGCTTCGCTTCATCGATCGCGGCGGCGGCTTGGTCTTTGTCGAGCGGGCCGATGAGCTTGATGCCGTCCGCGCCGTTCTGCTTCGCGCGGATGACGAGATTGCGGAAATCCCTGGGCGTGACGGGCGCGGACTCGCCAGGCTGTACGAGGTCCGCGAGCATTGGATACAGAATGATGCGCGGCGCGACGATCGTGTGCGCGGCGCTTTCGGCGCGCCATTGCTTCGTCTTCTCGAAGTTGCCGCCGACTTCGCGCGCCGTCGTCACGCCGGCGGCGAGATAGAGATTGCGCTCGTACTGAATCGGGATCGGTCCGACGCGCTCTTCGTGCCAGTGCATGTGCGTGTTCACGATGCCGGGCATCACGTACTTGTCGGCGGCTTCGATGACCTCGTCTGCGTCGGGCCAGTCGCGCGCGACAGAGCCCATGCGTGCGATTACGCCGTCCTCGACGAGGATGTCGGTCGGCCCGAACGCCGGCGTGCCGGGGCCGGGAATCACCATTGCGTGCTGGATCAACAGGCGCTTGACCTGTTTCGCGTGCACGGGCTGCTTTGCCGCGGAGACGGAGGTCTGTGTTTGCGCGTGCGGTAATGAAATCGATGTGCACAATGCCGCGCACGTGGCGGCGATGCCGATCGTCAGTCGGGTCATGGGGTCCTCACCTGTGTCATCGCGTTCGCGGAATGAGATCGACGATGCCCAGGTCGATGTACTGACCGCCGGTGGTCTGGTGACAATGGACCGCCAGGGTGTTGCGGCCGGGTTTGAGCAACGCCTTCAAGTCCGCGGCTGGCGCGTCGAGCTCGTAATCCTGCGTGTAGCCCGTCACCGTGAGCGCGAGCGTGCCGTTGACGTACACCTCCGCGTCCTCGTCGTGATGAATGAAGAACTGCGGGTTGGCGAGCGTCGCGCCGGCGGGCAGATCGAACGTGCGTCGCAGCCAGATGTCCGCGGTCGTCCACGGCGTGCGAATGACACTGCCTGGCGGATTGCGCGCGCCAAATCCGGCGGGCCCTTGGGTCCAACGGCTGTCGTCGAAGCTCGCCGCTGACCACCCGTCCGCCGGTGCCGTCGTCGTGAATCGCCACGTGGCGGGCGTGTCGCGCGACGACTCGAGAATCGTCTTCATCGTCGGCGGCGGGGTGAAGAGCGACAGGTTCGCCGCGCGCACGCGGGCGACGTCCGGCTTGATGATCGCCCGGTCGTACGTCATGAGGCCGTTCACCTCGATTTCGACGTCCGTCGTCTGCGTGTAGACCGCGGCCGACAGGCCCGGCGATCCGAGCAGCGGATGCAGACGGCCGATGAGCGCGACGTACGCGTCGGTCAGCGCCTCTTGCGTCGTGAAGCCGCGATAGCTCCAGTTCGCCTGACTTTGCCACGTGTGTCCCGCGAGCGGCAGCCCGAGGCCGCCGAATTCACCGAGCACGGATGCCCGTGTCGTTTCGATCTTCGGCGCGCCCGGACCTGGATAGCGATGGATGTCGCTGACGTCGCCCGCGCCGCTGTCCGTCCATCCGCTCGCGTTGTCGACGAGCCGGCTCGGATCGCGGCGACGCACGGCGTCGACGATCCGCGGCGTGTCGTACTGACCCCAGCCTTCGTTGAACGGCACCCACATGACGATGCTGGGATGGTTGTGACGGCCGTCGACGAGCGCGTCGAGCTCGCGCTCGAACTGCTGCGACGACTCCGGCGTGCGTGTCTCGCCGCGCGGAATCACCGTGCTCGGCATGTCCTGCCAGACGAGCAGCCCGAGCCGATCCGCCCAGTAGTACCAGCGGTCGGGCTCGACCTTGACGTGCTTGCGCGCGAGGTTGAAGCCGAGCTGCTTCGTGACCTCGATGTCGGAGCGCAGCGCCTCGTCGGTCGGCGCGGTGTAGAGCCCGTCCGGCCACCAGCCTTGGTCGAGCGGACCGACTTGAAGGAGCGGCGCGTTGTTGAGACACAGCCGCATGGTGCCGTCGGCGTCTTTGCAGAGTGAGGTCTTGCGCATCGCGAAGTACGACGTCACTTCGTCTGTGGGCCGAGCGTCCGGCGGGCCGAGCGCGATCTTCAAGTCGTAGAGCGACGGCGAATCCGGCGACCAGAGTTTCGGTCGCGGCATCGCGAGCGCGAGCGGCTGCCCAGCGCGGCCGGTGGCGCGCGCGACCTGGCGAGTGCCGTCAAACACGACCGCTGTGATCCACTGTTCCGAAACGCCGGCCGTGGCTGTGACAAGCACGCGGCTGGCGTCGACGTCGGGAACGATGGTCAGCGTATCGATCGCCGCCATCGGCACGGGTTCGATCCAGACCGTCTGCCAGATGCCGGTCACCGACGTGTACCAGATGCCGTTCGGCCGATTGACCTGCTTGCCGCGCGGCTGTGTGCCGGAGTCCGTCGGATCCCACACGGAGACGACGACCGTCTGCGGCCCGGACGGTTTGAGCGCGCGTGTGATGTCGACCGTGATTTCGTCGTACCCGCCGCGGTGTTTGCCAACCTCGACGCCGTTGACGGAGATTGTCGCGTCCCAGTCGATCGCGCCGAAGTGCAGCAACGTGCGGCGGCCGCTCCAGCCGCTCGGCACATCGAACGTCCGCCGATACCACAGCCGGTTGGTGTCGCCGACCTTCTTCATCACGCCAGAGAGCGCGGACTCGATCGGAAACGGCACGAGGATCGTGCCGTCGAACGTGGCCGGCGGCGCTTCGTCGCGCGGACGTATCGCGTAGTCCCAGAGGCCGTTGAGATTGCGCCACTCCGGCCGCACCAACTGCGGACGCGGATACTCGGACAGCACGTGGTCGGGCGACACATTTTTCGCCCAGCGCGTCAGGAGTGGACCCGCGGCGGGTTGCCACGCGCCTTGCGCAGCGCGCGGGGAGGGACGCGAGGCAAAGAGCGCCG
This sequence comes from uncultured Solibacteraceae bacterium, assembly GCA_964419785.1. Taxonomy (GTDB): domain Bacteria; phylum Acidobacteriota; class Vicinamibacteria; order Vicinamibacterales; family SCN-69-37; genus DATEGZ01. Next base: position 5,155 of record CAYQRM010000288.1, on the reverse strand, counting down.
CGAGCACGAGAAGTCCGGCGAATCTGGCCCGAGCCATGACACCTATTTCTTCGTCGCGGGCACGAGCGCCTTGAGCTCGTCGAACCAGTTGAGAACCACGCGATATTCAGCCGGCGCCTGACTGCTTCCCGGCGGCGTCGCGACCAGGAATCGATTGTCCACGGGCGGCATGGCGATGAAGGCTGTGTCGGTGAGCGACGTCTGCGGGATGCGGGTCGCCTCGACGGGCCGGCCGATGGTCAGTGCGCCGCCAGACGCCGCAACAGGCACCGAACGGACGCTCCCACCAGACTGGAAGTACAGCGTCCGGCCGTCCGCTGACCACGCGGCATCCTGACCAGGTCCATCGGTCACCGGAATCTTCACGTCGTTGACATTCGGGAACGATCGGATGAAGAGGCGGGGAAAGAGATCGGTCGAAGTGTACGCAAGCCAGTGGCCGTCGGGCGACAGCGCGGGTTGAGAACTGCGCGTCTGTTCGGTCACGACGGATTTCACATCGCCGGTCGTGACCGACACCTGCATGATGTCCCACTGATTCCTGTCAGTCCTTCTGCTCGTGAAGAGAACGTTCCCGTCCGGACTCCATGAGCCAGGCAGTTGCGTCTCGCCAGCCGCGGCTCTCGTCAATCGTTCAGGCGCAGTCGTGCCGGCTGCGGACATGACGAAGATGCCGCTTGGTTCTTGGGCTGATGCTCCCATCGTCTGAAAGAACGCGACGCGATGACCGTCCGGGCTCCAGATGGGACTGCTGACCGGACTCCCAAGCGGCGTGAGCCGGCTCGCGACTTCGCGAGTCAGATCGATCAGCCAGAGCCCGCCGTTGGTGACGCCGGCGGTAATCCCGACGATAGAGGCTGCGAAACGGCCGTCCGGCGAGATCCTGATTGAGGTGAAATCCGCCGGTGCGACCGCGAGCGACGTCTCCTGCCCGTTGGTGTCCCGCCACGAGAGTCTGCGTTGGAGGCTCCGGACCTGACCGGGGAGATAGACGAGCGTGCCGTTCCCGGCGAACGCGAAGTCGGCCGCGCCCGAGTCCTTCATCACGACGCCGGCGAGCACCTGCACCGGCTCGCCTGTGACTTCTGCGCGGCCAAGATCGAAGGGCACGGCTTTCAGCACGCCCCCTGATCCGTACACGATATGGCCGGTCGGGCTGTACCGCGGCGAGATTCCGTCTCTGATCAGCACGCGCCACGTCTTCGTATCGAGCGACAGCAGACCGATATCCCACCCGGCTGATCTGACGATGCCGAACAAGACGTGCTTGCCATCTGGGAGCGCTTGCGGCCACAGGTGGTCGACCTCATCGTCCTCGATTCGCGGCTTCGTCAGCACCTCCGCCGCGCCGCCCGCGGTGGAGATGCGAAGCAGCCCGGATTGACGGCTCACACTCGCGAACACCATCGTGTCTGGTGTCGGCCACGTGACGCCGCGGAGATTGCCGGGAATGTCGCACAAACGGATGGGCGATCCCCCGGCAATCGGCACCTTGTAGAGCGCGGCATCGTTGCCGCTCGATCCCCCGGCCTGATAGGCGATCCACGCACCGTCTGGCGACACCGTGAGACCTCGGGGGGCTTCGCCCAGGTTCTTGAGAATGACGGGCTCGAAGCGATCGAGTGGACGGAGCGCGAACTGATTGTCGTCGCCGACGCGACTGAAATACAGCAGGCGGGATCCGTCTGGCGTGAGTGAGAGGTCGCTGTGATTGGTCTCGACGGCGATTGGCGCGTCCGGCGTCGGTACGATGGCGAAACGAAGGACTGGCGCCGGTGGTGTCTGGCGCGCGCGCCACACGATGAGGCCGGTCGCGAGCGCGGAGACGAGGGCCGTGGCGGCAATGGCCGTTGCGAGTGCTCGCCGCGAGGCGCGCGCATTCACCTCAGGACCATCCAGCGTCGCGCCGACGTCATCAAGCTCGAGACGCGCGGCCGCCATCGAGTCGAGGCGGCGCGCGCGGTCCTTTTCGAGCGTGCGGCGGAGCAGCCGCCGGACTGCTGGCGGCACGTCAGGTGGCAGAGCATCGAGTGGAGGCGCGTCGCGCAGGACTGCCGCGAGAACATCGGAGACTTCCGGGCCCTCGAACGCGCGGCGGCCTGTGAGCATCTCGTAGAGAACGACGCCGAACGCCCAGAGATCCGCGCGTCGATCGACCGGCTTGCCGCGCGCTTGCTCGGGTGACATGTAGGCGGCCGTGCCGATGATGATGCCCAGCTCGGTCGCGCGAGCCGTGATCGTCGGCGAATTCATCGCCGTCGCCGACGACGAGGCGGGATCGGAGCCGAGTGCCTTGGCGAGTCCGAAGTCGAGGACCTTGACGGTGCCGTCGTGCCGGACCTTCACGTTCGCGGGTTTCAGATCGCGATGGATCACGCCGGCGTCGTGGGCGGCGGCGAGAGCGTCCGCGATCTGCCGCGCGATCGCCAGAGCTTCAGCCAGGGGCAGCGCGCCGGCCGAGAGACGATCGGCCAGCGTCGGACCGTCGACGAGCTCGAGCACGAGCGCGTGCGTCGGCCCGCTGTCCTCGACGCCGTAGATCGCCGCGATATTCGGATGATTGAGGGAGGCCAGCACCTGGGCCTCGCGTTGAAATCGCGCGAGCCGATCCGGGTCGCCGGCGACGATATCAGGCAGAATCTTCAGCGCGACGTCACGATTGAGCTTTGGGTCATGGGCGCGATAGACCTCGCCCATGCCGCCTTCGCCCAGCTTCGCCACGACCTCATAGAGTCCGATCTTTCGACCAGTCATGGCGATTCCACCTATTTCAGCCGGGCGCGCAGCTCTTCGGCCCAGTCGATGACGACGGTGAGCGGCGAGGGCGGAGCTGCAGATCTCGGTGGATTCTTGATCATTACAAATCGCTTGCCGTCCGGCGTGACGTCGAAGTTGCGCCCGACGGCGCCTAGAAAGTAGCCCGACGCGTCGAAGAGAACCGCGGGCTTGCCGGCGGAAAAGCCGTGCGTCGTGTCGACCGGAACCGCCATCATCGTCTTCTCGTCGTCGGAGACGTAGAAGACCTCACGACCAGTCGGCGACCACAAGGGCTTGCGGCCTCCGTGCGTCGAGATCGCCCACTGGCCGGACTCCACGTCCGGGAACGGCCGCACGTACACCTCGTAGGAGCCGGAGAGATCCGACTCGAACGCCATCCACTCTCCGTCGGGCGAGAGCGCCGCGTTGCGCTCGTCGTGATCGGTGGCCAGGAGCGGTTTGACCGTGTGATCTCCGGAGAGCGACACGATAAGGAGATCGTTCTTGGTCGTTCCGGCGCGCTCGCCGCGCAAGATCACTCGCGAGCCGTCTGGCGTGACGGCGTTCGGATACCGCGTGAGCTGGCTGGCGTCGGTAATCGGATCGATGGGACCAGTCCCGTCGGCGCGCATCTCCATCAATGCCGTCTTCTCTCCGATCGAGGAGAAGACGACGTGACCGTCGGGCGTCCAGAGACAGTACTGAAACTGACCGGGCTTGTCGGTCAGCTTCATGAAGGCGTCGCGTTTGAGGTCCCAGATCCAGACACTCTGATCCTCGTCTCGAATATCCGTCGAGATGCGCGTGCCGTCCGGCGACAGCCGCGCATAGAAATAGCTGCGCAACGGCGCGGCGATCGGCGTGTCCTTGCCGTCACGGTCCGTCCACGTCAGGCTGCGTGTCGGGTTGACGAGCGGACCGCCCGCCAGGTACACGAGCCGTCCGTCCGCCGAGACGTCGAACTGCGCGGCGCCGCTGCCCTTGACGCTGACGCGATCGAGCACCGTGACCGGCGTCCCGGAGATCGTGAGGGTTTTCGGATCGAATCGCACCGCGCGAATCGCTCCGTCGCTCGTGGCGTAGACGATGAATCCCGGCGAGACGAAGCGGGGGCGGAATCCCGCCAGCTGAAATCGCGCGACTCGGTGCGTGGTCAGATCGATGGCGGCAATCTGACCAACGGTCGCCGGCGTTCTGATGCCATCGCTCGAGGTGAACACGATGACCGACGTTCCGGGTACGGCGGCCGGCCAGAGATGTTCGCCTTCGCCGGGCGCGAGTGTGGCGACCGGTGCGGGCTCGCCACCGCCAGCCGGCACGATGCTCAGCGGTTGACCCCTCACGCCGATGACAATCGAGTCGTCGGCCAACCACGCCGCGCCGTAGATCGTGTTCTTCGCGACGGTCAGCGCCGTCGCGGCGCCGCCTTGCATCGGGACCTTCTTCAGTTGCGCCTGATTCGCGCGATCGAGGAATCCCACCCAGGCGCCGTCGGGAGAGACGAACGGCGCCGAGCCGTTTTCGGTGCCGCGCAACGACGCCGCGCCGATCTGATCGATACCTCGCACGAAGATCGACGCTCGCCCTGCTTCTGCCGCCAGAAAGAGGATCGACCTCCCATCCGGCGAGATGGCGACATCGGTTTCGGCAGGCGTGGGAACGATCGACGCCGTCGAGGATGGCTCGATCAGAAAGCGAACCGGCGTACGCACCTCAGCCGGCGTGGATCGAGCGCGGTTGATGCCAAACATCACCGCGGCGGTCAGACTCACGGCCGCGACGATCGGCAACGCGCGCCGCCAGAGTGGCACGCTCGGACGCGCGCTCGCCGTCTGGTCTGGTGCGGACGCCGCCGCGGCGGCGAGGCCTTCGTCGAGCTGCAGCATGCCTTCGGCGATGTCGCGCAGCCGCTTCTTCGGATCCTTTTCGAGGCATCGCCTCAGCAGTCGCAGGACGGGCGAGGGTAGATTCGCGGGCAGCACGCTCCAGTCCGGATCCGTTTTCAACACGGACGCCAGCACTTCCGACACGTCGTCTCCCTCGAACGCGCGGCGGCCGGCGAGCATCTCGAACAGCACCGCGCCGAACGCCCAGACGTCCGCGCGTCGATCGACGGCGCGGCCCTTCGCTTGTTCGGGCGCCATGTACGCGGCGGTGCCGAGGATCATGCCGAGCTGCGTGGATCGCGCGGTCAGCGTCGGCGAATTCGAGAGGTCCGCCGTCCCACTCGCCGTATCCGGCGCGAGTGCTTTGGCGAGACCGAAGTCGAGCACCTTGACCGTGCCGTCGTCTCTGACTTTCACGTTCGCTGGTTTCAAATCGCGATGAATGATGCCGAGCTCGTGGGCGGCCTCGATGGCGCCGGCGATTTGCCGGGCGATCGCGAGCGCGCGATCGA